>DEKL01000112.1:16171-27918 GCA_002353835.1 Alphaproteobacteria bacterium UBA2723
ACCTGCAAACTTTGATTATCGGCTGGTCGGGCTTAAAAAATATAAGAAAGTGCATGAGTGGAAAAAACTCGGGGTTAAAGGTATAGACGGTAAAGCTCTTGATCTCCCTAATGATGCGGCGGCCGGTATTATCTTGCCGGACGGACGGCATGGGCGTGCCTATATCACACTTAGTAACTTTCGCCGAATCATGATATGGAATCGTTCCATAAACTATGCTCTGGCTATTGTTAAGCTTGCCGAATATGCAAAAAACAATAAGACTTTCAGCCCGCTGACGGAAAAGGTTAAACATAAAATAACAAGCGATGATATCTTAAAAGTACAGCACTATGCGAATCGCACCATTAAGGCCGGGCTAAAAGAAGATGGACGCCTCGGGCCTAAAACTGAAGGTGCCGTACGCAAATTGCAACAAAAATGGGGCTTACCGCAAGACGGTGTTCCGGATTATATCCTGTTAAATAAGATTAAAGGTGTCACAACACCAAAGAAAACACGTAAATCTTAAGCATTTAAGCTATTTTACGGATGATTGTCGGCGCTGTTTCCGGCTTGTTTTCCGATATCTTTACGGCCTCTCTGATAAGCGTGCTTACCTCGCTTATAACCGACTTATCTTCGGCATGCACATAGCATAAAGGTGTTTTCTCATCTACCTTATCACCAATTTGGCAGAATGACGTGAAGCCCGTAGTGTAATTGATCTTTTGTTCCGGCGTTGTTCGTCCGCCACCGAGTAAAATTACCCCTAGACCTACTTTTCGTGTATCAATTTCTGAAACATAGCCGCTCGCCGTGCTGTATATCGGCTCCACATAAGATGCGTGACTTGCAAAATTTTCCAGCAATTTTGCATCTGCGCCTAAGCCCACTGCCATTTGGATAAATTTTTCATAAGCACTTCCCGTTTCAATGCTCTTGCGTAACATTTTTTCCGCTTCCTCACTGTTTTTCGCCATACCGCTGTTTATTAACAATTCACTGCAAAGCGCCATTGTTACTTCATCAAGCCGTTTGTCCGGTGTTTTCCCCTTTAGGTAGTTTAAGGCTTCTTCCACTTCCAAAGCATTACCGACCGTTGTACCTAAAACGCTATTCATATCTGTCAATAATGCTGTAGTCTTAGTGCCGGCGCCATTGGCAACATTTGCTATGGAATGAGCTAACTCGGTTGCTCTTTTCATATTTTCCATAAAGGCACCATTACCGCATTTGATATCCATTACCAAATACTGCAACCCTGCCGCTAATTTTTTAGAAAGTATTGATGCCGTTATCAACGGAATAGATTCAACCGTGGCACAAACATCCCTTATGGCATATAATTTTTTATCTGCCGGTGCTAAATCTTTTGTTTGCCCCATAATGGCGCAACCGACTTTTTTGACTGTTTGTTGGAATTTTTTGATGTCTGCTGCTGTCTGATACCCTGAAATAGAATCTAATTTATCCAGTGTACCGCCGGTATGCCCCAGCCCTCTTCCGGCTATCATCGGAACGTAGGTACCGCAGGCTGCCAACATCGGTGCTAACATTAGGCTTATTTTGTCACCCACACCACCGGTAGAATGTTTATCTACAATCGGCTTATCCGATAATTCTGACCAAGTGAGTTTTGTTCCGGAATCTCGCATAGCTAAAGTCAAAGCTAATGTTTCTTCATTGTTTAACCCATTTAAGAAAACGGCCATTGTAAATGAAGCCGCTTGTATATCGGCAATTTTGCCTTCTACCAGCCCTTGTATGAAGAAGTTAATCTCTTCTGCCGTCAATTGCTCACGATTACGCGTTTTGCGGATAATTTCCTGCGGTAACATGATTACCCCTCCTCTTTGATAAATGCGGTTATCAACTTAACAAGTGTTTCTGCGGCCTTGTTTGCATTAAGCAATGTTTCCAAATGTGACGGGGCATTTTGCACCATCCCTGCGCCATAGTTGGTTATAACGGAAATTCCTATGACCTGCATGGAACAATGTGCTGCGGCAAGAACCTCCGGCACCGTGGAACATCCTACGGCATCCGCACCCATTTTGGTAAACATTCTAACCTCTGCCGCGGTCTCAAAATTCGGACCTAAAACCATCAGATAAACACCTTCGTGAACTTTTATTTGTTCACGCTTAGCTATTTCTTTCATTTTTTCCAAAAGACTTTGAGTGTAGGCGCCGTTCATTGCCGGAAACCTTGAACCATAAAAATCATCATTCGGGCCGACTAAAGGATTTCTACCACTAAAATTGATATGGTCATTGATAAGCATTAAACTTCCCGGAGCGATATCTTTATTTAACGAGCCGGCGGCATTGGTTACTATCAGCGTTTCTATGCCTAAATCTTTTAAGGTATGAATTGCTACGGCAATGTTACTCGGATCAAAACCTTCGTATAAATGAACACGACCGTTCATGCATAAGACTTCTTTGCCACATAATGTGCCGTAAACAAGCTCCCCTTTGTGACCGGCAACCGTGCTGGTTGGAGAATTTGGTATATCTTTGTAACTAAGCCTTTTTTTATCTTCCATGCTCTCTACAAGGTCACCAAGACCGGAACCTAAGATAACGGCTATTTTGGGATTTTTTAGCCCGAGTTTTTGCTTAATAAGTTCGGCTACTTCATTGCTCATTTTCCGATATTTTCCTCCTTAAAATTATAAGGTAACAAATCTTTTAAAGTATGTTTTTTGCATATTTCTTGCATATTTGCCAAGTAGATAACCGTATCATTGTCACCAAATTCTGCTATTCTTTGTAAGCAAGCTCCGCACGGATATACCAAATCTTTCCCGTCTGATACTACCAAAACGGCTTTGATTTTATTATCGCCGGCAGCAACCATGGCTGCAATAGCACCGGCTTCGGCACAAGTTCCGCAGGGAAAAGATATATTTTCAACATTGCAACCCGTATATATTTTCTTGCTTTTTGTATATATTGCCGCACCGACAGCATAATGAGAATAAGGCGCATAGGCGTTTAATCTTGTTTCTTTGGCCTTTTGATAAAGTATCTCAGAGATATTTTCCATTAACTAATTCCTTTAAAACAATTTTTTTAAAAAAATCTTCCGATATTATCGTTTCGTTAATTTTTTATAGTATACAATGATAAAAAAATTTAGCAAAGCTTATTTTTATTTTAGGAGAAAAACGTGCTAAAAAAGGTTATTTTAGGTTTCTTGTGTGTTGTTATTCTAGCAATTACAGGTGGCGGAATCTATCTTTATATGCTTGATTGGAATCAGCATAAAGCTATGGTTGAACAGCGCTTTTCACAGATTACCGGTTTAAAAGCCGTTATTGACGGAAGACTTTCGGTAGAATTATTCCCTTCTCCGAAATTTTCAGCAAATCGCGTCAGATTTATTAAACCTGCCGGGGCACGAGATCCTTTGGTTACGGTTAATGATATCTCGGCGCATGTTGAATTATGGCCTTTGTTACATCAAAACTTTATTTTGAATTCTATGACTTTATCGCAAATGAAGGTTAACGTTAACATTGATAAAGACGGTGTTCTTAACTGGGACGGTATCGGAACGACAAACCTAAATAAATCCGGCAATATAGAAGTTTCTTTTAATGATGTTCATTTAAGCAATTGTTCGCTCAGCTATAAGGACGAAAAAAACAATAAAGAATTTGAAATTCCTAATATTTCCGCTTCTATCAGCGCCCCTTCGCTTAAAGGGCCTTATAAAACTGACGGTAAATTTATTCACAATAACAGTGAAGTTAAGTTCAGAGGTAATATCGTTAAAAACGATAGTTTAGCGGTTAATTTAACCATTGAAAACGCTTCCACCTCAAGTAAGGCTGTTATTGAGGGTACTTTAGGTAAAAATGCAAGCGGTATTATTACTTTTGATACAGCGCACTTAACGGATTTTACCGCAGTTGTTATGGGAAAGGAAAAACTTCCGGAACATTATGAAGGTTCTTTATACACCTCCTTCAAATATGAATATGCGCCGGAAATAATAAAACTTGAAAACTTTACCATCGCTTTTAACAGAGATACCAAAGGTACCGGAGCGGTTATTATTAAGAGAAATAAAAATCTGACGGATATCAATGCTAATTTTGATATGTCACACATGAATTTGGATATTCTAGAGAATATCGGAGCTGATTTTATCAACCATATACAGTCCGGTGCCAAGTTAGCTGATTTGAATATTGCTGATTACAGCGGGGAGCTCAATATTAAATCCGGAGATGTTTTATATCATAATGCATCTGCTAAAAACTTCAGCTTAAATGTTGCTTTGCAGGATAATGTATTGAATTTCGGAAGATATGGTATTGATATGCCCGGCGAGACCAATGTTAAAGGTGTCGGCAAAGTGGCGTTAAATAATTTCAATTACCAGTTTGATCAAACCGTAAAAACAAATGATTTGCGTGTGTTTGCCTCTATCTTTAACGTTAATTTGAGTAAATTGGCGGCTGCTGAAAATAAAAAGTCTATTTTCAAAAAATCAGCTTTTACTACGCAAATTTCCGGTGATTTGAATAAAATAACCATTACCGTTCCCGAAGCTGTTGTTGATAATGCAACCGTCAAAGGAAATATCGGTTTTGCTAAAAATGACGGTAAATTGTTTGCCGTTGCAGATATTCAAGGATCTAAGATTTTGTTTGATAAATATGTTCAGGTATTACCGAACGATATGAAATCCGCTTCGCTTGAAAGCAAACTGGTACACCAACTTAAATTAATTCCTTGGGACCATGCCATCAGCGTAGATGCCAGAATTGCTCTTGATTCTGCTGTTTATAATGAGAAACCTTTGGAAAATATTTTATTAGAGTTTAGCACCGTTGATGAAACAATGCAGATTAAGAAATTATCTATCGGAAATATTGCCGGTGCAACCTTACAATTAAGTGCTGATGCCTCAAATATCTACACGGCGCCGTTATTTAATGAATTTAATTATGATATTAAAACAGCAAATTTGCCGCAATTAATTTCAGCTTTAGATATAGAAGCAAGTTCCAAACCGTTATTTAATAAGAAAATTTTTGCTTCTCAAGGAGCTATGAGCGGAACACTTAATGATTTTAAGATAAGTTCTGTACAAAAGTTTGGTAACACCGAATTTTCTTATACGGGGTCTGTTGCAAAAACAGAGAAAAATACGATTATTGACGGTACTATTGAATTAAAAACAAATAATTTTACAAACCTCATCCGTGACCTTAATTTAGACTATAAACCGGATATGCCCGTTACTTCATTTACGCTGGCCGGTAACATTAAAGGAACAAAAGATGCCTTTGCTTTAGAAAATATCAATGCTCATTTGGGCGCAAACGGTATTACCGGTCAAATTCAGTTGGATAATAGTGAAAAAACACCGAAATTGATGGCAAAACTTGATTTTGACAGATTTGATGCCGATCGGTTATTTAATCTCGGTAAAAAAGAATTATTGCCGGTTGTACCCGAAGCAAAAGACGGTTTTATTACCATGCCGCAATTTAATGAGGGTACTATAGATTATTCTTCTCTTAAGGAAGTTGATTTTAATATCAAAGCAACGGCAAAACAGCTTGTCTTTAAGAATAAAACTTTTACTGATGCACTTATTGATACGGCTCTTAAAGACGGTGTGCTTAAAGTGGCTGACTTTAAGGCTGAAAAAGACGACAGTTCGGTCAGTTTACAATTTATTTTAGACAGCAATAATTTACCTAAGATAGAAGGAACATTTGCCGTTAAAGCTTTGAATATTCCTGATTTAGGCGGAGAAACTTATGTTTTAGAGAGCAGTCAACTTGATGCCGACGGCTCCTTTAACTCTTTGGCTGCTTCGCAAAAAACATTTTTTGAAAATCTTAATTCCAGAGGAAAAATTCAACTTTCCGGAACAGCGGTTAAAGGCTGGGATTTGGATATTATTAAATTTGACTTTGAACAACGTAAAAATGTTGACGGATTTGAAGACAGCGTATTAAATAATTTAAGAACCGGAAGAAGTATATTTACCAGAGTAAGCGGTAAATATGAAATTACAAAAGGGTTAATTACAGCTGAAAATATTATTTGGGAATCACCGGTTGCCAATATCAATATGAAGTTTAATCTTAACCTCAGCGATTGGTTGTTTACTGCGGTATTTAATGCCGTATATCATAATGCGTCTTTCTCTGATGTTTTGAAATTTACCTTCGGCGGAAATTTGGCTAACCCGACGGTTAAAGTTGATTTGTCTGAAAGTATTCAACGTATCCGTGATGCCGAAAATATGATTAAAAATGCCAAGAATAAAGAAGAAAAAGCCCGTTTAGAAAAAATCTCTAAAAAGGCAAAAGAGTTGGAAGACAGTTTAGATGACGAATTAAAGGAAATTTCTCGCATGACATTGGCCTTTGTTCGCTTTAAGCCTGTTACAAGCAATGCTAACGTTAATAATATCTATAATTCTAATATTGAAACATTGCAAAGTACGGAAAAGAAATTACAGCAGATGCTTTCTTTGGTACGCACAAACCCGACCGAAAAGACTTTAATGAGTGTTGAAGCCGAATTAAGTGCTGAAAAATCTAAACTTAAGTTTATTCCGAAAACATTGGAAGATAATTTTGTCGTTGACAGCAAATATGTCTTTGATAACACCTTCAACAAACTTGTTTGGGTTTATAACATCGCACAAAACAACTTCTCATACTATGATAATCTGACTTCCGAATATATGAAGGGAGTGCAGTTACTGGATGAAACCGATAATCCGCTTGCAGATGAGCAAAAAGAGCAATTAAGAACCGAGGTTAAAGAGGTTTCAGATGAAATGGATCTTATCACATCATTGCATAATAAAATTCGGGATAATTACTTGACCATTATTGATGCAACAAATGTAGCAGAGATGGAAGAAAATAATGAGATTGCAATACAGGCTTTAGATACTATCTTGACTTATGTGGAAAGATTAAATACGAAGATTGTTGACAGTATTGACAATTTCAGAGCCATCTTAAATATCTCGGCACGCGATTATGATCAATATTTACTCTATCCACCGAAAAAAGCTGATGAAATTGATATTAAAAAGCCAACCGTACCGGATTTGGCTAAGAAAGATGCCACACCTAAACAAGATGACGGTGATACATCAGAACCTAAGGCCGATGAAGATGAAAAGCTTCAAACCTCTGAGACTGATGATATTAAAAAAAAAGATAACAGCCTTGCTGTGATTTTGCCTAAGATGGAATCCAGACAATCCGCTTTAGCCGATATTTTAGAAAACAGCATAAAACAAAACAGCGAAAAAAATGATGTAAAACAGAAGAAAGAGATTATTAAAGATACTGTTTTAGCAACCAATCTTTCTTTTAACGGTCTTTCTTCCATTCTTCCGCATAAAGATGTTGTTTCTAAAGAAAAGAACTCTGATAATAAGACTTTAGAAATCAGCGAGCCATCATTGGAAGAACTGATTGTTGCTGAGGCTATTCCCGTTATGGAAGAAAAAGCTCCGCTTTCTTTTGATGAAGAATTACTCCTCAATACCGCAGAAACATTACCAGAAGAGAAAAAAATTCCCGATACACCTTTGACAACAGCTATTCTGGATATTGAGGAACCGGCTGTCTATGAACTTGTAGATTTACCGGCAGAAGATACCGAAGAAAAGGACAATGTCATTTTCAGAGAGGAAGCATTTGTTCCCGAAACAGAAAGCCGTACGGAATTTAAAACGAATCCGATAATTGCGATGGAAATAGGTAAAAATACGGCCCCGGTTATAGAAAAGGATATTGCCGAGCAATTAAGCCGTAAAAAGGGGTTTAAGAAAGCGGTAACGGTTGCTGAAAATCAACCGTTAGAATTACCTTCGTCCGTTGATGTTGCTGAAGAAAATCCTGAGGTATCCGTTCCTAAAGTCAAACCTTTTACCGTACAAAAGAAAACTTTAATGAATTTGTTAGCCACAACCGATATGGATAAGCAATTTAAGCCCGAAATAAGAAAATATGTTGAAAATGCACCGGTACACATTAAAAACGGAGATGAACTGACCGGCAACAAATATATCTTTGCCGTTTCTTCACCTCGGACACCGCTTAAAGGAATAATCGGAAAGAATATGCTTATCGGTAAAGAAAAACCGATTACAGATGAAAAAGTTGAGAAAAAGTATATATTTGCGGCAAACAGCGGCAGAAATTTATTTTTGCAGGGTGATGTCAGCAAAAATATGTCTTTATTTGCCGAATAATCATTTTTAAACTTGCCGCTTAAAACTTTTGCTCCTATACTCGGCTTATAATCGCTGTTTTTAGCTTATGGAGTTTAAGATGTTTGCCAAACCAGAAGTTGTTGTTTTACCTGTCGCCGGACTTTCTACAAGAAATTTACCGGCAACAAAAGCTATGCATAAAGGTTTTTTGTGCCTGAATAATTTACCGATTATTCAATATGCCGTGGAAGCATGCGCCGAAGCAGGTGTCAAAGAGATAATTTTTATTTATAGTGATGATACTAATAAAACCATGTATGAACGCTATTTTTCTCCTAACAAGGACTTAGAAGAAAATTTATTGAGAAAAGATAAGCTGGAGTTATGGGCAGCACTTAAACGTACTGTTCCCGAAGGGGTGAAGTTTTCCTTTGCCTGCCAATCTGAGCCGAAAGGTAACGGTCATGCTGTTTTGTGTGCCAAAGATATTATCGGTAAAAGAGACTTTATGGTGATGTGGGTTGATGATGTTTATGTTTGCCGCGGTAAAGGTATCTTATCACAATTATTGGACGTTTATGAGAAAAAAGGCGGTATTGTTGAGAATATTATTAAATTCCCGCGCGAACAGCTTTCCCGTTACGGGGTTTTGACTAAGATAAAAGTTTCTGACAACATTGTGCAAGCCAAAGGTGTGATTGAAAAACCGAAAATGGAAGAAATTGATTCTGATTATGCCAGCATGGGACCGTATATTTTGCCGAACATAATTTTAGATTTATTACCGGAAGTACGAAAAGGTAATAACGGTGAAATCAACTTAACAGATGCCATCAACCTCGCTTGCAAAAAAGGTGTATCTTTATACGGTGTTTTAACGGCATCCGAACGCTATGATTGCGGAACCAATGAGGAATTAGCAAAATCCAATATTCGCCTATCCATACGCGAAAATAAAGTGCTTTATGAAGAAGCTGTTAAGACAATTCGCGAATTAGACGGGCAAAATTAAAGCATTTGCTTTTGATTTAAGTGCAATATCTCAATGATGGAAAACAATAAATAAAATTGTTTGAAGTGCTTTTCTGCGCGCTTTTTGTTAATAACGGAACGGAAGAAATTACTGCATTCAAACATATTTTTCTTAATCTCTATGTTGATTAGGACATTATTGTTAACAAAGCTGTATTCGGCATTTGGAAACAGTTTTTTTAATTCCAACATATATTCTATCATAACAGCAGTTAAAATGTAACGCGCTTCTATTTGATTATCGGTATATACTTCAAAGGCCTTTTCAAACTCCGGTGATTCAAGCCCTGCTCTTTCAAGCCCTTTATAACGTGAGAATTTATTTAACATGCCCTTGTCTTTAACAACGATAGTATGCCCGTCAAATTTTTTCTTCATCTCGGCTTCAAATATAATACCGCGACCTTTAACTTTGCGTTTGATTTTACGTACACCGTCTTCTTTTTGCTCTTGATATTTAAAACGTGCATATTCCATAATGGAAACAGGAACTTCTTTATATTCTCCGGTAAAACCGTCATCAGATGCTATATCATCACTTTTTTTCATGATTTGAGACTGGTTAAGTACCGATAAAGGTAAATTCGGATGATAGGTATAGTTAAATTTGCCAAAGAATCCTATCAATAAAGGCAAAATACTTTCTTTACTTTTCTTATAATACATAAATATCGGAGTGCATACACATAAAACCAAAAGGCAAAAAATAAAACCGTTTTCCCCTTCCCCTAAAAAGCTTACTTTTCCCGTTAACAAAAGTGCAATCCAGAGAACAACCAATAATATGACTGCAATAAGACCACCCAGATAATGATGGCGTTTTTTTTCTATTTCTCTTAATGACGGGGTGACAACATTATCGTAATAGTCATAAAATTGCTGGCGCGCGGCTAAATATTCAGGAGAATCTTCCATTTTTTTATTCCTTTGAGAAATCTTAAACTTTTTGTTTTATTATGACCTCAATATCTTAAATAATCACTAAATGGAGCTTTTGATGGTTAATTTTTTATGGGTTGGAATGTTTCTTTGCGCTGTTGTTGCTGCTCTTTATAACCTTATTATTCAACATGATACAAACACTTTTAATTTAATTGTGGAAGCAATTTTTAAGAATGCACAAACAGCCGTTGATATTTCCTTAGGGCTTATCGGTATTTTAAGCTTTTGGCTCGGTGTCTTAAAACTGGTTGAAGATACAGGATTGTCTGCCAAGATTTCGCAGAAACTTGCCCCTTTATTTAAGGTTATCATGAAAGATATACCGGAAAACAGCCCTGCGATATCTACCGTAGTGCTCAATATGGCAGCTAATTTTTTAGGTTTGGATAATGCTGCTACGCCGATGGGATTAAAGGCAATGGAACAACTACAAGAACATAATAAGCAGAAAGATACCGCCAGTGATGCACAAATTCTTTTTATGATACTTAATGCTTCTTCCGTTACCCTTATCCCGATTACGATTTTTATGTATCGGGCGCAAATGGGGGCTTTAAGGCCGACTGAAGTTTTTATCCCGATTTTATTGGCGACTTCTGTTTCAACCTTGGTCGGATTTTTCTGTATTGCGGTTAAACAAAAAATAAATCTTTGCCACCCTGTTTTAATTAAATTCTTTGGCGGAATGATAGCCTTGATTGCACTTATTGCAGGCGGTTTTTACTTTTTGAGCAGCGAAAAGCGATTGGCTGTTTCCGCGGGCGTTGGCAATATTATATTGATTTTACTCATCAGTGCTGTTCTTTGTTTATGCATTAAAAAGAAAGTGCGCTGCTATGAAGCTTTCGTGGAAGGCGCCAAAGAAGGTTTTGGCGTGGCTATCCGCATTTTGCCATATCTTTTGGCAATGTTGGTGGCTATCGGGGTTTTCCGTGCTTCGGGAATCTTAGACACACTTATTGATTGGGTTAAGTCTTTATGCGCTTTAATCGGTGCAGACGGACGTTTTGCCGATGCCTTACCGACAGCATTAATGAAGCCGTTATCCGGTAGCGGAGCGCGAGCTATGATGATTGAAACCATGCAAAATCATGGGGCAAACAGCTTTGCTGCTTTTACGGCATCTGTTATTCAAGGCTCTACGGAAACAACCTTTTATGTTTTAACGGTTTATTTCGGGGCGGTTAATATCTCTAAAACGCGCTACGCCTTAAAATATGCTTTAATATCCGATTTTGCCGGTATTATTGCCGCTATTTTGCTTTCTTACCTGTTTTATGCCGAATAAAGGAAATTACCATGAAAATTTTAGTACAACGTGTTCTTTCTGCCGATGTCAGCGTTAATCAAAAAATTACCGGGCAAATTAATCGCGGTTTGCTGGTCTTTTTAGGAGTTGAAAAAAATGATACTACCGCTCAGGCGGATTATTTGGCTAACAAACTTGTTAACTTGCGTATTTTTGAAGATGAAAACGAAAAAATGAACCTTTCGGTACAAGATATCAGTGGCGGTATTCTCTTGATTTCTCAGTTTACATTAGCTGCAGATATGTCACGAGGCAACCGGCCGGGGTT
>DEKL01000056.1:0-13476 GCA_002353835.1 Alphaproteobacteria bacterium UBA2723
CTAACATACTATGCATTGATTTTGAAAAGAGGAAAAAATGGATACACAAGTTGCTAGTGAAGCTGCCAACCAACTCTCTATGTGGGCAATGGTTTGGTCATCTGATTTGATTACCAAAGCCGTTATGATTGGCTTGATTGCCGCATCCGTTTGGTCTTGGGCAATTATTTTTGAAAAATTTAACACCCTCCGTCAGGTTAAAAAACTCTCTAAATTATTTGAAGAGCGTTTTTGGTCCGGTGGTTCGTTAGATAAACTTTACGACTCTATCGGTAACCCGCAAGACCCGATGTCTGCCATGTTTGTTGCCGCGATGAAAGAGTGGCGCCGTACAAATATTATGAAATCCAAAACAGACCGTGGTTTAAGAGGTGTTTCTTTACAACAACGTATAGAAAAAGCGATGATGGTTTCTATGGATAAAGAATTAGACGAATTGGATAATCACTTAGGCTTTTTGGCTTCCACCGGTTCGGTTGCACCGTTGGTCGGCTTGTTTGGTACGGTTTGGGGTATTATCGCTTGCTTTAATGCTATTGCCCAAACACAAAGCAATTCTTTAACCTCTATCGCACCGGGTATTGCCGAAGCTTTATTTACCACCGCTTTTGGTTTGATAGCGGCAATTCCGGCATACGTTGCTTATAATATTATTACTTCTGATATTGAGCGCTATGCCAAAAAGTTGGAAAACTTCTTGGCTGAGTTCTCAAGTATTTTGTCACGTGAAATTGATGATACCGCTATTCGTGCGGATATTGCCGGAGAATAATAATGATTGTTAATGGAAGAGTCCAAAGAAGACCCAGCCGGCGTAATGCTAATATCAACATGACAAACCTTATGGATGTTATGATGGTTCTTTTGGTGGTGTTTATGGTGGCGGCACCGCTTATGACTTCCGGTATTCCGCTTGATTTGCCAAAAGTCGGTGGTGGCACGTTAAACGGTAAGGAAACATCAATTAACATCAGCGTAGATAAAGAAGGACAATACTATATCGGACAAAGTGTCATTGAGCCGGATACCATTATTGATAAAATTATGGCCATTAAAGGCGAAAATAATGATGTAACCATAACTATTTCCGGTGATGCTCATTCTGCATACGGTAGTGTTATCGGGCTTATGGCTATGCTCAAAGAAGCCGGATTCAGCAAGGTCGGGCTTAAAACAGAGGCTCGGAAAAAATAAACTAAAGAAAGACTATTGATGAAAAATAAGTATCTATATCAATCAGTGGCTTTTCACATAGCAATTCTTTTGCTATGTATTTTTGATATACCTTATTTTGCAAGCAAACATGATTTTGATGATACCCCGCCGATTATGGTTAATCTTGATGATGTTACCATTTCCGATATGACAAATTTGCCGGAGCTGGCTGTTCGCGGGGAAGAAAGAAAACCGGCTACTCGTAAAGAAAAGCCTATTGAGGAACAGGCTTCTCAGAAAAAAGCTCAGCCGGAGCCCGAAGTTAAAGAGGAAACCCCGCCGGAGCCGAAGGTTGAAACGCCGGAAATAAAATCTCCATCTTTAATTGAAGATGCGCCTAAGATGGAAGAATCTAAGAAAGACCCGAGCAAAGAAGATAAAAAACCGGTTGAAAAGAAAAAGCCAGCCCCCATTCCGCAGAAAAAACCACAGATAAAACCGGATAAAAAGCCGGAAAAGAAACCGGAGCCGAAGAAGGATAGCAAACCGGCAAGTACCGGTAATTCAAAACCTACGGTTAATAGCAAAAACCCACTGGAAAGTTTGTTTAAAGCAACAGATGATTTACAAAAACAAATCGGTGACAGAGATGCACCGGCGCAAATTCCATACAATGAGCCGGTCAACAATATGGGTGTTGAGGGTGGTAACAGCAAAGGCTCATACTTTAGCGAGTTATCTGTTTCCGGTATAGATTTTGTTAAAACAAAAATTCAAGAATCTTGGAAAACAATAGCCGGTGGTAAAGATGACCGCAATATAGAGGTTATTATTAACGTCAGCTTGACTAAAGAGGGTGAAATTAAATCCGTTAACATAGAAGATATGAAGCGCTATCGCTCCGATACTTATTTTTCAGCCTTAGCGGATAGTGCCGAGCGTGCTATTCATATTGCTCAAGATGTTCATGGTGTCTTTAAGGTATTGGCAAAACAAAGCGGCTCAGATTATGACAAATGGAAAGATATTCGCTTTACCTTTACCCCGCTCGGGTTGGCAAGATAATCAGACGTTCAACCTATAACCGTTATTTTCGGTGATAATCAGCTGAGAACTACCGTCTTTTTCAACTTTTTGGCGCAAACGATAAATATGCGTTTCTACTGTGTGTGTTGTAGCATCTGTGCTGTATTCCCATACCTTTTCAAGTAATTCTTCTTTGCTCGCTATTTGTGGGGCGTTTTGGTACAAATATTTTATAATATCAACCTCTTTTTCTGTCAGCTTCGTTGTGTTTTGGGTTTGAGAAGAAAATATTTCCTTTTTAACAGGATATAAACTGTATTCTTTAAACATCAGGCATTCTTTGCGGCGAACCTTAGGTAATAACGTTTCTTCTTTAAGTGCCTTTAGGAATGAATTTAATTTTAATGGTTTTTTTATAACGATGTCAGCAAAATCAGAAATCTCCTTTTTTAGGGAAAAAAGCACGACCGGTATTTCTGTATTTTGACCTAAAATATTTGGAATACTTTTATCATCTTCATCAACTAAGAGAAGTGTTGTTCTATCGTCTGGCAGATCTGTGCTGACATCAGCATCTTTGATGGCAAATTCTATTTGCTGGCGTAAATCTTCCGAAAAAACGGAATTTTTTGAAATTATGTTAATTTTCATTATAAATCTATCTCCATGCCAAGTATGAACGCATAGCCTTTTGAATTGTTTTTTATGTCCTTATCTTCGCCCTTAGAAAGCAAATGGGCTGCTGTTAAAGAAAATGTCAGATATTTATTGTACTGATAACTGTTTGAAAAACTTATGATTTCATCATGGTTATCGGTGTTTTTTGCCTTAGAATCAAAATAAGCAACACCCGTTGTTAACGGGCCAAACGCGTAGCTTACCCCGACATTGTAGGCGCGCCCTTCTCTGTAAGAATCGTAAAGATTTTCTTTATTTAGCGCATAATCATGACTGCTTACTTCCGTCTTGCGGTATGAGGCACCTATTGTCCACCCTTTGCGATATACGCTGATACCGGCAGAATATTCTTTATCGTTTTTGTGATAATCTCCAAAACCTAAAGATGTTTCTATTTCATAATCTAAAATATCCCACGCACCGTATGCACCCAAAATATAAGCACTTTTATCTTTATAATCAGCTTTTTTAGATATTAAACCGGATTGGCTGTATGTTTCCGGCACATAGGTTATGCCAAGTTTTATACCGGCAAATTCCGGCGTTATGTAGTTTGCTTTAAGTGAGGCTCCGTCTGTGTTTATGTAGGTGGAATTTAGGGTTTTATAAGACACCTTATGCCCTTTTTTATACCAGTTCGGATTATTTATGAAATTTACCAACTCCGTATTATTGATATGGATTTTACTTGCATTCGGCGCACCGACAGCGAATTTATAGGCAACGTTTTGATCTTGACCGACTGAAATATCACCAAAAGGGGTTTCGGTTAGGGCATAAACTTCCTCTCCCCAAATTCCTTGGTTATAGTTTTCCACTTCCTTGGCAGAATCTATCATAAAATAGCCGATTAACGAAGTGCTGTATTCTTCATTAAATTCATAAGTTGCTCTGCCAAACAGATTAAGAGATGAATTGAGGTTATTTTGTTTGTAAAGCTTGTTATACGGCTTAGCATAATCCATATAACCATAGTAGTTATTCAGTGACAAATCAAAATCTGTTTCCAACGCGCCGGCATAGCAAGGTATTGGCGCTAAGCCCAGCAACAAAAATATCGGTGATAATTTCATCCCTTTTTCCTAAAAAGTTGTTCTTTTGTTTTAATATAAAGCTATCTTTTTGTCTTAACAAGACTTATATTGTTTATAACCTAAAAAAATATGGATAAATATAATGCTTTTTGTTTTAAGCTTGTTTATATTTTTGAATAATACTTAACAAATGGAGATATAAAAATGCAAAAACCTGTAATGTTGTTGATTTTGGACGGCTGGGGATATAGAGAAAAAATAACAGATGATAACGCTATTGAGAAGGGTTATACACCCAATTGGCACTATTTACTTCAAAATTATCCGCACTGTTTTGTTGAAACATCAGGTTATGATGTCGGTTTGCCGGACGGACAAATGGGAAATTCTGAAGTCGGACACACCAATTTGGGTGCCGGACGTGTCGTTATGCAGGATTTACCTAAAATTGATTTGGCGATTAAAGACGGCTCTCTTGAAAAGAATCCGACACTCATTGAAATAATAAATAAACTTAAAGAAACTAAAGGTACTTGTCATTTGATGGGTTTAATGTCTCCGGGTGGTGTTCATTCACACCAGTCTCATATTGAAGCCATGTGTCGTATTTTAAACAAAAATGGTATTAAAACGGATGTTCACGCTTTTTTAGACGGCAGAGATACGCCACCGCAATCAGCTAAAGATTTCTTAGAAAATTTTGAAAACAATATCAAAGATTTGTCCGGTGTAAAAATTGCTACGATTTCCGGTCGTTTCTATGCAATGGACAGAGATAAACGCTGGGATAGAGTAGAAAAGGCTTATAACAATATTGTTTTGGCAGATGGTGAAAGATTTGCCACCGCAAATGATGCGATTACAACTTCTTATAAAAACGGCGTTACTGACGAGTTTGTTGTTCCGGCTGTTGTCGGCGATTATAAAGGGGCAAAAGATGGTGATGTTGTTTTGATGATAAACTTCAGAGCAGACAGAGCTCGCGAAATTCTTTATGCTTTAGGTGATAAGGAATTTACAGGTTTTGAGAGAAAGAAGATTATTCATTTTGCCGAGTTGGTCGGTATGGTTGAATATTCTGTTGACCATAATCGCTTTATGAAAACAATTTTTGCACCAGAGGCTCTTAAAAATATTTTTGGCGAAGTTGTTGCAAATCATGGTTTTACTCAGCTTAGAATCGCCGAAACGGAAAAATATGCACATGTAACGTTTTTCTTTAACGGTGGTGAAGAAAGAGAGTTCAAAGGTGAAGAGCGAATCCTTATCAACAGTCCGAAAGTTGCCACTTATGACCTCAAACCGGAAATGAGTGTTTATGAGGTAACAGAGGCTTTAACAGATGCCATAGAAAAACAAAAGTATGATGTTATCATTTGCAACTTTGCCAACGGCGATATGGTCGGCCATACTGGTATTATGGATGCGGCGCTTAAGGCTGTCGGCTGTGTTGATGAATGTTTGGGTAAGGTTATGCGCGCCATTAAGTCGGTTGACGGTGTTTTACTGGTTACGGCAGACCATGGAAATGTTGAAAAAATGGTAGATGAAAATACAGGTGCACCATACACTGCGCACACGGTTGGGAAAGTTCAGGCCGTTTTGTATAATGCACAAACAAAGGTTTCTTCCTTAAAAGATGGCCGTTTGGCAGATATTGCCCCAACGTTGCTGGACTTAATGAATATTGAAAAACCTGTTGAGATGACCGGTAATTCACTTATTGTTAAATAAAGGACTTTGATGAAGAAGATATTATTTTTTAGCATAACTGTTTTGTTTGCGGGGCTTAATTGCTTTTGCTGCAATTTGAGTTATGCTAAAGATATATCTGAAAGTGATGTTAAAAAAGTAGAAGAACAAGCCAAACAAAAGACTCTTGAAACTAAGAGATTACAGGCTCAGGCTATCCAATTGAATTTGGAATTATCTAAAATAGATAAAACCATCATTACTTTGGCTCAGAAAATACAAAACAATGAAAAAAAATTGTCTGATTTAGAAGAAAATCTTGCTTTGTTGAAAAAAGATTTGGTTGTTAAAGAAGCTGAGTTTGTGCGCGAAAATAATTCTTTGGTGCAGACTATTGCCGCGCTTCAAAATATGTCTCTTAATCCGTCCGAATCGGTTATTTTACAACCGCTTTCTCCGATAGATATTATTCGTAGCGCTATTTTGTTAAGAGAAACAGTTCCTTTCTTAAATCAAAAATCTGCAAAGCTTAAAGTTGATTTGGAAAATGTTTATGAGCAAAAGCGCAAAATAGAATCCACCTTTGAAGAAGCAAAAAAACAAAAAAGTTTATTGGAACAACAACAAGTTGAGATGCGTCGCTTAATGACTAAGAAAACGGCAATGCGCCGCGAAGTGGAAGCTAAAGGCGCCGAATCGCAAAAAATTGCCGCCACTTTAACATCTAAGGCACACGATTTAAGAGAATTATTGGAAGAACTGGAACGACAAAAAGAAATTGCCCGAAAGAAGCGTGAAGAAGCAGAACGTCTTGCCGCCTTAAAAAGACAACAAGAAATGCAAAAATCAGGCGCAGCACACACTGTTGATACCAAAACACATGCTTCTATAAAGAAGCAGGTTCAGGGTGGTAAATTTGCTCGGGCAAAAGGTTCTTTACATCGTCCGGTCAGCGGAACAAAAGTTACTGATTACGGACAACTTATATCTAAAGGTGTTACCTCTAAGGGTATTGTTTATAAAACACGTTCAGAAGCACAAGTTACAGCTCTTTTTGATGGAACAGTCATTTTTTCTGGTCCATTTAAAGGATATGGTAACATTATTATTGTAGAACATGGAGATGGATATCTTTCTTTATTGGCCGGATTGGGCAAAATAGATTGTGATGTCGGGCAAATGTTGTTGGCCGGAGAACCGGTCGGAACAATGCCGAAGTCTAACAATTCAAAGCTTTATGTGGAGATAAGGAAAAATAGACACCCCATAAATCCATCCCCGTGGATTGCCGGTTAATTTTATTTGATAGGAAAAAAGATGAGAAAAAATAAGTTATTGTTCATTTCTTTGCTTGCTGCATTTCTTTTTAGTGTTGCCGACGTACATGCCGCCAAGAAGAAAGAGGAAGATGTTGATACCTACGAACTTTTAAATTTGTTCGGAGAGGTTATGGAACGCACAAAAATGTCTTATGTGGAAGAAGTTTCCGATAAAAAACTTATAGAATCGGCCCTTAACGGTATGCTCTCATCCTTAGATCCTCACTCCGGTTATTTGGATGCGGAAAGCTTTAATTATATGAGCGAACAAACAAAGGGTAAGTTTGGTGGCTTAGGTATTGAAGTTACCATGGAAAACGGGTTGGTTAAAGTTGTTTCTCCGATTGATGATACACCGGCGGCTAAAGCCGGAATGAAAGCCGGTGACTACATTACCAATATTGATGAAGAAACTGTTGTCGGGATGACATTAAATGAAGCTGTCAGTAAGTTAAGGGGTAAAATTGGCACTAAAGTTAAACTTTCTGTCAGAAGAGCTAACTCAAAGCCTTTAGAGTTTACAATTACCAGACAGGAAATTAAGATTCAGTCTGTTAAAAGTGAAATTAAAGAGGATGCCATCAGCTATATTCGTATCTCATCTTTCACGGAAGATATTGATAAGGCTATTACCGAAGCAATTGAAAAGGCTAAAAAACAGCTCAAGAATAATTTCTTAGGTATTGTTATTGATGTCAGAAATAATCCGGGTGGTTTGTTAGACCAAGCCGTTGCCGTTTCAGATTTATTCTTGGAACAAGGCGAGATTGTTTCTACACGTTCTCGTAATGAGGCAGACACCGTTAAATTTATGGCAAACGAAGGGGATATTGCCAAGGATTTACCCGTCGTTGTTATGATTAATGAGGGTTCCGCTTCGGCTTCAGAAATTTTAGCCGGTGCATTACAAGATCACCACCGCGCAATTATCTTAGGTGAAAAATCTTTCGGTAAAGGCTCTGTTCAAACCGTTATTCCGTTAAGAGATTACGGGGCTATGCGTATTACTACCGCCAGATATTACACCCCATCCGGTCGTTCTATTCAAGCTAAGGGTATTGAACCGGATATCGTTGTTAAACCGGCAAAGGTTGAAGAATTAGAATCCTATGCATTAAACATTAGTGAGGCTGAGCTTAATAATGCATTGAAAAATGACAGTGATTACGGCAAAAACGCCCCTAAAAAAACAGCAAAGAGCAAAGAAGATTTGGAAGACTACCAACTTATTCGTGCGCTTGATTTGGTCAGAGCCTTAGCTTTGTATTCAAAAACAGACAGACAATGAGGCTATCATGACTTTGTTATACAGACGTTGCGCGAGCGCTATAGTCTTTAACAAAAAAGGATTGATACTCCTGGGAAACCGAATAGATACACCGGAAGATGCATGGCAGTTTTCACAAGGGGGTATAGAAGCGGGAGAATCGCCGGAACAAGCAGCTAAAAGAGAGCTTTTTGAAGAAATGAGCATTACTTCCGTGAAACTTATATCTGCTGATAAGGAAGCAAACAGATATGAATTTCCGGAGAGCGTTAAACAAAAGTTCAAGAAAAAAGGGCTGACAACTTGCGGGCAAGATATTTATTTTTGTTTGTTTTATTTTACCGGAGATGAGGGCGAAATAAACACAAAAACGGCCTATCCCGAATTTAAGAGCTATATGTGGAGTGATTTTGATTTTGCCGTTAAAAATATTGTTGATTTCAAGAAAGATGTTTACTTGAAAGCCGCGAATCGTTTTAAATCGGTCGTAAAACAATATATTAGTCATCTCTCTTGATATTTAAGACTTTTTGACCTAAATTTATGGTAGAAAGCTTTTAGAAAGGATATTGATGAATAGTCTACCGGAAATACATGATATTTATATTCCTGACGGCGTTTCTGCTTTTCCGTTGGCCGCCGGGTGGTGGATTGTTCTCGGAAGTATTGTTTGTCTTTTTATTTTATTTAAGTTTATTTCATGGAGTATTAAAACAAGTAAAAAATATTATGCCCTTAATAAGCTGAAAAAAATAGAAGTAGAATCTCCGGTTGATGCCGCCATTAAAATCTCCGAATTGTTACGGCGCATTTGCAATGTTAAATTTAAGAATGCCAGCGTGCTTTATGGTGATGAATGGATAGCTTTTTTAAACGAACATACAGGGCATAAGTTATCCGAAAAAGCGGCAAAGTTATTGGTTTATGCTCCATTCATGGATAAAAAAGATAAGCTGTACAGTAGCGAAACAGCTTCAGAATTAAAAGAATTTTGTAAAAATTGGATAGGAGTAAATTTATGACACATTTTCTCTATCCTCAGTTGTTTTGGTTACTTTTTGTTCCGGTTGTTACTTTTTTCTTTTTGCCGAAAATTCGGGGTTTACATGGTAGTGCCTTAAAAGTTCCGTTTTTGGAAGATTTGAAAAATATTAAACAGCACGCAGACCATATCCGTTCACCGATATTAAATACCCGTTGGCGTTTTTCCATAAAATTTATTTATCTTTATGCTATTTGGGCATTGTTGGTATGTGCCGCTGCACGCCCGCAATTTGCCGGAGAACCCTTTCATCTTAAAGCTGAGAATCGTGATATTATGCTGGTTGTTGATATTTCAAATTCTATGCAACGACCGGATTTCGCCGTTAATAACCGAAGGATAGACAGAATGTCTGCGGTTAAAGCTGTGGTTAGTGCCTTTATTGAGAAACGAACAGAAGATAGAGTGGGTTTGGTTTTATTTGGCACGTTAGCTTATCTGCAAGCGCCACTTACTTTTGATAAAAAAGCCGTTAAAGATATTTTGCTTAATACAGATGCCGGTATGGCCGGTAATTCTACGTCTATCGGTGATGCTCTGGGTATTGCTTTAAAAAATTTAAAAGATGAGAAAGAAAAAAATAACAAAGTGATTATTTTGCTGACTGATGGAGAAAATAATGACGGCTCACTTAGTATGGCGCAAGCGATAGATTTGGCTGAAAAAGAGGGAATTAAAGTTTATACAATCGGTGTCGGTGGGGCGGCCAGCTTCATGAGTTCATTATTTAGCTTGAGAAACAACGAATTAGATGAAAAAAGCTTAAAAGCTTTAGCAAAAAAAACAAAAGGTAATTATTTTAAGGCAACAGATTTAAATTCTCTGGCAGATATTTACCAACGCATTGATACTCTTGAACCGCAAAACGAACAAGGAAATGTTGTGCAAGAAATACGTGAATTATTTTATATTCCGTTGCTTGTTGCTCTTTTATTGATTGCCTTATTGGTTTTTATCCCAAGGGGTAAATTAAATGACTGATTTTATACAAAATTTTCATTTTTTACGCCCGTGGGTTTTGCTATTTTTGCTTCTCCCGATTATTTTTTATTTCAAGAAAATAGGGTTAAAAAATTTATCATCTTCTTGGGAGAATATTTGCGATAAAAATCTGCTGAATTTTTTATTGTCAGATAAAGGGAATCATAAAAAA
This sequence comes from Alphaproteobacteria bacterium UBA2723, assembly GCA_002353835.1. Taxonomy (GTDB): domain Bacteria; phylum Pseudomonadota; class Alphaproteobacteria; order RF32; family CAG-239; genus CAG-267. The sequence continues at coordinate 10,367 of DEKL01000056.1, forward strand.
ATATCTATCGGTAAATATTTTTATACCGGGTTGATTGCGGCAATTATCGCAGCGGCGGGCCCCTCATGGAAAAAGATTGAAATACCGACGTTTGTTATTGAAAATCCGTCAATGATAGTTCTTAGTCTTGCGCAAGATATGCAATTGACAGATATTTCACCTTCTCGTTTGGGGCGGTCAAAATTTATTATTTCCGATATCGCTGATAATCTACCGGAAGGACAATTCGGTTTAGAAGTTTATTCACAAGAACCGTATGTTATTACCCCGTTAACAGACGATATCAAAATAATAAAAAGCTTATTGCCACAAATTACACCTGATATTGTACCGGACCAAGGAGACAGGCTTGACCGTGCTATTGATTTAGCTGTTGAAAGATTTAAATCCGCGGGATATTCCAGTGGTAATATCATTTTATTTGCTTCGGATATCGGTCAACGGTTTGATTTGGCCTTAAAAAAGGTAGAAGAGGCAGCAAAATTAAAATACAATATCAATATCTTTGATGCATCATTTTCCGGAAATGAAAAATTACAACTTTTGGCAGAAAAGGGAAACGGCGTTTATATGAGTATAAAGAATCCGGATTTAAACAAACTTATTACCAAAATTAAAACAGAAACTCAGGATAAAATCGCTCTTAGTCAAAACTTGCGTTCAACTTTCTTGGATTATGGTTATTATTTGGTTTTCCTCTGTTTGATATGTATGATGCCGTTTTTCAGGCGTGGTTTACTGATTTTGTTTTTATGCTGTTTTTCTTTACAAGCACAAGCCGGTTTATTCTTAAACAATAACCAAGAAGGACTCTCGTTGTTTGAAAAACAGAAATATGAAGAGGCTTTGGGTAAATTTGATAATTCTTTATGGAAGGGGGTTACCCTTTATAAGATGGATAAAAGTGAAGAAGCCTTAAAAGAGTTTTCTAAAGAAAAAACAGATAAAAATCTTTATAACAGCGGGGTTATTTTAACCAAAATGTGCAAATATGGGGAAGCACTTAAGATGTTTAGTGAGGCGCTTGAGCTTAATCCTGAAAATGAGGACGCCTCTTACAATAAAAAAGTTTTAGAGGATTTATTTGAAAAAGCGAAAACAGACCCGTCTGTTTTGAAGTGTGAAGATGAACAGCAACAGCAGCAGCAAAATCAGAATCAAAATCAACAAAACAATTCCGAAAATAACGAAAATCAGCAAGATAATCAAAGTAATCAAGACCAAAATCAGAATAAAGACCAGCAACAATCTGACCAGCAAAATAAACAAGATGAGGACAATGACGATTCTCAACAAAATAATGATGAACAGCAGCCTCAGGAAAATTCTTCCGATAAAAATAATTCGGAGAATGAACAGAACCAAAATCAGCAACAGTCAGAGCAACAACAATCAGACCGGCAAGATGATAGCCAGCAGAAGGAAGAAAATTCTCAGCAAAATAATGAGGATGCTAAAAACAAAGAAGATAACAAATCAAATCAACAAAGTACTGCTGATAGCAACCAAAATCAGAAGCCGGAAGAACAAGGTAATCAGCCGGATAAAGCTAATAATGATAAAGGCGATGAACAAAAAAGCCAAAACAAGAACGGAGAAGATAATAACGGTTCCGAAATGCAAGAAGAAGAGGTTGATGCACAAGTCATGAATGCTAAACAAGGAGATGATAATACCGAATATAATGAAGAAGCATTAGCTTTGCAACGCAGATACCGGGAAATTCCCGAAGATGTCGGCGGCCTTTTAAGAGAGTTTATCAAAAAAGAATATAGGAAAGATAGATACCATGATGAAAATAACTAGATTTATTTGTTTGTTGTTTTTTTGCTTTAAGGCATTAAATGCCTACGCGGTTGAAGTTAACATTAACGTTGATAAAAAGGTAATGTCTGCGGGTGACACTTTGCTTTTATCAATAGATTATTCCGGTTCTGATGATGCTACTCCAGATTTAACACCGTTAAAAAGAGATTTCAGGATAGTGTCTAACTCATCTTCTCAGCAAATTCGCTTTATTAACGGGAATATGAGTCAATCTAAAAAATGGACTTTAGGACTGCAGCCGCTTAGAACAGGAAAAATAAAGATTTCACCGGTAAAAATAGGTAATGTTATTTCAAACGGAGAGACCATAGAAGTTAAAGAGGTTACTGATATTGCTTATGTTCCTGACAGCAGAGAAAACACAAATTCTCCTTATTTTCAAATAGAATTGGAAACGGATAATACAAACCCTTATGTACAGCAACAAATTCTTCTTTTTGTTAACATTTATGACAGTATCGGCATACAAGACGGAGCTATAAATGTCAGCGAGGAATCCAAAAATAACTGGATTATTATTCCTCTTTTCTCTCAACCGCAAGTAAGACAAGAGACCATCAATCATAAAAAAATGAATGTTGTTACTTATGCTTTTGCAGCATTTCCGCAAAAGAGCGGAGATATAGAGCTTCCACAGTTTAATTTTGACGGCTATTATATAAAAAATACTGATTTCGGCTTTCCAAACTTTGATGATGACTTTGCCATGTTTGGGGTAAACTTCAGAAATGTTTTCGGGCAACGTGTTCCCGTACCTATGAAAACAAAGAAAGAGACTATTTCCGTCAGACCTATTCCTGCCGGTTTTTCGGGATTAAATTGGCTCCCGGTAAATAATTTGGAATTATCCGGTAATTGGTCGGTTAAAAATGGATTTAAGGTCGGAGAAGCTATAAGCAGAACGGTTGATTTAACTGCTTATGGGATGACTGAAAGCATGATGCCGCAAATAACATTTCCGGAAGTAGAAGGATTTAATCAATATCCTGAAAAACCTGTTGTTTCAGAACAAGTTGTAAAAGGACAATTGGTTACTTCGGCTAAGATAAACAATGTTTACATCCCGACAAAAACCGGAAATTTTGTTATTCCGGAAACAAAAATTTCTTGGTTTAATGTTCGTACACATAAGGCAGAAACGGCTATTCTGCCACAAGAAAACGTGTTTGTTTTACCTAATTCCGATATAGTAACAAATACATCAAAACAACAAACACCGGCTTTGGAAGAAAAGCCAGAGACTGATGTCGTTCCTAATGATAAGCCTAAAGAACAACCTACCC
>DEKL01000056.1:13505-28635 GCA_002353835.1 Alphaproteobacteria bacterium UBA2723
AACCTACCCAAATTTCAAAAACAACAAATATTGAAAAGATTTTAAGCTTAGTAAAAGACAATCTTTTAGCGTTTATTTTGGCACTTTTAATAGTATTATTCGTTATTTATCGCAGTCTTATTCCTAATAAAAATAATCACACCAAAAGAAATGCCGTTATCCGTGCCATTAAAGACCACGATTACAAAAAAGCCAAAGAAACATTACTTCTTTGGGCTGCTGACAAGTATTATCCGGAAGATATAAATAATTTTAATGATATTTCGCGCGTTGTCAAAGATGAAACTTTTTCCGAGTGTCTTTCATCACTTAATAAGGTTTTGTATGCTGATAGCACTGATTATTTTGATGATGCTAAATTTATTGAAATTTTAAAAAAAGTTGATAAAATCCATTATGGAGAGAAGAAAAAGGCTGAGGTTTTACCAAACCTTTACGATTAGTATAAAATAATATTCTTGAAACATATTGTGTGGAGAAAATATGCTGGTAGCTAAAAGATTAATTTGCGGTATTTTTGCTTTAATTCTCATTATTTGGGGTGCTATGATGACAAGTAATACTCAGCAAGTACTACAGGTTTTGGGTTTTTGTATTTTCATTTTCGGTATAACATTGGCATATATAGCCATCAAGCAAAATCTTCCCACTTACAGTTTTTGGATAACTTTATTGGCTATGGGCTTGGCTTATGCTTTACTTGTTACAAAAAATCCCTCTGCAGATGATGAGAACATATCCTTTGCAGAAGAAACACCGCAAGTTGAAAAAACAAATGATGTTTCTACAATAGCAAAAAAACAAAGAAAGAAGAGAAGTAAAGGTGTTAATTTAGCAGCCTATCCTAAAATCAGCGGTAGTGCAACGGTTATTCATGCACATGTTTTTTATATTGATGGCAGATATGTTCGCTTGTATGGGGTAGATGCACCAGATAATGACCAACTTTGTTCTGATGCAAACGGCAGTTCTTATAATTGCGGTGAAGCTGCGGCTTCTTGGGTCAGAAATTGGATTGATACAAACCCCATTGATTGCTACTTGCTTAAAATTGAGCCTAAAGGACAGGATTTGGCAACCTGTGTTTGGGGAGAATATGATATTGGTGCCGGCTTGGTAAGTTCCGGTTGGGGACTAGCTAATACCCGAGAAACAAACATATATAAGCCCTATGAGATTATGGCACAAAATGAAGGTTCCGGATTATGGCAAGGTACTTTCTATACACCGGCCGACTGGCGTGATATTAAAAGCCGTAGAAACGATTTTACCATCAAAAGACAATCTTCTTCACCGGATGGCGGTTTTCTTAATTTCGGTTCTTGGTTTAAATGATTAACTATCAAAAAAAAATAACGTGTCTTACCGAGCAAGATACAAAAGCTTTGGCTGAAAAAATTGCGGACATTGCCCAAAAAGGTGATGTTTTTGCTTTATATGGAACATTGGGGGCAGGAAAAAGCACTTTTGCCAGATATTTTATTCAACATTTAACCTCGGCTCAAGATATTCCCAGCCCGACATTTACGCTTGTGCAAACGTATGAAACCTCTTTATTTGATATTTATCATTATGATATGTATCGCTTAAAGTCGCCGGAAGAAGCTTATGAATTAGATATTGAAGATGCTTTTTATTCTGCCGTCAGCTTGGTTGAATGGCCAGAAAAAATATCCCCGTTGTTGCCGAGGGATTTGTGGAAAATTTCTATTGAGGCAACCGGTAATAATCGGATTTTTGTTTTAGAAACAACTTCTCAAGAAAAAAAACAGCGCTTAGAAAGGCAATTTTTAAATGAATAACATCCATGCAACCTTAATCAGCTACGAACATAACGGTATTCTCTTTATCGGCAAATCCGGCACCGGAAAATCAGATTTAGCACTGAGGATGATTATGCAGAACAATGCTTTATTGGTTTCTGATGATTACGTTAATTTGGATGTTATTAACAACTGTTTATATGGCTCAGCCCCACAAGAAATTGCAGGAAAATTAGAAGTCCGTGGAATTGGAATTATCCCTTTTAACAATAAAAACTCAGAAAAAATAACTCTCTGTGTAGAACTTTTAGAAAAAAGAGAAGACGTTGAGCGCCTTCCGGAGGCAGAATATTACGATTTTTTGGGCGTATCCGTTCCTAAAATAAAATTATACGCCTTTGATTGTTCTACAAGTTATAAAATTATTGCAAAAATTAGTAGCATAATAAGTTAATTATGCTAATGATATAATTATAAAAATAATGAAAGGCTGAATTTATGAGAAACTTTATTGAAACTTTTTTAAGAGCGTTGGGTAAGCCTTTGGTAAGATTTTTGTCTTCCTTAGGCGATTTGACCGCTTTTATTGTTAAAGCAATATACCATTGTTTTGTTCCTCCTTTTTATTTTAAGCTGTTTTTTAAGCAAGTTTTGGATATCGGTTTCTATTCTTTGCCGGTTGTCGGTTTAACAACTTTATTTGCCGGTATGGTTATCGCCTTGCAGACCTATTCCGGATTTACAGGTTTTAAGGCTGAAAGCGTTATTGCTTCCGTTGTTCTTATTTCCGTAACGCGCGAATTAGCCCCTGTTTTATCAGCTTTAATGGTTGCCGGCAGAATTGGTGCGGCAATGGCTGCGGAAATCGGTACAATGCGCGTTACAGAACAAATTGATGCCTTAGTTACTCTTTCAACAAATCCTTTCAAATATTTGGTATCACCTCGTTTGTGGGCCGGTCTTTTGGTTTTACCGGTGTTGGTCTTTATCGGTGATATTATCGGTATTTTCGGCGGATATGTGGTTGGGGTTTATAAATTGGGATTTAACCCGGCTAATTATATCACGGCTACCTTTGAAGATTTACAGGTTATCGGTATTGTTTCCGGCTTGGTTAAAGCGGCGGTTTTCGGCTTTATTATTTCCATGATGGGCTGCTACCACGGTTATAAATCTAAAGGCGGTGCGCAAGGTGTCGGTAACGCAACAACAAATGCCGTTGTTTCATCTTCTATTTTGATTTTGATATTCAATTATCTTATCACAGAAATGTTCTTCTCAAGATAAGGGGGATTATTATGGAAAAAGAAATAAAAATTAAAATCAGAGATCTTCACAAAAGTTTTGGAAGAAAAGTCGTTTTAGATGGGGTTGACCTTGATTTGTACAAAGGGGAATCGTTGGTTGTCATCGGTGGTTCAGGCACAGGAAAATCCGTTTTAATAAAATGCATTCAGGGTTTATTAACACCGGACTCCGGCTCTATTCAAATAGATGATGTGGAAATTGTTCAAAAAAATCCGAAGATTATAGAAAATATGCATAGCAAAATGGGTATGCTTTTCCAGGGTGGCGCTTTGTTTGATAGCTTGACCGTATGGCAGAATGTTGCTTTTGACCTTATCCAAAACAGAGGTATATCTAAAAAAGAAGCTAAAATTGTGGCTATTAAAGTTTTAAGGCAGGTTGGTCTTGGTGCTGATATCGCTGATTTATATCCTTCCGAGCTTTCCGGCGGTATGCAGAAGCGTGTCGGTTTAGCAAGGGCGGTTATTACGCGTCCTGAAATTATATTCTTTGATGAGCCGACCACCGGCTTAGACCCGATTATGGCTGATGTTATCAATGATTTGATTATAGAATCGGCAAAAGATTTGGGGGCAACTACTTTAACCATCACACACGATATGACCTCTGCTCGCAAAATCGCCGATAAAATTGCCATGCTTTATCAAGGAAAGATTATTTGGTACGGAACGGTTAAAGATTTGGATAAAACAGATGATCCCTACGTACGCCAATTTATAGAAGGCTCTTCTAAAGGACCGATTACCGTGGAGAAATAATATGGCTAAAAAAACAACAATTGATTATGTTTGCCAATCATGTGGTGCTGTTTATCCGAAATGGCAGGGAAAATGTGATTCTTGCGGTGAATGGAATACTATTGTTGAGGAAAAGTCGTCTTCAGAGGGTTTTTCAAATATTTCTTCTAAAAAGAAAGGTCAACAGATTGATTTTGTTTCTCTTAACGGTGAAAGCCAAACTTACAAAAGATTAGTCACAAATCTTTCTGAAATAAATCGTGTTTCCGGCGGCGGGTTGGTGCCGGGTTCGGTTATTTTGGTCGGCGGTGACCCCGGTATCGGTAAATCTACATTATTGCTGCAGATTTGCGCCGGTATGGCTTATCAACTCAAAGAAAACAGCTGTTTTTATATCTCGGGCGAAGAGGCAATAGACCAAGTCCGCATTCGTGCTAAGCGGTTAGGTTTGGCAGATGCGCCCGTTCGTTTGGCGAGCACAACCAATGTAAAAGATATTATTGCCACCCTTGAAAAAGAAAACCCCTCTTTGGTAATCATTGATTCTATCCAAACAATGTATCTTGATGAAGTAGAATCAACACCGGGAAGTGTTGCGCAAGTTCGCGCTGCTGCTTATGAATTGATTAAAATTGCAAAACGTAAAGGATTTACGCTATTTTTGGTCGGGCATGTTACAAAACAAGGGGCAATTGCCGGCCCACGTGTGTTGGAGCATATGGTTGATACCGTTTTATATTTTGAAGGCGACAGAGGGCATCATTTCCGTATTTTGCGTGCCGTTAAGAATCGTTACGGAGCAACAGATGAAATCGGTGTATTTGAAATGCAAGATACGGGGTTGGTTGAAGTGGAAAACCCATCTGCCCTGTTTTTGGCAGAACGACAAGGATGTGTTTCCGGCTCTTGTGTTTTTGCGGGAATTGAGGGTTCAAGACCGCTTTTGGTAGAAATTCAAGCCCTTGTCGGTAATAGCGGATATGCCGGCGCCAAACGTGCTGTTGTCGGCTGGGATTCCAATCGTTTAGCCATGATTTTAGCTGTTTTGGAAGCCCGTTGTGGTATGAATTTCAGTACGCATGATGTTTATTTGAATATCGCCGGCGGCTTAAAAATATCTGAACCAGCAGCAGATTTGGCGGTTGCCATGGCTGTTATTTCTTCCATGACAAATAAGCCTTTACCGGCTGATATGGTTGTTTTCGGTGAAATCGGTTTGTCCGGAGAAATCAGAGCCGTAAGCCAACCGAATTTGCGCCTAAAGGAAGCACAAAAACTCGGCTTTACCAACGCAATTATTCCAAATTCTTTCAGTAAAGATAAAAAAGCCAAAATCATTACCGGAATGTCTTACCATGAAATCGGTAATGTTCAACGTTTAATTTCCAGATTTAGTTAAGGGGAAAACTTATGGAGCCATTAAATAATATAGATATTGTTATTTTAATCGGATTTGCAATTTCCATGTTGGTTGCGTTTATTCGCGGCTTTGTAAAAGAAGTTTTATCCATTTTGGGTTTAGCTCTTTTCGTTGTTTTAGTGGTTTATCTTTCTCCTCTTATGTTACCGTGGTTTGGAAAGTATATTTCCAGCCAGATTTTAGCACAAATTGTTGTCTTTTTACTGATTATGGCCGTTTTTTATGCCATCTGGATTATCAGCACGGATAAACTTATTGCACGTATTCGTACAAGCACTCTTAGTTTTATGGATAGATTGTTTGGTTTAATTTTTGGCTTATTCAGAGCATTGCTTATCTTGGGTTTTTGCTTTTTAATTGTCAAAATTGTTTTACCGGAAGAATTAAAGAAAGGAATTCTAAAAGAATCTAAATTCTTTATTGTGGCACAAACGACTTCTGATATGATAGAAAAGATGTTACCGGATAAGTTTATTGAAGATACCGTTAAATCTTTTGAAGATTTGAACAAAGCTGAGAAGAAGAAAGATGACAGCAAGAAGGAACCCTCAAAAGAAAATAAAGAAACAAAGCAGGAAGAAACTAAGGGTTTACCATCTACCGTTGATCAAGAACAAATGAATAAGATGTTTGAGCAGCTTATTAAGCCGGAGGTAAAATCTGAAAGAAAGACTGATGATAGTAAAAAGACGGAATCCAAAGGATATGATAACAAAGAAATAAAAAATTTGGATAGGCTTATTGATATAACGGCGAAAAACTGATTTTGTTTAAAACTATAAACTCCGCTTAAAATTAAGCGGAGTTTTTTTACTTCTTATTTGCCCAAGTTTATCAGACCATGCTTTTTCTTCCCTTGAGAAAGCTTAATATTGCCATTAACAATATCTTCTTTGGTAATTGTATAATTTTCGTCGGTGATAACTTTATCGTTTAATTTCAGGCCGGCTTGTTTTATCAAACGGCGCGCTTCGCCTTTGCTCGTAACAAAACCCAATGAAACAAACGCATCCAAAACGCCTATTTCATTTGCACTGATATCTACCGAAGGCAAATTGTCATCAACAGAACCTTGTTCAAAGGTTTTTGTTGCCGTTTCTAAAGCGGCTTTGGCTTCTTCTTCTCCACGGCAGATTTTGGTTGCCTCAAAAGCTAAAATCTTCTTAGCTTCGTTTATTTCTTTATCTTGCAAAGCCTCCAGACGACGAACTTCATCCATCGGTAAATCTGTATAAATACGCAGACACTTACCGACTTCGGCATCTCCGATATTTCTGAAATATTGGAAATAATCGTATGCGGAAAGTTTTTCTTCATTTATCCAAACGGCATTACCTTCGGATTTACCCATTTTTTTACCAGCAGAATCTGTTATTATCGGGCTTGTAAAACCAAACAATTCCGTATCATAACGGCGTCTGCCGAGCTCTGTACCGGATACAATGTTCCCCCATTGGTCGGCACCGGCAATTTGCGCACGACAGCCATATTTTTGAAGTAATACGCAAAAATCATACCCTTGGAGCAACATATAGTTAAACTCCAAAAAAGACATGGGCTGTTCGCGTTCCAAGCGGCTTTTAACACTATCCATGGTCAACATTCTGTTAACGGAATAACATGTTCCGATATCTCTTAAAAAGGCAAGATAGTTTATGTCCTTAAACCAATCCCAGTTATCAACCATTACGGCATCAGTTTTGCCGTCACCGAATTGTAAGAACTTCATAAAGGATTTTTTCAACCCTTTCTTGTTGCTTTCCAACGTTTCTTCATCTAAAAAAGGACGCAATTTATCTTTACCGGAGGGGTCTCCGATACGTGCTGTTGCACCGCCAACCAACGTTAGCGGTTTATGACCGCATTTTTGAAACCAACGCAACATCATTAACGGCACAATATGACCAACATGCAAGCTGTCTCCCGTCGGATCAGAACCTAAATAACCAACAGCAGGTGTTCCTTTCTTTTCACAATCGGCAAGATATTCGTCAAACCCCTGCTCGTTTGTACATTGATTATAAAAACCGCGTTCCTGCATAATATTCAAAAATTCTGATTTAAATTGTGTCATTTGCTTTCATTTGTCCTTTCTTTATTTATACCAAATATTAACGTATCAAGCTTAATAATAGTATGCATAATCAAATAATATTGCAATAAAAAAAGGTATTTTTTATATGGTCATAAAAGGATTAAACTGTCTCGGCTTGATGGGTACTTCTACCTTTGGTGGCGTTGAGTTAGCTCTTATACGCACAGATGGTTTAGATATTTTAGAGCGTAAAAAAGCCTATGTTGTCCCATATCCTGATAAAATGAAAGAGGATATTCGCGCTATTTTGGCTCTTAAGAGAGATGTTGACGATAACGAAGAAAAATTACAAGCCGTAGATTTGGAAGTTTCTGATTTTTATGTTCAGTTGATTAAGGATTTTATTGCAGAAAGCGGGGAGGATATTGATGTTGTCGGAATAGAAGGAATAACTATTTTGCATAACCCAAACATTCAATACACTTACCAGCTCGGTAATGGCAGATATATTGCTTCCAAAACCGGCATTAAAACCGTTACCCATTTTCGTAATGCGGATATTTGCTGTGGAGGGCAAGGTACACCTATATCTTCGGTTTATTTTAATGCTATGGCTGTTGATGAAATTAAACCTGTTGCTTATGTTAATATTAGCGGAAAGGCTGATATAACATGGATCGGTTCTTTTGGAGAGTTTATCAGCTTTGACTGTGGTCCGGGCGATAATTTTATCAATAACTGGACATCTAAACATGCACATATGGATAATGATTATAACGGACGTTTAGCCATTATGGGGCAAGTACACGAGAAGATTGTTAATTCTTTAATGCACCATAAGTTTTTTGCCAAAGTTCCGCCAAAATCCGCCTATACCGGTATTTTTGCAGATAAAGCCGAGCATTTAGAGGGGCTTTCGTTAGAAGACGGAGCCGCAACGGCAACCGCTTTTGTGGCTGAGGCTATTTGTTATTCTATATGTCTTTATTTGCCGGAGTTGCCTAAAAAAATTATTATTTGTGGTAAGGGAGCCAATAATCCGACTTTGATAAGATTTATTCGGCAACGAGTTCCCAGTATAGAAGTTGTTAACAGCCGGGAAGTTGGTATTCCGACAGAAACGGTAAATGCCGAAATTCGCGCTTTTTTAAGTGCACGAGCGATTTATTCTTTACCAATTACATTCCCGCAAACAACGGGTGTATCCGAGCCTATTCCGGGAGGAGAAATTTATGAAGCCTAATACAAAAAAAATGCCTTTTTCTTTGGAAATTAAAAATGTTTCTAAACATTATGATTTGATTGAGGCTATTAAAAATGTTTCTTTTGAAGCATCCTGCGGAGAAATTATTGCTTTATTAGGTCCTAACGGTGCCGGAAAATCAACTTTAATGAATATGATTGCCGGTTATTTAGCGCCGTCAGAAGGCAAAATCTTAGTTAATGGTAACAATGTTGAACAGGATGACATTTTAACAAAGCATGATATCGGTTTTTTGCCGGAAGGTGCGCCTATGTATGGCGATATGTCTGTTAGTTTGTTCTTGAAATATTTTATTGAATTAAAGCTTAATTTGGTACCATCTGAAAGTTTAAGCTTAAAAGAAATCAAAAAAACATACAAAGACGAATTAGACCGCGTTATGCAAATTGCTAAAATTGAAGATGTTGCAACGCAAAAAATTGAAACTTTATCAAAGGGTTACAAACGTCGCGTTGGTTTTGCTGCCAGTTTAATCGGAAATCCGCCGATTTTACTTTTAGATGAACCGACAGATGGTTTGGACCCTAATCAAAAAGACCATATGCGCCAGCTTATAAAGAAAATGAGCAAAGATAAAACTATTTTGATTTCCACACATTTGTTAGATGAAGCTGAAGATATCTCCAGTAAAATCATTTTGATAAATAAGGGACAAATAGCGGCTTTGGGCTCATTAGATGAAATTCTAAAGAAAACTAAAAGGAAGACATTAGGCGAGGCTTTTAAGTTTTTAACAAAACAAGAGGAGAAGGCTCATGAATAATATCAAAACAATTATAAAATACGAGCTTTTGCGCTATTTTCTATCTCCTTTGGCTTATGTTTATCTTATCAGCTTTTTATTGCTTAGCGGTTCTTGTGCTATTTATTTCGGGCATTTCTTTGTTAATGATCAGGCAAATCTTTGGAGCCTTTTTGATTATCAACCGTGGATATATCTTTTATTTATTCCCGGTATATCTATGCGTTCTTGGGCTGAGGAATTTCGCTCTAAAAGTATTGTGCAATTATTAACAACCCCTGTTAGCTTGCCTTGTTTGGTATGGGGTAAATTTTTTGCCTCATGGCTTTTTGCTATTTTTTCCATTTTATTGACTTTTCCTTTCTGGATTACCGTTAATATTTACGGACACCCAGATAACATGGTTATATTTGTCGGTTATCTGAGTTGTTTTATTCTTGCCGGCGCCATGCTTGCCATATCACAAACAATGTCTGCTTTAACAAAAAATCCGGTTATATCTCTTGTTTTATCGGTTTTTGTTAATTTGTTGTTTTTCTGGAGTGGGTTTGATTATGTTTTGTTTTGGGCAAGAGAGCTCTTTAGTGATGTTATTGTTGATACCATCATATCCTTTAGCTTTTTGGCGCATTTTGATACACTAAGCAGAGGTTTGGTAGAATTTAGAGATATTATATATTTCGGTTCTCTTATCATCTTTTTCAATTTGCTTTCCATTGTTGTTATAAGCTTAAAAACAAAGGGTGTTTCCGGTATTATATCGTCATCCAGCCTAAAACACGGCTTTATTGTACTTTTGTTGCTGTTTGTCGGATTTTTTTCCTTAAATGTTATTGCAAACAACCTTTTAAGGCAAATCAGTTATGATTTTACGGAAGAAAAATACCTCAGTTTAACCAAAAATACCAAAAATATTTTACGGAAACTTAATCGTCCGATTACCGCAAAATTATACTATTCGCCGATATTAGGGCAGAGAAACCCGCAAGTTCGTGTCTTTTTTGACCAAATCAAACTACTGTTAAAACAATATAAAACTTATGGCCACGGCTATTTTGATTATCGTATTTATACGCCGCAATTTTTAGATAAGATAGAAGACAAGGCTATCGCCGATGGCTTGCAGCCCATTCCGCTTATTGATATTAACCAAAATGCTTTATTTGGTATTGTTTTTGCAGATAATTTAACAAACAAATCCGTTATTCCTTTCTTTTCAGTAGAAAGACTGCCTTTCGTTGAGCAAGACTTTACAACAAATATTTACAAATTAGGACATAAGAAAAAGACTTTAGGGTTATTAAGTTCGTTGCCGGTTATGGGAAATGTTCGCCAAGAGGGTGTTACCCTTAAAAGATGGGAAATAATGGATAAAATCGGTGAGCTTTATAATGTAAAAACAATTAACAAAATAGAAGATTTAGATGAAAAATTTGACGTATTTATGCTGGTGCATCCTTATGCCCTTAGTGATGAATTGGTTGAAAAAATAAAGAAACAGGATAAAATTCTATTGCTGTTAGATGTTGCTGATGATGCTTCTCGTATTTATTCTCCGGCTAGTGGCGCTTTTGTTTCATCAAATCTTTCCGGTTTGGCAGATTACTGGAATATAGATTTTTACGACACAGGTGTTGTTGCTGACTTTAATAATTCTATAACTGTTGATGAAACAATAAATTATAAAAAGAATCCTTCTTTTACGCAGGATTTATTGCAATTTAAGACAACGGCACAAGAGCTTAATCCAAATCATCGGATAACCTATAAATTAAACAATATTCTGTTTTCATCCGCCTCAATGATTTTACCAAAGGATGAAAAAGCTGTTTCTTTCTTTCCTTTAATAAAGAGCAGTTCTGTTGCATCTCTTATGGTTGCGGATTTTGCTAAGAAAAACAAATCGCCCAGAGAAGTTTTGGCAGCTTTTAAGCCGTTAAACTCCCCTATTGTTATTGCGGCAGAAATTTTGAGTAATAATCCTCATAAACCTTTTGATATTATTGCCGTTGCAGATACGGATTTCATTTATGATTCATTTTGGACCAAAGAAAGGACTTTTTTGAATTCAACCTATCATGTTCCATTTTTTGATAACGGTAATTTTGTATTAAACGCATTGGATTATCTTACTGAAAATGATGATTTAATAAGCTTAAGAGGTAAAAGCCTTAAGAAGAGACCGCTTTATAAAGTGGATAAAATGCGGAAAAACAATACCTATCGCTACAAATTAAAAGAAAATGATATTTTTGAGGCAATAGATGGTGTTCGGCAACAACTAACAGAAATTACGGTTAAGAGAAATTTTGAAGAGCGTGAAAATTTCACTCCGGATGAATTAGCCGTTATAGGTAAAATCAGAAACGAAATGGCAGATTTACGCCAGCAACTGAGTGTTTTGCGTATAAATGCGAACAACAATATAGAAGCTTTAGAAATAAAGGTTAAGTTCTTCAATATTTATTTTATTTCCATCCTTATCCTTTTAATCCTCGGCTTCTTTGTTTTACGTAAAAAGAAATTGTCTTTATCTCTTATAAAAAACATCTTTGTTTGGGATAAAAAACTGTTTAAACTGTTTTTATGCGTCTTAGTTTTAGTTTTATTAGCCGGCGTAACTGTTTATACAGACAATGAAAATACTATATCAAAATATGAAGATAAGCCTGTTTTTAAGGATTTTGGCCAATATATAAATAAAATATCTGCCATAAAACTTTCAAACCATTCGCAAACATTAACTTTTGTTCGCAAAAACGGTATTTGGGTGCTTGATGAGTATCCAAATCTGCCGGTTTATCAGGAACGTATTTTCAGACTTCTTGTTGCACTCAATAATATGACTTTTTCCGAGAAGAAATCCGATAAGATTGAAGATATGAAGTTTTTCGGTTTTTCTTCACTAAAAGATGAAAATTCGCCGATGATAAATCTCTCTTTGTTTGATGAAAAAAATAATGTTTTAGAAAATTTTGATATCGGATGGCATGATATAGATATTGGGCGCGGTTCTAAGGCTGCTTACATACGGTTTAACAATCAATTCCAAATATGGTTAGCGGAAGTTGATTTTTATGATTTATCACTTGATAAAAATGCATGGACATACAGTTCTTTATGGAATTTACGTTTCGGCAGATTTATCAGCTATAACAGCATTACCGATAACGCCAAAGTTATGAATATGGTTAAAAAACTGCTTAACCTTTATTCAGAAAATGTTTTTGATAAGGTTGATGCGGAAAAAATTGCCGAACTTAATATAAAATCTGAAAATAATAACTTCATCAACCTTCTTTTCTATAAGTCTAAAGATAATCGCTATTATGTTCAGTATGACTTTATAAACAAACCTCATGGCAAGCATTTAGAATTTTTTGCCAAATATGTTAAAGATAAATATCTTGAAATATCTCAAGAAATATGGGACAAAATAAAAGATGACACAATCAGAACAAAATAATCTCTTAAAGGAATCTGCCGCTGTTGCCAGTGTTTCTCTGGCAATACTTTTGGCGCTTATTAAGTTTTATGCCTTTTTAAAAACAGATTCTTTGGCCGTCTTTTCTTCTTTTGTAGATAGTATTACGGATTTATTTGCCTCAATGGTTTCTTTTATTGCTGTTTATTTTTCAACAAAGCCAGCAACAAGTAATCATCGTTACGGCTATGGCAAAACAGAAGCTTTAAGCGCCCTATTACAAGCCGTTTTTGTCGGTGTTTCCGGTTTTTTTGTTATTTCAGATGGTATAAAAAGGTTAATTCATCCGGTTGAAATTATGCAAACAAGTTTTGGTGTTTGGATAATGCTTTTCAGTATTTTTGCCACATTTTTGTTAGTTGTTTACCAAACTTATGTTGCAAATAAAACTAAATCTCTTGCCATAAAAGCGGATCGTGCTCATTATACGGTTGATTTTTTAACAAATTCTGCGGTTGTTATCTCTCTTTTATTGGTACATTTCTTCGGATTTGTATATTTTGACGTTATCGCGGCCTTATTTATATCTTCCTATTTGCTTTATAACGCTTATGCCTTAGCAAAAGAAGCTATTGAAATGATAACGGATAAAGAATTGCCCGGCGAAATCAGAAAAAATATAGAGAAAATTGTAAAAAATTGCAAAGGTGTCTATGGTATGCATGATTTCAGAAGCCGTAGCTTAGGAGATGCTTATTATTTTGAATTACATTTAGAGATGGACGGCGAAATATCTTTATCAGAAGCACATGAGCTAAGTTCTTCTGTAGAATGTAAGATTTTAGAAGCTTATCCGAACAGTCAAATTTTAATCCATCAAGACCCTATCGGTGTTGATGAAATGAGATTAGACCATAAAATAGACGGCAAATAAATTACGCATTCTTTTTAGATTTTAGTTGCCCACAGGCGGCTAAAATATCCTGTCCTCTGGCAACGCGTATCGGCGCGGCAAAACCAGCCTCTTCCAAAATTCTGGAAAAAGCTTCAACTGTTTTTCTTTCACTGGGCATAAAATCACATCCCGGCCATGGGTTAAACGGAATTAAATTAAATAAGGCACGCAGTTTGTGTTTTTTTAAGAGATTAACCAATTCTTTGGCACAATCTTCGCTATCGTTTATGCCTTTTAACAATAAATATTCAAACGTGATATAACGGCTGTGATCGCCCTTTTGATACTCGGCGCAAGCTTTCATTATTTTTTCAATTTTAAATTTATCATTTATCGGCATAATTTGAGAACGTATTGTATTATTCGGTGCATGCAAGGAAATGGCTAAACGAACCCCTGTTCTCTGCATTGCTTCAACTATCTTCGGTGCAATGCCTGAAGTGGACATTGTTACTCTGCGACGTGATAAAGCTATACCTTCGTTATCTGTGATAATATTCAAAGCTTTAACAACATTATCAAGATTATTCAGTGGTTCGCCCATTCCCATAACGACAATATTTGATAGATAACGGACTTCATCTGTCGGGCTCGGCCATTCGTTATATACATCTCTTGCCACCATAAACTGCCCGACAATTTCGCTCGTCGTCAGATTTCTGGTTAGTTTTTGACTTCCCGTATGGCAAAACTTGCACCCCATAGCACAACCGACTTGGGTTGAAATACAGACAGCCCCCCTATCCTTTTCCGGAATATAAACCATTTCTACACGCTGGCCATCCGAAAATTCTAATAACCATTTGTGCGTTTTATCTACGGATAGCTGTTCATCAACAATTTTCGGGCGAGTAATTGTGTATCTTTCAGCAAGTTTCTCTCTTAGGGCTAAAGAAAGGTTGCTCATTTTATCAAAATCTGTTACACCGCGATAATATATCCATTGCCATAATTGTTTGGCACGAAAAGACTTCTCGCCGATTTTGAGTATTTCGGCAGTAAGTTCTTCTTTACTGAGATTGGTTAATTCTATTTTCTCAACCATGTCCTTACTTACATTTAGTACTTATGGCATTATATGCACCGGAGAATCCGGCTAAAGAATAGGTATCTTTTGTTTTGGTTCCACGAGCAGAAACACCTTCAACAGTCATTCTTTCACCGCGTTTCATTGCTTCTACCAGTTTTTTATCTGTTATATTATCCGGAGCCCAAGCAGTTTCGCCATTTGAAAACAGATTATTAAATGCAGTTGTGCCGATTTTTACAACAACGCTAGCGCCCTTTTTATAAGGATATCCGGCAACAAAATTTACAACATTATAACTTTTATCTGCCGGACGATGGGTTACAATTGCATAAATATCCCCTCTAACCTTATAGTTTCCTTCGTCTTTTTTTGGGGTTGAAGCCATATAGCAAACAATATTTTTACCTTCTGTATAGTAATAGGCGGTCCAATCTTTGTATTCGCCTAACTCT
>DEKL01000116.1:0-2248 GCA_002353835.1 Alphaproteobacteria bacterium UBA2723
TTCCCCCATTGAAAGAATTAAGCGCATCATGACTATCCTTCTTAAACATTTTCTGCGGAATAAGCCTCATCTTAACCGCTTGATTATAGTCAAGCGTACCATAGTTATATTCTGAACGATAAGCATGTTGCACATTTCTGACCAACTCGCTGATTTCCTCAATACAGCCGTTGACTTTCATTTTTTCAACAGAAATTTTATATCCGCGAATACCCAAATAACTCAGCATAATAAATGCCAAAAAACCGCCTAATTTGTATATAAGCCTGACTTTACCGGCCTTTACCGTATTCGTTTCTATACCCATTTTCTCACCTACTTTAATTACGTTTTCTTATACCATACATTTCAATATTTAAAATATGGTTAAGGAAAACACACTTAAAATAAGCAAAAAACTACATATCGTGGTCTGTGCCGTTTTTTAAATAAGCCCCTTTGGCAAAGTTATACCTGTCCTGCACTTCCTGTTTACGTTTATCCAAACGATTTCTGAATGCGTCATTGTATCTGTGTTCCAAAATCTGCGTCAACTTATATTCATCACGATAACGCAAGATATTATACAAACGATAGGCCTTTTCAAAATCAACCGTTGAAGAATTATTTAACCCCAAACGCTCAAACTGATAATATCTGCCTCGTCCGTCATTACCGTCGGCTCTGTACTTATTCAAAATACCGGCAATTTCAAGAAACTTCTCCATATCTTCAATATGTTCCACCGGAATATGCATTTTCTTACGCCAGTTCGGATAATAGCGCCCGTCATTACCGTTCACTTCCATCAAAGATTTATGCGAAGAAACCGTCATATCCACATCAAGCGTTCCCGGAATATTGCCCATCTCGCTAACCCCGAAAATATCGGAAAACGGCATCATCATAATTGCCGAGTTAGAACGCGCCATAAAAGCAGCCGTTGCCTGAATATATTTCTCCGGCACAAAATTGGCCTCCTCGCGCGGATTATCACTCTTCTTACCGCCGACCTCCTGCCAACAACCGTAATGTTCCAACATCCAGTTCATAGACTGCCGTTGTGACGCATATTGGTCAAACATCCGATCAATGGTGGCATCATCATAAAAGCCTAATTTTTTCTTCTGCCATATATCCTGCACATTCCATTGGTTAATCAGAGTCGGTGTATCGTGTGTTGAGGTAGCACAAACCGAAAGCTGCTGATAATCCTCCGGCCGTCTCATGGAATTAAATACGTTGCTCTCGCGTTCAAACGGTAACACTTTATAAGAAAGAATACCGTAATCTTCCATCTGGTGTCTGAATTCTTCGGTGGTTGCGCCGATATCTTCGCCGATAATCATGGTTTTATGCAAATGGCTCTCTAATGCCACAATTGCCATCAGCTCTTGCGCATTGTAGTAAACAAACGTTCCGCGACTGCCGTCTGCCGGGTGGAAATAGAGTCTGTTAAGCTGAAGCACATGGTCAATACGCATACAACCGGCATATTGCATATTCGCTTCCAAAATCCGCCGATACGGCTCATATCCGAGCTCTTGCAATTTAGACGGGTTAAAGCCCAACACGTTCCATACCTGTCCTGTCGGCGAAAGTTCATCAGGGGTAGCCCCGGCAGAACCGTTGATAAATAAACCGGAATAATACCAAGATTCAAACCCTTTCGGCGAAGCCCCGACTGCCATATCCATATAAAGCCCGATTTTCATACCGGCATTTAAGCAGGTTTCCTTAACTTCCGCCAGTTGTTTGGTACATTGATATTGCGCATATTTATAGAAGCCGATTTCGTCCTGATGTTCGCGTACAAATTGACGAACAGCCGGCGAATTCGGTGACTTATATTCTTCCGGCCAATAAGACCAGTCAAGCGGCGCCGGATTTTCAACCGCAAAATGATTACTAAGCGCACGGAACGTGGCATACATATCCAAAATACCGTCCTGGCTGTCACAAAAGACCTTAAAGCGGTGATAATCTTCCGTTCCTTTATTTTCCTTAAATTCCTGATAGCATCGGTATAAAATATCATCAACCAATTCTTGGGTGGTTTTATAGTCTTCATAAGAGCGTCTGCGATTACGTTTAACACGCTCTTGAAACTCCTCGCTGTTATAATAAGCTTGAATTTCAGGACTTTGCTTAAATTCTTCCACAGCGGTTACATCAAGATAAAGGTAGTTAAAAAACATACGGCTGTCCGGCGAATACGGTGAAGCATTTTCCGGTTGGTCACCACGGTTGGCGTGTAACGGATTAACCC
>DEKL01000116.1:2271-3716 GCA_002353835.1 Alphaproteobacteria bacterium UBA2723
ACCGGCACCGTTTTTACCCAAAATATAACCTAATTGCGCCAAATCGCTGAAATTACCGATACCGATATTATTTTCGCTGACTTGTTCATAAAGTTGCACCGGCACACCCCAGGTCTTTTTACCCTCGGCAATACCTAAACCGTCATAACATTTTTCCGGCGCAGAAATTAAATGCGTACGTTGTATCTGTTCAACCCCGTTTGCATCCACATAAGAAAACTCTGCGGCATGGTATCCTAACTTAACATCAAACGGGTATTTAAAACGATATTTGCGATAAGTAACGCCGTTAATAACGTGTTGCGGTTCGTCACCTTCTCTGTATTTGGTAACAACTTCCAATTCCTTAACGGGTATTTCTCCGCTGTAAATATTGCTGACGTCATCAAGTTCCACTTCCCCGCGGTAATATTTTTTCGGGTTTTCATCTTCGTAGAAATGCCACTTTATTTTTTTAACGCCGTCGGGTAAAGAAATTTCAATCGTATTAACTCTGTTTTGTCTTAACACCGGCACATGATGAACGATATTGATAAAATTAGCATCTAACTTATCTTTAACCAGTGACTTAACGAGTCCTAAATTCAACTGTTGTTGGTCTTTATCTTCCGTATATAAATTAAAATCATCTTTCAGGATACCCATTGCTTTAAGCATACTGACTTTCATATCAGGTTCAGACTGATATTCAATACCGCACAAATCGGCCAATTTCCCGAGACCGGTATAAATGTCTTGTATATCCTCAGTTTCCATAAGATTCCTCAATACATAAAAGTTATTATCCACACTAATGTTTAAAAGATAAAATAACAAAAGGTGATTAGCAAACCATTTGCGGACTTATAAACAGAAAATAAAATCCGTTTTTATCCTTAAAACATTATCAAATATAATCAGTCAAAACAGCAATACAACCAAGCAAAAAGTTGAAACTGTTTTTAATAAAAATCAGACGAGTTCGCCGTTTATGAACTCATCAAAAAAACATATTTACGAGTAATCTTAAACTTTTTAATATTTGCAAAAGCAAAACAAAAAAGCGTTTTAACTTTCATCTTTGCAAACGGTCTGTTTTGAGTAAGAATAATTTTTTTATCAGATGAAAACTCAAAACATTTTATCTTATGGTTAAAAAAGTTACCAAGAGAAAACAATTCTCTCAATACGAAAAGGAGCGTATCACATTTTTTGACAAAAATCAAGTATAAAAATACAATATTTTCTTTTAAAACAAGCGGGTTAGCAAAAAAATCAAAAAAAGGAAAAAAAACTCTTTACAAAATAAAAAACTTGTTTTAATAAATACCCCAGTCACGCACTCGTAGCTCAACTGGATAGAGCATCTGACTACGGATCAGAAGGTTGTGGGGTTGAATCCCGCCGGAATCACTTGAAGAGAGAAAATCGAAAGATTTTCTCTCTTTCTTTGGATATCCGATTAT
>DEKL01000016.1 GCA_002353835.1 Alphaproteobacteria bacterium UBA2723
GTTTGACGAGGGGAAAAAACTTTTTGTTATCGGCGAGGTGAAACTTAAAGATGACGTTGTCCGTTATTTTTCTATGCCTTTGGCTAAAAAGGCAGACTTGTCGGAAACTCCGAAAACACAAGTTATTCGCATGGGCGGACAATACTATACGGATGCTCTCTTAGAGCCTGATTTTTGGAAATCCTTTATGACGTTTATGAAGGAACATGATAACCATGTCGTTTTCGGCAATGGGTGGACTTTGGAACGTTACGATATCAGCCATGCGGAAAATATTGATGAAAATGCCGGCGAAACATCTAAAGCGCTCGGGGTGGAACAAAGTAATACCACGCTTAATGTCGGTAATGGTAAACTTGCTTTTAAATTGGAACGTATGCTTGAATTTTCCGGCGAGGTTAATTCCGAGTTGGAGATGAACGAAAAGCTGATGAGAGAAAATGCCAGCGTGATGCCGAAAAGTTTCGGTACCTTTATTTGGCGTATGCCGGACGGTCGTACTGCATCTTCCGGTATTGTGCAGGAATTTGTTAAAAACAAAGGCGATATGTGGAATTATCTTCTGGATTATTTGGCGCCGAAACTTAAAGACGGTTATTTACGCCAAACGGATATTAAGGCTTCCGATAATCCGGAATTTATGCAGCTTATTCGTGTTCTCTCCGAAAAGACCAAAGAAATGGGCGAGTGTTTTGCCCGTGCTGATGATAATCCGCATTTTACCCCCGAAAAAGTTGATGAAACCTTTATCAAACACTATCAGCAACAGTTTGATGTTTTGACCTACCAGGCCAAGCGTAATATAGTCAATAATCTTGACAGACTGCCGGCCGATACTCGTCAAAAAGCAGAGAAAATTCTTGAAACATGGGATGAAACGACATCAGCTTATGTTGAAAATAATTTAGCCCGTATTCGTGAAAGCGACAACAAAGGAACACTTAATCGTGTGCATGGGGACTTCCACTTAGGGCAGGTTATGGTGACACCGGATAATGATTTGAAGTTTATTGACTTTGCCGGCGAACCTGGGCTTTCTATGGTACAACGTCAACAAAAGCATTTATCCGTGCGTGATGTGGCGGGAATGTATCGCTCTATCAAAGGCTATTTGGGAGCAGTTGCCGTGGAAGATTTTGCAAAATCTGCACCGGATGATTTAACGGCACATGCCCGTAAGACTTGGGCGCATAAGGCGATTAAACCGTTAATTGATGATGCTTCTCGTGCGTTTTTAGGCAATAAAACTTTGCAGAGTGACCCGTGGTTGGCTTTGGAAGTTTTACGTAAGAACTTCTATGAAATTGACTATGAGCTTAATAACCGTCCGGAGATGGCATATATTCCGGTCGGCGGGTTGAGTGAGTTACTCGGTAGTAATATGGCTGTTCCGGCAAACGAGAACTTTATCGCTAAGGGTAAGGTCGGTAACGACAAAGATTAAAAGTTCATCTGAACAGACTGTCAAAGCGTTCTCTTTTGAGGGCGCTTTTTTTTGAAATATTCTAACGTAATATGTTATTTTTAATAATTAAATTTTTACTCGTTTTTAATAATCAGGTATATAAACTCTCGGTATAATCGGATTGGTTATTTTATTTAAACAAGATAAGGAGGGGGTTGTGAATTATAAAACCATATTATTGGCATCTGCCGCCGTGTTGTTTGCTAACCAAGCAATGGCACAGGATTTGACAAATGCTTTTTTTGTTCCGGGTAAAGGTCATATTACGTCTAATGTATATGCAGGTATAACACGTACCAAGACAAGTATGAAAATTTCCGGTTTAGGTTCAGAATCCATCACACAAGATAGTGCTTATGCCACAGAAGTATTGGAATATGGTATTACGGATAATTTAAGTGTTAATGCCTCTATTATTAATTTCTTTGATAGAGATATTGCCAATGATGTTGCATCTCATTACAGTCCTGTTTTGGGAGATGTTACTTACAACAATGACCACAACTTTGGATATAGTTTAGGCGCAAAGTACAATATGCATTTTGATGATTTGTTGTTCCAAATTGCACCGACTTATAACACTTATGATCCGAAGAGCTGGTTTGGTCACAAAGGCAATGATGAACGTTGGCAAAAGAACCTCGGTATTGATTTGAAGGCAGGGCTTGATTTGGGTAACGGCATTTCACCTTATATCATTTATCACATTGATTCAGACATTGATACCGCACACAGAGAGTTAGGTCAATCTGTTAAATTCGGTATTCATAAATATACCGGTAAGTGGGCATTGGATGGGGCTATCCGTTACGAATGGACTAAAAATCACAGCGACGAAGCTCTCGGTTATAAGTATAATGAAAAGAATAGAACCGCAACATGGTTTGATGCAGAAGTTGATTATTACTTAAGAGATAATGTTCTTATTGGTATTTTTGGAAGCTACTTGATTGATGCACATGATAGGGCTTATAATATTCCTAATGTTCCTATTTCAGCCAAAGAACACACCAATTTTGATTATGAAATCGGTTTAGGAGTTAAAGTATTGTTCTAATGCTTTAAGTATTATTGTGGGGATAAAAGAGAGTGTTCTGCCTCTACGGGTGGCGCTCTCTTTTTTTGTGGTACTGCCCGTACGGGGATAACTTTAATCATCACCCCCTTCGTCAACTGCGTTGACACTTCCCCCCTCAAGGGGCAGAGATTTTTGTGAGAATTTTGTGGTTTACTCTTGCGAAATGAAATAAATGTTCCTAAATAACTCTATGGTTTAAAATAATAAAGTGTTTTTGAAAATGAGTACCACAGAAGATTATTACAGTATTTTAGAGGTTAGCAAAACTGCAAGCGGTGATGAGATTAAAAAAGCCTATCGTAAACTTGCCATGCAGTATCATCCGGACCGTAATCCGGGGAATAAAGAGGCTGAGGCAAAGTTTAAGGATATTAACGAAGCTTATGAAGTTTTGAAAGATGAACAAAAACGTGCCGCATACGACCGCTACGGACACGCGGCATTTGCTAACGGTATGGGCGGCGGTGCCGGTGCTAATCCGTTTAACGGATTTGATTTTACCGGGGCAGGGTTTGCTGATGTGTTCTCCGATATCTTTTCCGAATTTACCGGACAAGGACGTTCGCGTCAACGCTCATACGCAACGCGCGGTGATGATATTCGCTACGATATTACCCTTTCTTTGGAAGATGCTTTTTCAGGGCTTGAAAAGGAAATTTCCATTACCACATCTAAAGAATGTGAAACTTGTCACGGACATGGTACGGCTGACGGTAAAGAGCCGCCGGTTTGTGCAACTTGCGGCGGAACAGGTAAAGTCCGTACACAGCAGGGCGGTTTCTTCGTGTTTGAAACAACGTGTCCGCAATGTCGCGGTGCCGGTCGGGTGGTGCTTGATAAATGTAAAAAATGCCGCGGTACCGGTAAAGAGAAAATTGAGAAAGCTTTGAAAATTAAAGTCCCTGCCGGTATTGAAAACGGTACGCGGATGCGGGTTGCCGGCGAGGGCGAAGTCGGTAAAAACGGCGGCGCTAAGGGCGATTTGTATGTCTTTATTACGGTTAAACACCACGATACTTTTGAACGTGACGGAGCTGATCTTTTTGTTGAACAGCCTATCTCTATGACGATGGCGGCATTGGGCGGTAGGTTTAAGCTTAAAGCAATAGACGGCGAGGAGCTTGATATTGAGGTTAAAGCCGGTACCCAGCCGATGGATAGATTGCGCTTAAAAGGTAAAGGTATGCGTTATATGAATTCCGATAAACGCGGTGAC
>DEKL01000099.1:0-3990 GCA_002353835.1 Alphaproteobacteria bacterium UBA2723
AACCAAAATTTTAGTGTACATAGAGGTACATGAATTTTGGTTTGCCCGAAGTAACCGCTCTAGAAACCAAAATTTTACTCTTTGGCGGGACGGACATCAAAATCGGGGGGAATAACCAACCTCTCCTTGCGTGCCTGATAGCCGTCATCCGGTGTTTTACGTGTCATTCCGAGTTTTTCCTTGGTCAGCCCGCAGGAAGAAACGAGCATAACCAAAGCCAACAATAAGCATATTTTTTTCATTTTCTCTCCTTTTTGTTTGCAATTGAGGTTGTTTTTGAGCAACCGCAAATTCCGTTTAAAATAATCAAAAATGCACCGATACAAATAAAGCTGTCGGCAACATTAAATGCCGGCCAATGGTAGCCTGCCGCATGAACATCCAAAAAGTCAAACACGGCGCCGATACGAACGCGGTCTATCACGTTACCGACCGCCCCGCCGATAACAAAACCCAAGGCCAGTTGCCTTAAAAAATTCTGTTCCTTTTTAAGCCAATAGAGAAGAAAACCGACCACGGTCAGCGAAAAGAGGGATAAAACATACACCCCGTAACCGCCCAAGTTATCAAACATAGAAAAGCTAACCCCTTTATTCCATGCCGTTACCAGATTAAAAAAGTTCGTTACCGCTACTACCGAACCGTTTTCGGCAAGAAAGCTGAACACCAATGCCTTTGAAATCTGGTCAAACAGCGCCACCGTCAATGCGGCTATAATTCCGGCTAACACATTTACTCCTTTGTTAAGACATCACCATATAGCGCGAATATACCTTATTTTTTTGCCCCTGCAAACTTTATTTTATTTTTTCCCCAAGCGGACTTAATATCCGTATCTGTTTCTAAAGTACTTAAAGAAGAGGAAACTTGCGAGCAGTGCCAAAAATTCCGCCACAATAATCGCTCCCCAAATACCGTTAAGCCCGAAGATAAGCGGTAAAATCAAAACACACAGGCTTTCAAGCACCAATGTTCTCATACCGGAAATAATCGCCGATATCACCCCATTATTAAGCGCCGTAAAGAAAGCGGAAGCAAAGAAATTAAAGCCGGAAAACAAAAATGATATGGCATAAATGCGAAAACCGCTGATTGTCATATCAAGCAAAGTATCATCATAGCCGATAAAGATTTTAATCAACGGCACGGTCAGAATTTCCGCAAATAGCGTCAATATGATACCTGCTCCGGTGATAAGTACCAAACTTTTAACAAACAAGCTGTGTAATTCTTTTTTGTTTTGCGCCCCGAAATGGTAGCTGATAATCGGCGATACCCCGAAAGAATAGCCTAAGAAAACAGCCCAAAAGATAAAATTGATATAAGAAATCACACCAAACGCCGCCACCCCGCCTTCGCCGATAAACTTAAGCATTTGGTAATTATAAAGAACGACCACCACCGCAGCGGAAATATTGGACACAAACTCACTGATACCGTTAGTGCATACTTTTAGCAGCGCTTTTCCGTCAAAAAAGGTCTTACCCAGGCGAAACGGGCTTTTATTAGGCAGAAAAAAATAAATGAGCGGCACAACACCCCCGACAACCATACCCAAAAGCGTTGCCCAAGCCGCACCGGCAATTCCCCAATGAAAAACACAAATAAACAGCGCATCTAAACCGACATTGGTTATCCCGACCCCGAAGTTAACCCAAAAGCCGAATTTCGGTCTCTCCGCCGCCACCAAAAATTCCTGAAACACAAATTGCAACATAAACACCGGCACGGCCGCAAATAAAATATAGGCATAAGTCAGACTATCCGCCAAAAATTGCCCGTCCAAGCCAAACCACAGTAACACCGGTTTAATCAGCAACGCCCCCAAAAGCGCAAATACCACGCCGAGCCCGATAATCGTATAAATCAGCATCGAAAAAATCTGATTAGCCCGTTTTGCATCCCCCTCACCGCGCACTTTGGAAATCAGCGCACTGCCGCCGATACCGAACATAAACCCGAGAGCCCCGAAAAACATAATAAACGGCCAAACAAAGTTAAGCGCGGCAAACGGTGTCTTACCGGCAAAATTTGCCACAAAAAAGCCGTCAACAATACTGTAAACCGAGGTCATTATCACCATCAAAACCGATGGTATGGTAAAGCGTATCAGTTTTTTATATGTAAAATGTTCCTTAAGCTCTATGACCATTATTAACCTTAGCTTTTCTCCTTAAGCCACCGGCTTAATTCCTCGGGCAACCCGCACGGACCGCGCACGGCATTAACCCCAAAGCTTTTAAGCTTGGCAAAAGTAAGCATATCCGGCGCATAAGATTGCAACCTTTTAATTTTCATAACCTTATTGATTTTAATGTTTTTATCCGCATAGTTATAAGGTATATCAACCTCGGTAACCAAACACCGATACAACACCGCGGAAACCGGTGCTCCGACATACATATAAGCAATATCCCCTGCTTTAACATCTGCCGACTGCTTCCAAATAATCTCATCTTGTGTCCGGAAAGCACCGACAATATCAAAATACTGCGGATTTGCCGGCACCAGCCACTCATTTTTTAGCAAAGAACTGTTTTTCTTCTTCCCCATAGAGCTGAAACCGTAGCTTTCTTCAATATGCAAAAACACTTCATCATCTTTAAGCGTGTCATCTAAAACCAATGTAATCCAACTTTTTTTATTCATGTGATATGCCGGATAGTAACCCTTTTTCTTATGCAAACGCAAAATCTCATCTTCATTGAGTTTAAGGTTCATGATATCAACCGCCCCATTTTTGGTTTTATCAAGCTTACTTCTGTCAATATTCATGACCAGCGCATACCACTTATCCGTCTGCGGATTACGGAAAACCCCGCAATCACTGTACTTCTCCCACGGAAAATCCGGCTTATCACCGTAAATTTCAAAGATTTTCTCGCTGATACGGTTAGTCTGCCCTAAAGCAAAAGGATTAAGTTTGCAACAATGGGCTTTAATATCCTCTAAAATATCAACATAAAGCGCCCTGACCTGCCCCGCAAAACCGACGCTCATTTCTTCAACTCTCAGCGGCAAATAAACACTTTCGCTTGCCGTATCATACACTTCGCCCGAAACTTTTCCTTCTTTATTGATATTGATAACCGCCTTAAAATCCCCGTTCATAAACAGTTTTTGAAATTGGTAAACGCCTTTTTTAACAGTAAAGCCGTACGCTTTAAGCTTGCTTAAATCAATAACCGCCTTTTCAAAAACCTTTTCTTCCAAAACCGGCATTTTATCCCTCGCTATAAAACACACTTTTCACAACAATCACCATCTTTTTCAAGCTGAATGGTAGAGTGATGAATATTAAACTTTTTCTTTAAGACTTCGCCGGCCTCTGCCACCAAAGATAAATCCTCCGCCTCCAAATGGCACTCCAAAGAAACGTCATGCTCGTTAACGCTCCAAATATGAATATGGTGCACACCTTTAACCCCTTTAATGGCACAAAGAGATTTTTTAATATTTTCAATATCAACCCCGTCAGGCGCCGCATTCATTAAAATATTAACCAACGGCACAAAGCTTATAAAAGCCTGCGCTATCATATAAAAAGCAATCATTAAGGCAACAATGCCGTCTATTCTGTATATCCCTAACCATACCACACATAAACCGGAAACAATCACCCCGACGGAACCCAAAGCATCTGCCAAATTATGAATAAACACCATTTTCATATTGCTGTTATGTGCGGCATCATGGTGTGAAATCTTTGCCGTTGCCGTATCAATAATCAACGCCAATACTGAAATCCACACAATCATCATGCCGTCAATCGGCTCCGGCGTAATCAAACGCCCGATACCTTCTATTAAGAGATAAACGCCTGAGATAAACAACAGAATCAAATTAACAAACCCGCCGATAATTTCTGCACGCTTAAACCCGTATGTATATTTATCATCAGCTTTTTTCTGCCCGATTTTAAAAGCAATCACCGCAATAAGAATAGAAAATGCATCAGATGTATTATGAAGTGCATCGGCGATTAAAGCG
>DEKL01000099.1:4005-6136 GCA_002353835.1 Alphaproteobacteria bacterium UBA2723
ACGCCGATAATCTCCACCGCCGAGAGCCCCATATTGATAACAAATGACAACAGCAATAATTTAACCGATTTTTCACTCACTTCCCCATGATGATGGTGATGATGAAACATTTCCCCCTCATGATGTTTATGTATATGTTGCGGCACGTTCCCTCCTTATACTTAGGCTCTTAGCTTGCCCCAATATCCGCCTAAAGTCAACCCCCGTAAAAAATATTTTTACGAACTATATTGACAAAATAGACGAATCATGTTATAAAACAGATGTCATTTAGCCACAAGGAGGTATTATGGATGACGACCCCGTCCCGCGAAGCTTTAAGGGACACTTTTATAAATGCGTTCGTTGTTTTAAGACGAACTTTTTAGATATAACCGCTATTGCGGATGAGACACAAAATAAAAATGTGTCTGCATATAATTCAATTTTTCCCCGATTTTTTAAATCCAAATCCGGAAACAGAGAATTTTTTGTTTCTAAAAATTTTACAACCGAAAGAGGTTTTAGCTTTGACTGTATTCATGTCAGCTTGACCTTACTTTTCACGTTTGTAAACGCTGAAAGTGAGGTAGCCAAATTCTAATCCGCTCATAACTAGGGATATACGCGGATACCCTCAACTTGCTTTATACCCTAAAAAAAGCAAGACGCATGGAATCTGCCTGTATCCTAAAAAAAACGTATTTTTTATTTAGAAACAACTGATTTGGAAAGGAATTTAAGATGACAAACGATAAACACTCCGTAGCGGTTAAGAAAAAAGAATTATTGAGTAAATTCTTTACGGCATCTTTATTTTTAACGGCCGTTGCAGCAGAAACTCAGGCTCAGGAAGCAAAATCACCTGAGATTTCAACACAAACCCCGAAAACAGAAATCCCTGCTGAGGGTAAGTTCGGCACCAAAATAACTTATGGAGCCGGTGAAATTATTTCTTTGACCGCCGTCAAAGACAAAGCCGCTCTTCATAGTGACTTTACACCGAACATTGAAGCTGTTGTAACCAATAAGCATGGCGATTATGTAAAATTTTCCGCTATGGAATCAATGGTTTTAGACAACAAAGATTACAGTGCCTTAACCATTAAATTTATGGTTGAGCTTGGTAAACAGCTCGGTAACGGCAGTCAGATTATTTTCAAAGCCGGTCGTGAAAGCACTGAATCCGCCAACGTTTATGATGTTGCCATGCACCATTACGCAGATGCACAAAATATCGGTACTTTCGGTAACTTATCAAACGTTATGGCCGTCGGTTATACTAAAAACGGCATCTATACCGAATTAGGTATAATCGGCTCAACTGATGAAGGCTTATACGTCATTCCGAACCCGAAACAAGCAAGCTTCTGGGCAAAAGGCGGTTTAACTTTATTACAAAAAAGCGGTGTTGAGCTTTATATGAACGGTGCTACCAGATTAGGCCACGGTCATAAAGATCTTTTAGCTTCAATCGGGGTTAAAACCGCCAATGGTTTCAAGGCTCGTGCTATCGGTAAATATGACTTTGTAGAGCGCTCCGGGGCTTTGTGTGCAGATGCCGTAAAAGACCTTAAAAACGGCCTAAAAATTATGGCCGGTACGGTCTTAAAGGATAAAGGCAATGAGTTTCGTCTCCACTGCGGTGTTGATGTAAACAATGTCCAATTCTCTGTACAATATGTCAAAGAAAAAGAACAAAAAGCCGCGGTCAACATGACGGTTGCCACCAAATTAAACTGGGTAGCTCGTTCCAAACTGAACAAAAATAAATAAACCCAAACATTAAAAAGACACGCTATCTTTCAAGGTAGCGTGTTTTTTATTCTATAAAAAACTTTTCCCCAAATCAAAAGGCTGCAAATCAAATTTTTCGGCAATGGTTGCCGCAATATCGGCATAAGTCTTCCGTCTGCCGATATTTTCCACCTTCACGTTTTTCCCGAACATAATCACCGGCACACATTCACGCGTATGATCCGTCCCTTTATAAGTCGGGTCACAGCCATGGTCTGCGGTGATAAACACTATATCGTCATCATCAAGTACATCGGCAATTTCCGGCAAACGGGAATCAAAATACATCAGTCCCTCGGCATAGCCGTTAACATTACGCCTGTGCCCCCACTCCATATCAAAATCCACAAAGTTT
>DEKL01000084.1 GCA_002353835.1 Alphaproteobacteria bacterium UBA2723
ATGACGCGGTTGGTAGTGTTCAGCATGACGCAGTTGGTAGTGTTCAGCATGACGCAGTTGGTAGTGTTCAGCATGACGCGGTATAGTAAAGCGGGATGCAAATGTTAGGTGCGCATAAAAATTCAGGGCAGAGTTAAAACCCTGCCCTGAATTTTTATCTCTCCTTGCGCACCTTAGCAACCTCCGGTTGCCGCCTGCACGGCGCGTGCCGCTCTAGCCGCGGTGGCTGCGACTTGTCGCTTATCCTATTCTCCACACGTCTCCTTGTTAAACTCACAGGCACTTATCTCGTTGTTCTCCTTATCAAAATACTTAATCCGCATGTTTATCCCCTCATCAATAAACATCGGCTTAATCTTCGGACACATCTCCGTATACGTCTTCGGACATATCTGTTGCTTGATGTTCTTCTTTAATAAATTCTTGTCTTGCTCGGAATAATTCGTGGTGATAATGTTCGCTTGATAAATATAGGATATCGTGTTGTCCGCATACTCAATGTCCGTCCACGTCGTCTCCGAATCTATCTTCTTCGGTAACGTCTTCTTTATCGTGTCCATCATCATCTCTATCTGCTTGTCTTGGTCTTCTTTGCTCTCTTCTTCTTTTACTTCAGGCTTCGTCTCAACATTATTCAACAGATTGTTCAAGCTCTCTTCTTCACTGACGGATAAATCTAATTCCGGTACATCTGCCTCCGTTATATTGGCACTCTTCGGCATGACATCTTCTTTGGTTAATTTTTGCGGTTCGCCGTCTAAATCACCTAAATCTATGTCATCAATATCTACATCATAATTCGCCATGTCCTCTAAGGCTTTAGATGTGCCGGCTAACTCAACTTCTTCCTTCTTTGCTTCCGCTTTTGTAGCCTTACTCTTTCCAAACCCGTCCGCATTGATAATATTGGCTCTGAAATCTTCAAACTGATGCGATAAATATTCTTCCAAACTTAACTTGCCGTCTTTGTTATCATCCATCCTTTGAAAATCTTTGATAAATATCTCTTTGGTCGCATTTAATTGCTCGGCCGCCGTCAACGCTTGCGCCGATCCCGCCGCTAATATTGAACAAGATAGCAATAATAAATATTTTTTCATGGAAGTTCCCTCCTAATAACCAACTTTATGGTCTATTAAACCCTTTTTCTCTTAAATTTTCTTTAACGGCACAAAATTATTTGCACCGTCAAAATATGCTGTCTGCATAGCTAATTTCTGATACGCAGATACATAACTTTTCATCCGATTGGCACGCTCTATGACCAAATTTTCCGGCACATAACGATTTATCTCTTTTGCCCGTTTCTTGGTGCGCTCTATCGCTAACCCCGTATCGCACACAATGAAATTGACCGCTGTCTTATACCCTTTCTTCGGTAAATTCTTAAACAGCTCTAAATGCGCTTGATTCGCCCCGCTGTGCTCAAACATGATATTGTACTTCTTACTAATCGCTCGCCTTAATAACTCATAACCGATTATTCTTGCCGGCATTTCATACTTTTCATAGGCATATACCGCCCCTTTTTCCTTTAAAGCTTCTTTATAGCCTGAAAGCGATACCATTATCTTGTCAAAACTTAATAATAAAAAGTTTTTCGGTAAATTCTTATCGCAATACGTGCTCTTGCCGGAACCCGGTATCCCCGAAATTTGCCTTAACTCCGGCTGTAATGCCGGTGTCAAACCGCTTAAAAACGAAGCAATTATCTGCTCGCTTTCCGCACTCTTTACTGCTTTATAATCTGCAGTTATCAGCTCGTTTAGCGATGGCATTAAGGTTTTTAACATACCGACGTTCCTCTTAAATGGCCTCTTTGGCTTCTGCGGTTCGTTCAGCATATATATCATAGGCTTCTTTGGCCATCATCAATTCTTCATTGGTCGGAATAACCAAAACCTTAACCTGACTTTGTTCATCACTTATTACTGTCGGCGCCGGATAGGTACTGTTTGCCGTTTTATCCAAAGATATCCCTAAATAGGCTAATTTTTCACATACACGCTCTCTAATGTAACTGCTCTTTTCACCGATACCTGCCGTAAATATCAACGCATCTATGCCGCCCATAACCGCAATACCCGCACCTATGGTCTTGATAATGTTATAAACGTAAATATCCAATGCGGTTTTGCAATATTCATTTCCCTTATCGGCTTGCTCTAAAATATCCCGCATATCGGCATGACCGTTGGTTAAGCCATATAAACCGCTCTCTTTGTTTAATATCGCGCTGACTTCATCTGCCGTCTTATTCTGTGTTTTCATGATGTGCAACGGAATATACGGATCAATATTTCCCGGACGTGTGGACATAACTATACCCGACATCGGCGTAAATTCCATAGACGTCATCACACACTTGCCGTCCTTAACCGCCGATACGGAGGCACCGCCGCCTAAGTGACAACAGATAAATTTTCCCTTATAACCTAAATATTTGGCAGCTTTTCTTGAAACATAATTGTGAGACGGACCATGAAATCCGTAGCGACGTACCTGCTCTTTTTCACAAAATTCTTTAGGCAGACCGTATAAATATCCTTCCTTCTTCACGCTTTGATGAAATGCGGTATCAAAAACCGCAACCTGTAAAACATCCGGTATCAATTCCTGCATAGCCTTAATGCCGGCAGCAATCGCCGGACCGTGCAACGGTATTAACGGAATACTGTCATACAATTGTTGCATAACGTTTTCATCTATGGCAGCAGCATTGGCATATTTACCGCCATACCCCATACGATGGGCAACAGCAGCCAGCTCTGACGTGTTTTTTAAATACTTCTTGGTTAAATAACCCAGTATCTCTTTGATTGCAGTTTTATGGTTTTCCATTGCGACTTCATAGCTGAACGGTTCGCTGTTTTTAACACTGACCGTCATCTTAGAACCGGGTTGTCCGACACGTTCGGCAACACCGCCGGTTATGATTTCATTATAATCTTCTTCCATATTGTATAATTGGAATTTAACAGTGGTTGAACCGGCGTTCAATACAAGAATTTTTGCCATTTATTTTTCTTTCCTAAGTTATATTCTTGCGCCTTATAACATATTTTTTGTTTTTTGGCAATATAAATTATTACCTTACTAAAATTACTTGAAAACCTAAAAAAATCACGCTATAAACGCTCTATAACAATTTTTAACGGGGAATATGATGAAGGAAGCCAGCAGAATACAGGCTGTTATTGAGATTATAACCGAGGTTATTGCCGATAAATTACCGGCTGATGTGATTGCCGATAAATATTTTAAAGACAGACGTTATATCGGCTCTAAAGACCGGCGTTTTGTTGCCGACTTGGTGTGGAAAATCATTCGCAACCGCATGAAATTATCAGAAATGTTAAAAAACAAGCCCACCCCGAGGTTACTCACGGCTTTGTCTCTTAATGATGCTGATTTAGCCTTATTGTTTAACGGCGAAGAATATGCCCCTCAACCGCTTGATAAAAACGAAAAAGAGATACTGGCACAAGCGCAAAACTTTGAAGATTTCAGCGATTATGCGCTTTATGAATGTCCGCAATGGCTTTTTGATAAATTTAATGATAAAAATCTTTTGGAGGCGCTTAATGCCCCTGCTCCGCTTGATTTACGCGCTAATCTGACTTCTCGTGAGCAAGCAAAAGACAGGTTGAAAAAAGAAGGTTTGTTTTTCTCTTTTACCCCGTTTTCCCCGTTGGGACTTCGTTCTTTTGAGCGTATTAACTTGAATAACTGTATGACTTACCAAGACGGCGAAGTGGAAGTTATGGACGAAGGTTCTCAGCTTTTATCTCTGTTATGCCAAGCTAAACCGCACCATAAAATTATAGATTACTGTGCCGGTGCCGGCGGTAAATCTTTGGCTATCGGGGCGGAAATGCATAATGACGGTATTGTCTGGGCGCATGATATCAGTCAGGAACGACTTTCGCGCATAAAAAAGCGTGCCGAGAGGCTTGATATCTTAAATATCAAGATACTTTCCAAAGTTACAGACGAGAATTATGACCGTTTTATTTTAGATGCTCCTTGTTCCGGCAGTGGTACATGGCGGCGCTCGCCTGATGCAAAATATCGTTTAAACAAGCAAAAATTAGAAGAAATTTGCCAAACACAAGCTGAACTTCTGGAATTTGGTGCAACACACACTAACCTTAACGGGCGCTTGATTTATATGACTTGTTCAGTCTTTAAGGAAGAAAACGAACAACAAATTACGGCTTTTCTTGCAAAACATCCGGAGTTTGAAGCACTTAACCACCAACATTTGTGGCAAGATGTGTTGGATTTGCCGTTTTTTCCGTTTGACAATAAACAATGGCTTAAACTAACCCCGCTTAATACCAAAACAGACGGATTCTTCTTTTCTGCCTTAAAAAAAGTGCGATAATATGTGGATTACTTCCCGTCTCGGTATTGATTTTAAGTTTTTACTCTTTTATCCTAACCGCAATTTTAATCTGATTTTAATTTTGAGGCAAAAATGATTTTGTACCTTCTGAGGCATGGACAAACTGACTGGAACGCAAGTGAAAAGGTGCAAGGTTGGAAAGACACACCGCTTAATGCGCAAGGGCTTGCACAGGCTCGTGCGGCTGCCGAAAAATTACAAAAAGAAAATATCAAAAATATTTATGCCAGTGACCTTAAGCGCTCTAAAAAAACAGCGGATATTGTCAGTGCGGCTTTAGATTTGCCGGTGCATTACACCAAACGTTTGCGGGAGATGAATTTCGGTAAAGCCGAAGGGGTTAAAAAAACTGATTTAGGCGCAAAATTTCCTTATATTTACCAAGCTTTTAATGATATTAAAAATCCCGAACGTTATGAAATCGGTTATCCGAACGGCGAGACAATCGGTGATGTCCAGCAAAGATTTATGAAATTTTTGGGCAAGCTGATGGAAGATAAACAGGATAATGTTCTTTTAGTGACGCATGGCATGCTGGTTAGAATTTTTACGGAAAGTTGCCTTAAAAAAACTATCCGT
Source organism: Alphaproteobacteria bacterium UBA2723 (assembly GCA_002353835.1). Classification (GTDB taxonomy): domain Bacteria; phylum Pseudomonadota; class Alphaproteobacteria; order RF32; family CAG-239; genus CAG-267. Next base: position 4,988 of record DEKL01000084.1, read on the forward strand.
TTGGAAAACGCTTCAGTTTTGAAAATTACTTATGATGAAAAAAGCAAAAAATTTCGCTCACCGAAGGTTTTATTCTAAATCAATTTATTAGCTTTTTTTATTCATCTTACAGGTTATAATTTCAACCCTTTTGCGATAACGGAAGACATATCGTAAACGTGTACAAAGTTATCCGTTATGATTTCGGAATTGACGTGGGTGTTGGTACAATATATGCCCTTAATTACCTTACTCTTTTTCAGTTTTTCTACCGCACCTTTTACGAATATACCATGTACACAGATGACATATATATCTTTCGCCCCGATAGACTTATATGCTTCTGCCGCATGTATAATGGATGAGCCGGAACGAATCATATCATCAAAAATTATCACATCTTTGCCTTTGACATCTGCATTTAAGGCTTCCACACTCGTTTCCGAACCGGATAGACGCTTTTTTAAGATGTAGGCACTGCCTATCCCCAATCTTAAACTTATGCTCTCTACCCACTTGGCTCGCCCCATATCGGTTGAGGCTAAAACAATATTCTTCTTTTTCTGTTTGATATCCAAGATTATTTTATCTATTATCGGCTCGGTTGTCAGATGAACGGGGTGAATACTCTCTTCAAAGTAATATTGTGTACCGATGGAATGTAAATCCACCATATAAATGTAATTTCCTTGTGCCGAAAGCGGAATAGAGCTGAACAGGTGGGCGATATTTTTAGCCGAAACGATTTCTCCCTCCCTAACCGCTCTTTCCATCGTTGAATAGCCGAAATAAGGGATAACCAAATGTAGTGACGAGCACCCTTCCCTAACCAAAGTGCAAGAAATATGATATGCCTCCAAAATTGATTCATCATCCACCGTACCGCAAATATAAACTGCCGGATGACCGGATATTTTCTTATAATCTTTAATGCGAAAATAACGCTCGCCGTCAGGAAAACGCTGATACTCTATGCCAATATCCCTGAATGACGGATTTGCATTAAGCAGATTTTGTTTTAAATAACAGTATTTTGCTGATGAAAGAACATTAACTTTCATTTTCTCTCTCCTTTTTCTCTTCTAACTGACGACGATAGACTTTGATTCCCAAAATTCGAATGTACTCTTCGCCGTTTTTAATTTTGTGGCGATAAATCATTTTCCTGATATTACGGGCTAAGTAATATACGCGATAGGCTAAAGAATTAAAGAAATTATCTTTGCAACGAATATTTTTAAACAGCCGGCGAACATTGTGATAATTGCCGATAGCGGTGCTGCGCTCTTTTCTGGTTCTGTCAAAACATTCGGCAACGATAACGTGAGCATCAATGCGTTTCATAGAATATTCATCATCCGGCATTTCTTCATTGTGACGAATATACATTAAATCTATGTGGGTGGTCGGAAATTTTTGATTTAATTCATCCATTAAGGTACATAATTCCTCATCAGAGGTCACACCGGATTTACTCTCAGCTTGTTCCATGTAAACAATTAAAGCGGTCTTTGCTTTATGAAGACGTTTATACAGTTTTTTGATACGACGATTATAGCGTTCTTTAACCTTCGGATAAGCCTCTTCAAAAGATTTAAATAAGGGAAAATCATGATTAAAAATGATATGTGTCCGTTGATTATAATAAATATCACAGGGTTCCGGATATTCCCGTTTACCGTGGTATTTTAGGTCTTCCTTATTCAAAAAATCTTGAAAATTATTTAAGAGAAAATTCATACGCTCGGCAAATGTCGCACCGGCAATCCAATCAAAAGGTGCGCTGAATTTTCTCAAACGCATGGCGCGGAGATAATTTGCACAAAAACAAACCTCTCCTAAAGAAAAAACACAATCATATTTTATGAGATTTCCTGCCATCAGTTACTCGTTTTTATACAAAACAAAGGGAATATTCCAAAACATATACGGATCCCTATGCGTGGAAATAACTGTTAAGGTGTTATCATCTTTATTTATTTTGCTCTTTTCTATATTTCTATAGGCATAATTGCGCCAATCATTAAAATTGATATATTGGTCAGCAATAACTTCTACATTTTTTACAACCACTTTTTCCGGATTGTTACCGAAATCTATACGAAATTTGTAGATTTTTTGCTCCGGAATAACAACCTCTACGTGGGTATCTTTCGGGGTTACTTTTTTCTTAATGGAATGTTTCTGATTAAAATTTTCATTTTGTTCAATAGTATAGAAAATTTGGAGTTCAAACGGTTTTACCAATTCCCAATCTACAACAACCGTAAGCGGCACTTTAGGATATGTCCGCTGCGCCGGTTTTTCCGGACTATACCACATATAACCAAACCACCCTGTTCCCACCGACAACAAAAGCAACACTAAAATAACAGCTATTTTTTTTAACATGCGTGTACCTATTTTAATTTATATCACTTATCTCTGTTTTATTAGCAAAATAAATAATGAGTGTCAATAATTTTGGCATTTTAAACTATATTTTATTGTCTATTTACGTTTTTTATTTTTTCTATCTGTGTTGTCTATGGCTTTTACTTCTTTAATCTCTTTGATTATCAAATCAATAGAAAAAGCATCATTCCAAGTTGTTGCACTTTCCCGATATACATCTCCTAAATCTCTAGCAATATTAGGATGTTTTTTAACATAATCCAATTCTTGCAATGTACTATCCAAATTTATTATTGTTGCAAATTGATAATCCAATAAATACAAATTATTATTTGCCATAAACAAATTGGCCGGTCGAATATCACGATGTATTAATTTGCTGTTTTTTAATTTCTCTTTTATTTCTTTTAATTCCTTAAGAATCAGTTGTTTTTCTTTCTCATACATACCTAAATTTTGCAATTCCTCAACATTATATCCTTGCAAATACGGCGTAATTATAAATGGTGCCTCTTTATCTGCTATTAAGATTTGCGGAACATATTTACCTAATATTTTATAAAAACATTGCTGCATTGTTATTTCATTTGCAGCAACTTCTGCATCTCCCCCCCATTTTATAAAAATTTCTTTATTTTGATATAAACCTTTATAAAACGTACAGTGTAAACCTGACACAATATCCATATTTAATGATTTTAATTCACTTACCCCTAATGGTAATAATTTTTGAGCAATTATAAATTCCTTATCCGCTATCTTTTTTAAATGTTGTTTAACAAATCTTGTATGATTATTATATCTTACAGACAGAGGATATATCTGATAGCCCATATTCTGTCCGATAATTGCAATAATTCTTTCCATAGCATGAGCTAATGTAAAAATATTGCGTTTACTATAATCAAAGCTATTTATGTCGAGCTTTATTTTTTTAACTTGTTGTAAGATTTTACTCTTCGCACCGAAGCAACTACCACCGATAAATTTATATTCATCAGGTACTTCAATTTTCAGCCGATGTGCATATTCTTTTACAACACGTTGACGCTCCGGTGTATCATTGAAAACCAAATTATTTGCACCGATAATACCATATGAATCGTTATGCATTAAAACATCTATACCGCGATGCACATTAAACACCCCCATACAACCACTAAAGAGTTGTCTAAACCATGAAGTTTTTACAAACATACGTTTATAAGTTATACGCCCTCTGCCGTATACAGCCCCTTTTGAATGAAGGTGGTAAATAATATGATAACGATTTAAATCGGTTTCTTGTATGGCTTGCATAAACGGACCAATATCAAAACCTTTATCTATACATGGTATAAATCTGGTATTTTCTTTATATTCTTTAATTTCTCTTGCTGTTGATGAATGCATAAACTCTTGGTTACCCGTTATAATCAGGTCATAATTATAACATTCCATATTTTGCAAGTATTCTTTAATTTCAGACCACGCTTGTGCATAAAACATATGCAAATGAACAAGAATTTTAGCTTTTTTATTTTGTTCAATTTCTTTATGATAGATTATACGACCCAATTGGCGCAAGATTTTATACCACCAACCATAAGCATGATATAAGTTTATCTTTTCAATTATTCTTCCTTCTTTGCGTCCGCATCGTTCATAGTGTAACAAAGGATTGACGTTAGCAGCTTTTACATCGGGGTTATTACTGTAATACATTTCTGTACTGAACTTTTTGCTCGGATTACGATTTTCTCGCCAGCCTTTTCTTAGATAATGTTCAACAGGATCAACACCTGCTTTGGCCACATCAGGATATTGCTTTAAATACCACCTTTTATCAAAATATTTAGACTGTGCAATCAGTTTATAATTTTCAGATTTTTTATCATATTTACGGAGGATTTTATTGATATTTATCCATTTTGATTTCTTATATTTTGCTTGTTTCAGAATACTGGGATTTTCGCGAATATAATGAAACAGCGGAGATAAGTTCTTTTCATAAAGTTCTGGATAAGCTTGCAAATATTTATCATTATCAAAATGGTTATTAGGATTGCATCCGTCTTTCCACCCTATTTTTACATAGTGTTCTATCGGATTAATTTTTGATTTTTTTAATTGCGGATTTTGTTTAAAATAATAAGTTGCATCAAACATATCAGACTTTTCTATAAAGCCTATTTGTCGTAGAGTATTATATTTTTCCTTGTCAATAAGGTGAAAAAATCGTACTAATTTTAATACTGCTAGATTCATCATGTTAACCTAACTATATTTTATTTTTTATGCATTTAATGGAATCATTAGTTCATCTAATTTTTTTTTGAGGATTGTTTCTATTCCAATATTCTCATTATCAAGTAATCGCTTTATATCTTTATCTGTTAGTACTAGAATTAATTTTCCTTGTTCTCTCAATAGACTTTTTTGAATTGCTTTTGCATGAGAATCACATGACGTTGTTGCCAAAATAATGGCAACATTTCTTAATGCCGTCTTATATAAATACTTGCTAGTACGCCAAATTTCGTCCTGAGATATTTTAGAACTATAACATTTAGCCTCAAAAACCAAATAACGAGTATTAAAACAGTTACGAACTATTTCCATAAAGTAACTATCTGTTTTTTCAACAGCAATTGGTGCGACAAAATCATATCGATGTAAATTATCATCTGTCGTTTTTTGTGGTAAGGGACGACCAGCAATACCCTGAAAATAATACTCTATAAATTCTTTAGTGAAATCTTCAAATTCTCTCCATTTATTTCTTTTTTTACTTGAAACTAAACAATTGAACCAATTTCTCAGTTTCTCAACACTAGTTGTATTCCGGATATTACTAACAAGATTGATATTATAAAATTCATTAGAAAAATAATTTAATTTATTAAAGATTTCTTTTATAACCTCGGCATTATACGAGTATGTTTTTAGATATTCATTCTCAAGCATTTTTTGTAAATCATATATATCCCAAATCTGAAGGTCATACGATTGATTTTCGCAATATTTGGTAGCAAGGAATAAATTTTCTAATTCACGCTTAAAAGGTACAAGTAAAATATCTACTTTTTTTCTCTCTGGATAATTTTTAAAAAAATTTATCGCTCCATTGGGAATTATTTTACATTCAATATAATATTCTTTTTGATTTTTTTGTGCAATAATATCACAATATCTTGTATTTTTTAACATATTAGATTTTTGGGAATCTAAAAAATTTATATTATACCCTAGTATTTTTAAGACTTCCTGAGCTAATATTAGAAAATCTTCTTCACTAATAAAAGGATTAGTCAATTTTAGCCTCCTTACTATAAAAATTTAAGCAGCTATATCTCGTGGTTTACTATCCAAACTAAATTTCCAAGCCACAAATTTTTTAACCCCTTCTTCAAAAGATGTCTTAGGCTGATAACCTAACAGTCTTTGTGCCTTACTTATATCTGATACAGTTTTATCAACATCTCCTAGTTGCATCGGCATTTGATGAATTTGAGCTTTTTTACCTAAGACTTTTTCTATGGTTGCAATCATTTCTTTTAAGGTAATTGGACTACCACCACCTAAATTAAAGATTTCATAACCTGTTTGTTGATACTGTAATGTTGCCATTATGCCATCAACAATATCATCAATGTAAGTATAATCTCGCATTGTAGTTCCATCTCCATACATATCTATCGGCTTATTTTCCATTATTAACCGTGTAAATTTATTAATAGCCAAATCCGGACGTTGACGTGGACCAAAAACAGTAAAAAAGCGTAACATATAGATTTCCATATCATACAAATGATGATATGTATAACAAATTTGCTCATCAGCAGACTTTGTTGCCGCATAAGGAGAAATTGGTTCTCTGATATTTAAATCTTCAGAAAATTTTTTAGCTTTGCAATTACCATATACTGATGAAGATGATGCCATACTCATACGTTTAACATTATATTTTTTCATCATTTCCAAAATATTCAACGTACCTATAATATTCGTCATTGCATAGGCAAGAGGCGCCTCTATTGATGGGCGAACACCTGCACGTGCGGCTAAGTGAACGACCATATCTATTTTATTTTCAGCAAATACTTTCTCAACATCTGCTATTTTCTCTATATTGCCTTCATATAGTTTATAATTTGGATCTTGCAAAGCTTGATAAACATTATCTTTTTTTATTGAGGGATCATAGTAGTCATTAAAATTATCTATAGCAATGACTTTAATACCCATTGAAAGTAGTTTATCAGCTAATGATGAGCCGATAAAACCTGCTCCACCTGTTATCATTATTGTTTGCATTATTTATCCTTTCTATTGTATGCTATTAATGCGTTTTTTAGCATATTAGATATAAAGAGTCAAGAGACAAAAAAGCGAGGGGATTAGCCTCGCTTTTGGTGGAATTAAAATGGATTATTTTCTATCTTTAGAATTTTTAGGAGATTTTTCCTCCGGTTTTTCCGCTTTTTTTCTTGTTAAAAACAGACCTAAGAATAAAGCAATAAAGAATGTGCTAAAAGCAATTTGCAATAGTTTAGTCCAGTTTATGACCATTCTGGGGGTAACATCTAAATCTTTTTTATAATACATATACGGGTCAGTCTGATTAGAAACAATACGCAATGTATTGCCATCAAAAAATTGGTGTTCTTCTACATGACGACTGAACCAATATTCTTTTTCTTCATCTGCTAAGATATTAACTTCAGTGTTACCTATTAACTTTAAATCAGAAACATAAACTGTTTTCGGTTTAACACCAAAGTCTATGCGAAAATGTACAACTTTTTCTGTTGGAAGCACAATTTTAACGGTTTGCACACCGGCCGGAATCATCTTTCTGACAGATTGTTTTTCGTTCATTTTACCATCTTTTGTATCAGTATAAAAGATTTGGTAATTTATATCTTGCGAACTTTCTGAATTAAAAGTCACACGGATATTTTTTGCATACCAATCATTTACTGTTGCAAATGTTGCAATAGCTGCCAAAACAATGCTAAAACTTAAAACTTTAAACATTCTCATGATTTTTTCTCCATTCTGTTAAAAAATTAATTGCCTGATGAATATCATCATAAGGAATTTGCTTAATGACCTCATCCGGCAAATTCCACCATTTCAATTTCAGTAATTTCTCAATAATATCGGCACTAAAACGATAACGCAAAACTTTTGCCGGATTACCACAAACAATGGCGTAAGGCGGTACATTATGAGTTACCACAGATTTAGCCCCAATAATTGCCCCATCACCAATGGTAATACCATTTTTGATAAAAACATCATCACCTATCCAAACGTCATTACCGATATGCACCGGTACTAAAACCTCCCATTCATTATGCGAAGGGGTTTTATCCGTTTTATACTCTAGCCTATCTAAATACAAATATGGGGAGCATGTCAAGTAATTTAAAGGATGTGTACCATGCCCAATACGCACACGATTACCAATAGAAACAAAAGCCCCAATAACTGTTTCTTTAGGATTGGCAATATACAAATCCATTGATGAATAAGATTGTTTTCCGATATGTGGTATATTTGGTACGAATTGTGGCATTTTTTCTCCTAATAAAACCTTCATTAGGACTTTCTCTTTTTTAGATTTTCTCTAATAATAATATCTATATTCTTTAAATAATTATTTTTTGTATTATAAAAATTTTGATTTAATTTTGAATTATTATTATTTATATTTATTTTAATTTGATTTTCTTTAATTTTCTCTAATATGTCTTTACCTTCATCATTTAT
>DEKL01000062.1 GCA_002353835.1 Alphaproteobacteria bacterium UBA2723
AGTCAGAATTACGCTCTAAGGATTTGTTAAAGCGTTCCAATTATCCCGTCCTTGAATTGATGATGAAGGAATTAAATATTGATTCCGTTAATGCCAGACAGTTTAAGACTAATTTATCACGTTTTAACGGCACGGTCGGTGATTTTCTTCAAGTTTATGAAAGACATTATTCACCGGAAATAAATGTTACCTTTAATACCCCGATTAAACCTATCATTGAAGAAAAAACACAAGTTATTGAAGAAAGACCGCGGGTTATTGAAGAGAAGCCGGAATTTATTGAACCGGAGCCGAAGTTTGTTGAACCAAAATTCGTTGAACCGAAAGTTGTTGAACCGAAAGTTAAAAAGAATAAAATAAATTTTGCTAAAAAAGTTTTTGTATTTCCCTTAAACAACAATTCCAAATGAAAAGCAAAACTTTCCGTCAATGGGTGGCTTCGCATAAAAAATCTTATCGTATGAAGAGCATACATATTTCAATGCCGAAGTTTTCATCAAAGGAAATTTTAGAAAAGAAGGCGAAAATTTTAGCATACAAAGAAAGTTTTTACCAAAATTCCAAGCGTACCTTAAAAGTGGCTGCCGTGACCGTACCTTTTGCAACACTTGCTTATATGGGTTACAGACAGGCCGCAAATCCGGAACCGTTGGTCAAAATTGAAAATGTCACATTTTCTCAAAATACTTCTTCGGTATTCCGTTCGGTTAAGAAGGCTCGCTTATTGGCGGCACAGGTTCAAAACTCTTGCGCAGATACCACGCAAGTAGCAGCGGCAAATCCGATGGTTGAGGTTAACTCTTCTGCCGATACATTGCAGATTTTACCGCTGGTTGCACAGATTAATGCCGCAACGGTTAAAGAGGCTATTAAGAAAGATACGATTAAAGTCGTTTATAGCGATACGGTTAAAGTGGTACGTCAGCCTAAAGTTGCCGAAACGGTTCAATTAGCGCAGGTAACAAAGCAGACCGCAACACAGGATGTCTATAAAGCCAAAGATAAAAAGAAAAANNGAAAGTAAAAAAGAAAAAGAAGAAAAAAGCCTCACCGGATGTTTTGTATAATTCACCGAACGTTGATTTCTTTAACCAATGTTTTGATAATTTTCATACACGGTTCGGAGAAGATGAACATTTTGGTATCACTAAAGCGCTTTATAAGCAATTTACCAGAGAAAATGCTTCAATGGCAAGATTATACGAAGTTTCTTCTTATAAAAACATTGATTACAATGAAGCACGTATTATCGCTAAAGCACAAATTTATGACAAATACGGTTTGGCATATATGACTAATAGAAGTATCGCTTCGGCTTTATATGATGCCTTTTTGATGAATTCTGATGATAAACAGGCCGTTAATGCTATGGTACAAGGTGTTCTTGATTATTACAGCGTCAGCGGACGTGATTTAACGGATTCACAAAAAACTGCCATGGAAAATATTGCCAATAATACGACTTCCGATATCAGTTCTTCCGATTGGCGACAGGTTATCAGTGCCATCAACGCAATCGCTTCGGATAGAAACGGCGAGCAGATGATGTTTAATACCATGACAGCACAGTTAAGCAATCAGGGTATAGGACGTCAATATGCTTATGAACCGAGTGTATCTTGTTTACAAGAAAAACAGCCGGTTATGGGATTTGCCGATAAAATTATGACATTTAATACACCGACACTTTCCACTCAAGAATATAAAGACCAGTTGTTTATAGAAAAAGAAAATGACTTGGATGCTTTTACAAAAATTTATGCACAATGTGCTTATGATAACTTTGTTAAACTTAAATCTGGTCAAAAGAGAAAGACTTTCGCCGAGGCTAATAAAGTTTTGAAAAAATACGGACAAAAACCGCTTTCTTCAAGATATTATTGCTCAGGCATGAGTATTGCAAGTCTTTGTCAGGCGGCTGATATCTTTAATGAAACACATCCGGATAACCCGATCAGTAAAGCGGTGGCCTATATTGTAAGTAATTGCCATAATGTTCACCATTGCAATACACTTAAAAAAGATTTGAATATTTTAACGCATAGTGTTATGTACTCCCCTAACATGGAAAGAGATGTTAAAAACTATATGAAAAACAATAAAGATGCTCTTTTATTTGCATGGACTTCGCGTGGCGGAAACAGCGCACACCATGAAACAATTTTCCAAGCGCCGGATGCCGCAGCACAAGATGATTACACTTACTGCGTTTTCAATAACCAGCATTGGGGAAATCAGGATACATTTTCCGATTATATAGAATCCAGAATAAATCACGGACGTGGCGGATATATGATTGATATGAGAAAATGTATCAGCATGACGGCAGAAAAGTTTATCTCGCAAGATGTTATTAACTATGAAAAAGCCATGCAGGCTCGTGCTTTGCAAAAGAAACAGGCTAAACCGGCGGCAAATCAGAATAGTTTCAGCATCCAAAATATTTGGAAAAACATTATTGGGCCCAGAGTCTAAATTAAAACTTGACTTCATTATCTAAATCTTGCTATTTGTATTTAAAGGATAATATCAGGAATTTGATAATGGCAAAACAATTAACTTTTTGGCATTTTTTGTTGGCTTTGACTGCTTTTTGGGCGGTGAGCCTTGCTGATTTTTTCTTAAAAGTTAATCTTTCACAGCTCAACTTAATGGTGGCCGGAAGCTTTTTTATTCTTTATAACCCGACCGGACTTTTCGGCAACAAACGCTTAGAATTCGGTTTATGCACGTTGCTGATTTTGGTGGCGACTTTCTTTATTCCGGCAAAGACTTGGGGACCGTGGCTGTTTTGCTTAATGGTGGGGCTAAGCATATTCTTTAGCAAAGAAAGCCCTTCTTTTTTGGTTATCGGGCGGTTGATTATTTGGACGGCGGCATTTTTTAATCTCGCTTTTATTACCAACACGCGTATTAACGACGTGCAATATGATTTTTCTTCCTGCTATAACTACATTGAGTACATCTTAGAAAACAACTTTATGTTTTGGCATGAAAATCCGTTGCTTACCCGTCCGAGTTATTCGGCTTACCACCCTATTCTGCACTTTTTTACGGCGGCGGGGGTTATTCGCTTAGGCGAGCTTTTGAATGTTTCCAAAGAGTTTGCCAGCGAGGCGGTGCAAGTGTTGTTTGTCGGCTATATGATGTGGTACGGGCTTCTTTGTGCTAAGATTTTATCTTTATTTAAGCTTAATCGTTTCAGTTTCGGCGCATTGTTGGCTTTTGTGGTATGTTTTCCGGTTTACCACGCTATTGCCGGATTTTTTAATAATGATTGTCTGCTTTTGCCTTTGCAAGCCGGTGTTATTTATTATTCGCTTCTCTATTACTACAACAGCGGCAAGAAAAATTTGATTTATGTTTGGCTTTTTGCCACATTGGCGGCGGCAACAAAGCTTTCCGGCATTTTGGTTTTGCCGTTTGTCGGGGCGGTATTGG
>DEKL01000066.1:0-39753 GCA_002353835.1 Alphaproteobacteria bacterium UBA2723
AAAACAGCTTTAATATTATCTTCTACCGTTAAATTACGAAAAATAGAAGCTTCTTGCGGTAAATAGCCGATTCCCATACGTGCCCGTTTATACATTGGCAGGTAAGTAATATCTTCTCCGTTTATATGTACATCACCGTAATCAGGCGTAATTAAACCGGTAACACAATAGAAACAGGTTGTTTTACCGGCACCGTTCGGTCCTAATAAACCGACAGCCTCTCCACGACGCACATGCAGAGAAACGTTTCTTAAAACACTTCTGTTTCTATATTTTTTGCCGATATTAAATACCTCTAAAACGGAATCTGGTATATTCTGATTGGTCGTCATATTACTTTTTCCTCTTCTTAAACGTGCTTTCTAAAAGTTTACCGAAAACTCTGCCACCTTCTTTACCGACAAGTCTGCTTTTTGATGTGGTAAAGTCGGAAATAGCCTTGTTACCGCGAACAACATTACCGTTCTTAGTAAGAACAACATCCTTTTCAAGCTCTGCAATATTCTTTTTAATATAGTAAACACCGCTCTTAGCCGTCGCTGTTCCCCCGTCTTGGGTAACCTTAACGTCATCATAAAAGCGAAATTCATCTTTTTGTTGGAAATAAATTGCTTTAGGCGCTGTAACAACGTTGCTTCCCTTATCAATCTTAACACCGTCTTGCAAAGTAAAAGTTTTATTGCCTATGTTATAAATGCCGACTTTGGCGACAGCTTTATAACCGCTTTTATCTTTAACTACAACATTTCCTTTTAATGTAAAAATTTGTGCTTTATTATCTAAAATTCCATAATTACCGGAAGCTGTATAGCCGGAACTGTCAATAATCGTAACATTATCAAATAATTGCATAATGTCTTTTACGGCATCATATTCCCCACGGTCAGCATAAGCACGTTTACCGTTGGATAAAATGGCTGTATGACCTTTGCTGTAAGCTTTTTCTATTTCAAAGTTTTTAGTATCCTTAAAAAAGGCAGTTAAAACATCACCTTGAATAATATCTTTCCCTTTATGAAAAACGGCATTATCGGCAATGAATTTATTTTCATTTTGGTACAAAATAGCTCTGTCCGGACTGGTAAGCTGCATCTTATCATTTTTCATATAGACATTTTTAATCAGCTCAATAATGCCTTTTTTCTTATCAAATTTAAATTTATCTGCCTCAAAATAACCTTTTTCACCTGAACCGACAATTTTTTCATTACCAAACCCGGCCTCAGTTAAAAAGTTATAAGTTGCACTGTTTGTTTTAATGATCATCTCTTTATTGTAATTGCCGACAACATCAGTCTTTAAGTCAAGAGTTTGAGAATTTTGATCGTATTTACCCTGTTTGGCTTCAATGGTAATAACTCTTCCGTTTTCGGTTGTTTGTGCGGCAGGATTTTCCAAATCATAAACCTTAGAATTAGGCTTAACTTCTTCTACAACGGATGCTTTCAAGACATTAAATTGGTTGTCTTTTTCGGTAATTTCAAAAACGGTGTTTTTCATCCGAAATTTTTCAAAATATATACGTTCTTCGTCAGCCAGCGAAAAAGTTGCTTCGGGATTAGCCTCAAAATCAAATAAGATAACGCCTAAACCCAATAATAAAGCCGTTAAACAAGGTAGAAACAGCTTGAAAAAGCGCACAACCTTAGTCCGACGGCTTATAAAAGTTTTTTCCTCTTCGTCTAAAAGATTCTTTTCACCGCTGAAAAAACTATCAATTTTTTTCGTTTCAAACAAAACTAAGCAACTCCGGCCTTAAGACAATCATGAATATGAATAACGCCGATAGGCTTATCATTTTCAATAACAAACAAATTCGTAATACCGCGACCGGTATTGTTCATCAAATTAACCGCATCAACAATTAAAGCATCCGGATTGATAACTTTCGGGTTTTTAGTCATAACATCAGAAACTTTTTCCGTTAACAAATTCGGAGACATACAGCGTCTTAAGTCACCATCGGTAATTATTCCTATTAAATTTCCTGTACCGTTGATAATACCGACACAGCCAAGCATCTTCTCTGTCATTGTTAATAAGGCTTTTTGCATGGTGGCATTTTCATCAATTAAAGGTATTTCATCACCTTTATGCATAATGTCTGATACATGGCATAACATGGCACCTAATTTGCCGCCCGGGTGGCGTTGTCTGAAATCAGCTGCAGAAAAGCCTCTTCTTTCCATTAAGTCAACCGCCAAAACATCCCCGAGTACAATGGTTGCCGTTGTTGAAGAAGTCGGTGCTAATCCCAACGGGCAAGCTTCACCATTGTCTGGCAATTTAAGAACCAATGTAGAGTTTTTGCCTAAAGCACTTTCCGGATTACGTGTAATGGCAATAAGCGGAATATTGTGGCGCTTTGCATACATTAAAATATCGGATAATTCTTTAGACTCACCGCTATAAGAAATGGCAATAACCACATCATCATCAGAAATCATGCCCAAATCACCATGGCTTGCTTCTCCGGGGTGTACAAAGAAAGAAACAGTTCCCGTAGAGGCAAATGTGGCGGCCATTTTACGCGCAATATGACCGGATTTACCCATACCGGTAACAATAACACGTCCCTTTGTATTTTGCAACAAATCTAATGCTTTTGAAAGGTTGCTGTCCAAATCTCTTTTAAGTATTTGCAGAGTTTCTATTTCTTTATCAATAGTTTCTCCGGCATGACGCAAATCATCATAGTTCAAAATATCTTTTGACACTGTGGAATCTTGTATAATCATTTTTTTGTCCTTATAAAATCAGAATGGCTAAATAGTGTCATATTTTTTTGAAATGTGCAAGCGATATTTTTTCAAAATATGTTTCAATTTAATGCGAAAGGCCGGAAAATATTATAAAAACTAAACTTTTTGCTCAAAAGAACCATTATCCTTTTGTTGCCAATAATGAAGCTCTCCGCCTAAAGATTTGATTTCTTTCCAATAATCGCGTGCATTATTAAGCGCCGTTTCATTTTTGCCATCAAAAATATTTAAAACCCGCTCATAATCCGTCAGCTTTTGCACATCAGGCAAGGCTCCGTCAACTAAAAACAATATCTTTGCATTGTTTTCGTTTGTTTCATTTGCAGAGATAAAAATCGGCTGTTCTTCGGCAAAACCGTCTTTCTTGCTGCCATGCGGCAAAAAAGATTCCTCATTGTATGTCCATAACAAAGAATTGATAAACTCTACGCGTTCTTCATTTCCAACCAATATTTTTATATTTTTTCCCGTCAAATAAGCTTTTTCACACAATTTAGGCAAAGCTTTCTCCAACGGTAATTCTTGTAAATGATAAAAATCAAATCTAGTCATTTTCGGGTTTAACCTCTACATTAACATAAAAAGTATTTTCTGTTCCTTGAATGAGCAATGCTAAAGGACGGAAATCATCAACGGCTGCCGTATGTAATGTATCAAGTAAGTTTTCCGGACTAAATATATCAGCGCCATCTGCTTCCAAGATAATGTCACCGCTTTTAATGCCTTTCTCGGATAACGGCGACCGTCGATCAATCTTCATAATCATCAATCCCCTCGGTGTTGCCTCTTTAACGGCAATATTAAGTTCGGAAATGTAAAAGATACCGGCATCACTATCCTGGTGATAATATTGATTGTGTTCGCTTAAAGCCTTATTGGTAACATTTTTAAGCGCTTTTTCCGGCATTTCTTGTACACGAACAACATTGCGCGTTTCCTCGCCCAATGAGGATACCTTTAAGCGTAAAGCTTGTCCCGGTTCCATTGTTTCGGTAAAAATACGGAAAGTGTCAATATTATCAGCGATTCTGTCATTGTAAGCCGTAATAATGTCGCCGACACGTAATCCCTCTTTATAAGCATTGGATTCTTCGCTGATTTCTGTGATAACAAAGCCTTCTTTTCCGGTATATCTGTCTATCCCTCTGGAAACAGTGATACCAATCCAACCGCGACGTACTTTTCCGCCATCTATTAACTGCGAAGATATCCAGTTTGCAATATTAGACGGCAATGCAAATCCGACACCGGTAGCGCCTCGTGTCGTAAATATGGCTGTGTTTATGCCGATAACTTCACTATCTGTATTAAACATCGGACCGCCGGAATTTCCTTGGTTAATAGCCGCATCTGTTTGGATATACTGTTGTTCTCCTAAACCGATACGCCGAGACTTGGCTGATATAATTCCTTGAGATACACTAATTCCTAATCCGTAAGGATTTCCGAAAGTTAAAACCTTATCGCCGATTCTGGCTTTATCGGCATCTCCGAAAATAACCGGACTAAAGGTATCTTTACTATCCTTATCCAAATCAAGTTTAATAACCGCTAAGTCACTTGGTTGATCAACACCGACAAGTTTTGCTTTATAATCTTTTCCTTCGGAGTTAATAACATAAATAGCCTTAGCATCCTTAATAACGTGATAATTGGTTAAAATATGTCCGTCTTTTCGGATAAAAAAGCCGGAGCCTAAAGATTCTCTTCCGGTCAATTCCGGTTCTATCATTAAATTATCCACTTCTTCATCAGTGCTAACGGTTGTTTTTTCCGTAGATATGTTAACAACGGAAGGCATAACTTCCTCCACCAAATCAGCATAAGATTCCAAAGCATTCGCCGGAACGCTGAAAAATACAGACAATAAAAAGAGGAGAAAACAGCGTATCATATTATTTTTAATACCTTATTTTAAGGAGTTACCGAAATAACGGAAAAACTCTCCGTCAGGTGCCAAGACCATGGATGTTTCGCCGTCAAAAGAATTGCGATACGCCTCTAAGGAACGATAAAAGGCATAAAAATCAGGGTCAATACCGGTGGCTTTGTTCCAAATCTCCGTGGCGGTTTTATCACCTTCACCTTTGATTTTTTGTGCTTCTTTTTCGGCGTTGGCAATAGTAATCGTTGCCTTTTTATCAGCGGTGGCACGAATTTCCTGTGCTCTCTTTTCACCATCGGCACGATAGCCCTTAGCCTCACGAATACGTTCTGTTTTCATACGCTCGTTAATAGCTTGAGAAAGTTGAATTGGTAAATCGGCACGACGAATACGTACATCAGCCACTTCAACCCCGATTTGGGCGGCATCTCTTTTAACCGCGGCGCTGATTTTCTTCATAATTTCCGTTCTTTTTTCCGAAAGCAACTCTTTAAGCGTGAAAGTTGCTAATACATTTCTTGCGGAAGAATTAACGATTTCCTGTAATCTGCTCTGTGCTTGATATTCGTTTCTGACGGTTTTATAAAAAGTAAGCGGCTCGGTTATTCTGTAACGTGAGAAGGTATCAACATCCAAACGCTTTTTATCTTTCAGAACAACTTCCTGTGCCGGCGGTTCCAAGTTAAGCAAACGCTTATCGTAAAAAACTACATTCTGAATAAAAGGTATTTTTACCTTTAACCCCGGTTCCTGTACCAAACGCACCGGGTCACCGAACTGCAAGACAATCGCTTGTTCCGGCTGCTGAACAATATACAAAGATTGCGCGGCAATAACAAGTAACACAGCAACACCGATTAAAATAAAATGCAAATTTTTCTTCATTTTCAACTCCATCATCTCATTATTTCAATGGTAATATCGGCATCATGTTTGAACTTTTATCGCCGGGTTCCATAATAACTTTTTTCGTCTTCTTCAAAACATCTTCCATTGTTTCCAGGTAAAGACGTTTTGCCGTAACAATTTTTCCGGTTTTGTAAGCTTCATAGATGGAAGAAAAACGCTTGGCTTCACCTTCTGCTTTGCTGATGGCAGCTTGTTTATAAGCCTCAGCCTCTTGTGTACGCTTTATGGCTTCACCTTCCGCTTTAGGTAAAACTTCATTAGCATAAGCTTCCGCCTCATTCTTAAAACGTTCGGCATCTGTTTTAGCACGCTGAACTTCGTTAAAAGCTTCAACCACCTGCTTTGGCGGGTCAGCTTTTTGCAGCTTGACGCGGACAATATTTACACCGGTTTCAAAATCATCTAAAAGCCCCTGTAATTCTTTTTTTGTATCATTTTCAATCTTGTCACGGTCACCGGTAATAACATCTTCCATTTTGGATTGTCCGATAATTTCTCTTAAAACGGATTGTGCCGCAACTTTCACCGTTGATTCCGGGGTTCTGGTTTTAAATAGAAAATCTTTGGCATCTTTAATGTTCCAAACCACCGTTAAATTGATATCAACAATGTTTTCATCTCCGGTTAACATATGGCTTTCCGTAAATTCATTAACGGAATTGCGCATTCCGTACTCACTTTCGCTGATACCCAGATTGATACTGCGTTCTTTAGTGATATCCACAATGAAAACTTCTTCAAAGGGGTAGGGAAGATGATAATGCAAACCGGCATCAGTCGTTTGTACATATTTGCCTAAACGTAAAACAACACCTTCTTCACTGGGCTGAACCTGATAAAACCCTGAAATGAGCCACAAGAATAAGATAATTCCTAAGATGATTTTATAGTAGCCGTCAAAATTATCTTTGGAATTCTGCATTTTTGCAATTTTTGCTGTAAAATCTATAACCTTCGGTTTGATAGTCTCCGTGTCATCTGATGTATCCCAAGGGTTAATGTTCTGAAAGATTGATTTTATCATATTAAAAGAACCTTTGCCGTTAGTGTTAAAAAAACAATACAATTTCAATATATTTTACTGGAAAAATAATACAAAGCATGTATAAAAACAATATCAAAAAATAATATCCACATTAAAGGTTGCAAATATGTCCGCAAAAGAAAATGAAGAAATAATCCTAAAATATTTCAGCACCTATTCCCTAAAAGAAATAGCAGATCGGCTGATTGTTACATTAAGCGATAAAGAAAATGAGCAAAAGGCAGAGCAGTTAAAAGAAGAGCTGTCAAAAAGAAATCCCGGGAAAAAAATAAATATTATTTGTGTTTCGGAAAAGAGCGATACATCACCGGAAGAGCAGAAATGGAATTTACCCAGAGTGAAGCACATTATAGCCATAGCTTCCGGCAAGGGCGGTGTCGGCAAATCAACAACAGCCGTTAATTTAGCTTTAGCATTGGCAAATCTCAATTTAAAGGTAGCGATATTTGATGCAGATATTTATGGTCCATCGTTGCCGACAATGTTGGGGTACAAAGATATTCCACCGACATCGGAAGACGGTAAAACATTTATCCCGTTTAGAGAATGTGCTGTGGCTTCAATGTCCATCGGCAGTATGATAAAAGAAGATACATCACTTATTTGGCGAGGGGCAAAGGCCTGTGGGGCAATTCAGCAAATGCTAACTCAAACAAACTGGGGAGATATAGATATTATGGTGATGGATATGCCCCCGGGAACCGGCGATATACAGATTACGTTATCTCAAAAAATAAACTTTTCCGGCGCGGTTATTGTCTCAACTCCGCAGGATATTGCGCTGATAGATGCTGTTAAAGGCTTAAATATGTTTAAGAAAATGGATATTCCGATTTTAGGCATTATTGAAAATATGAGCTACTACATCTGTGAAAAATGCGGACATCGTGCAGATATATTCGGACATGCCGGTGCAAAGGAAACAGCCGAAAAATATAATGTTGATTTTTTGGGCGAAATACCGCTTCATTATGATATCAGAGTAAATTCAGATTGCGGAACACCGATTGTTCAGAGCGCACCGGACAGCGCTTATGCAAAATCTTATGTATCAATTGCCGAAAAAATTGCCAAGAAGTTAGGGTTCTGATATATTTTCTTTATAAAATTCTTTTCTTTCGCGACGCTTTCTTCCCCAAAGATTCCCGATACCGTTAATCGGCTGAACGTCGTTCTTTGAAGAAAAATTAAAAGCTCTGCTTAAAAACAAAGAGGTTGTTTTGGTGTAATTATTTAAGGGGCAAAATCCGTAAAAATCTACTTGGATAAGATTGTGTTCTTTTAAAATACGAATAGCATCAACATATTCTCGGCTGGTATTAACCCGATCACTGTCATCAAGGATTATCATCCCGTTGTCATTAAGTTTTAAGATGGCATGAGCGGCGCATTCAGCACGACATTTACCATCAATAATGATAACATCATATTTTTCTGTATCCTCACAAATAGCTTTATAATAATTTTTTCCTTCATCACGCAAACGGATATCTAAATTAGAGCAACAAAATTCCTTCCGCCACTTTGCAAACCATTCCGTATTATCTTCAATGCTGATAACTTTTTTTGCCCGATTCGCCCAAAAAAGAGAAGAATAACCGCAACCGAATTCAAAAACATTTTTTTGCCGATAATCAAACTGAGAAAGATATTCTATTGCCGGATATGTGTACCATGGTAGTGCATTTCCGTCTTTGTCCGTACAAACTTGTTCATCCATAGAACGCTCTATGGCAAAATCATTTTGCCATATTTCAATAAAATTTTGAAATTTTTTGCTGTAAGTCATGTGGTATTATCTCAAAAGAAAAGGCGCATAATTCCGCGCCCTTAAAAAACAAACAGAAAAAATTAAATTTTCTTTCCGGCTCTGACATAAGCAATGGCAGCGTGTTCTTCACAATACGTCTGCCCGGTTCTGACTCTTTTCCCGCAAAAACAGAAATCGTCATCTCTCGGGTCACCCAACGGCCAACGGCAAGTATGATTGTCCAATTTGACCAAAGGAATATTTGTTTCTTCAACAAAATTCGTTGCTGGCTTTACAGCAGGTATTTCCGGAGCCTCTTTAACAGGTTCCGCAACCGGCATGCTTTTAGCTGAGCTTTTTGCCTTTTTGGCGGGCTTTTCTTCAGCAGTTGAAGGTGTGCTGGTCTTCGCAGGGGCCTTTTTTATCGGAGAGGGTCTTGCCGTTAAGCATAAACGGTGCACTTTTCCGATAATAGAGTTTTTTGTAACATTTAAAGCTTTGGCGATTTGTCCGGTGGTCATACCGCGATCCCACATTTTTTTGAGTTCTTCAACAGTTTCATCAGTCCAAACCATGTTTTTATCCCCTTATAAGATTATTATTGAACTAAAGACTAAACTAATCAGATTAAAAATGCAAGCATAACCTTACCAAAATTTAGGCAAATAAAAAATAAAGGTCAATATAACGTTTTTTTAAATTTTAAAAACTATACTGAAATTACGCTAAAACAGGGGAATATATGTCTATGCTCAAAAAAATAATATTTGTTTTTATGGTACTCTTTGCAACAAGAGTATATGCAACAGCAGCAGATTTTGCACCTTATTTTAAAGTGGATATGGGCGCAGAGGTTCCGGATTTGGAAGAATATATGGATAAATTAAACAGTAAATTGCAATACTATAATAAGGGCTATATATCCCGTTTTGAAATGGATAAAACCTTCAATAAAGAATTCAGTCGCACCATTAAATTTTACGGTTTAAGCGAAGGCAGGTTAAAAACTTTCTACGAAGATGAATTATTGGATATTCTGAATTGGTTGCCGAAAGAAACCTATCAGTATATAGGACCGATGTTGCACCAAGTTCCCGGAATGCCGGAAAAAATTCTTAATATGCCCGGCATTAAAGAAACAAAAAATCAATTTCCAAAAGATGTAGCTGAACGATTTAAGGCTATGGAAAATATAGAATATTTGTCGCCGGCGCTATATTTCTTGCTTATGCCCAGAATTTGGGATGAAAATAAGCCGATAAATCCGGATAAGCCGCAAAAAATACAGGTACATAAGCCCCGTATAAATCCTGAATTACCGGATTTCTTAAAAGAAAAAATAGGTGCACCGGTTAAAACTGCAGAGAAAAAACAGGGAACTGCTGAGAAAAAAGTTGTTGCTGCGCGTCCCTTGAATATCCGAACAATTCACCCGTCATTAACCACGCCGTTAACTTCCAAAGATATATCGGCATTTATTTCCACCATTGATATGGTTATAGAATGGGGTATGAAAGACGATATGTATAATTACGGTAAATTGATAAATGGTGAAGCCTTGCTGGATATTTGGGAAAAAGAACAAGGAACAGCCTTAAATCAAAATGATTTAAAAGATGCCGTTAATCCATGTCAACGTCTGGTTTTAAAAACAAGATTTTCCGGATTATATACGGATTTTGCCTACGTCGTTGCCCAAAAAGGATTTACGCCGGAAGAATGGGCATACACCTGTGACAGAACCATAAAAGCATTTCGTATTGCGGAAGCAAACATGAGCATAGCTTATGCGATAAGATACCATCGTCGGGGTTATTATGATCAATACATAAATCGGTTACCCAAACGCTGGCAAGATGAAATGTATTCTGCATCTGAAGCCCTTATAAAAATGTACACGGCACTTCAAGAAGATGTTGATGCCGTACGTCCACACCGGAAAGAATTAGAAGATAAATTTACCGAGATTCACCAAATAATGTTAACTGCACCAATAATTTATTAATTTTTTTAGAAAAAACAGTTGCATTTCTGAGATGTTTTGTGTATAAACTCTCTCAAAGCGTAAAATTCTAACATAAAGGGTAAAGAAATGGCTCGTGTAACAGTTGAAGACTGTGTAGAAAAAATTCCTAATCGTTATGAACTTCTGTTGGTGGCTGCCCAAAGAGCTAAAGATATAGCTTCCGGTGCACCGATTAAGGTTGAAAGAGATAATGATAAAAATTCTGTGGTTGCTTTAAGAGAAATTGCAGAAGGTGTGGCAGATATTGAAGAATTGCAGAAATCTTTAGTTATGGGGCTTCAGAAATATGTTGAAGTTGAAGAGCCTGAAGAGGAAGAGTTGGAAATTCTGGCCGCTGAAAAAGAACTTTCCGGCTTGGATAACCAGTTTGACGGTGATATGATTCTTGATGCCACCTTGGCTGACAATATGCAAATTGAAGACAGCAACGGCGATACCATTGATGTTGATACGGATGATTTATCTTTAGATGACGGCGATTTAGATGATGAATTGCTTGATGGCAAAGATGATTTTGCTGATGATATGGATGATATTGACGATAAATAAAATTTAAAAAACAAGAAATTAAATATTTATAAAGCAAGAGGAGGGTAAACTCATCTTGCTTTTTTTTAATTTTGAGCTATAATCAAGATTTGTTACGGGAAAGAGGTTATATGTTAAGACAGTATGAATTAGTTGATTTAGTGAAGTCCTATGATCCGAATGCAGATGAAGATGCATTAAACAGGGCATATGTTTTTGCCATGAAAAAACATGGCGCCCAATTAAGGACCTCAGGTGATCCATACTACTCTCATCCGATAGAAGTAGCCGGCATTTTGACTAAATTTAAGTTAGATTGTAATTCAATTATTGCCGGTTTATTGCATGATACTGTTGAAGATACAGATACCACAATAGATGAAATAAAAGAGCTTTTCGGTCCGCAAGTAGCTTCCATCGTGGACGGTGTAACCAAATTAGCTATCATTGAACAGAAATCAGGTTCCAGCAAGCAAGCAGAAAATTTCCGCAAGCTTTTGCTGGCAATGTCAGATGATATTCGCGTTTTACTGATTAAATTAGCGGATAGACTTCACAATATCAGAACTTTGCACTTTTGCCCGGAAGAAAAACGTAAACGTATAGCCAAAGAAACATTAGATATTTATGCTCCCCTTGCCGAACGTATCGGTATGCAGGAGATTAAGACGGAATTAGAAGAGATAGCTTTTGCGGAATTACATAAAGAAGCTCACGATTCTATTGTTGCTCGTTTAAACTTTTTAAGAGAGCAGGGCAGTAATCTTGTTCCCAAGATTATCAGTCAGTTAGAAAAAGATATGGAAGATAATGGGGTTAAAGCCATCGTTACCGGGCGTGAAAAATCTCCGTATTCCATATGGCGTAAGATGCAGCTAAAAAATGCTTCTTTTGAACAATTATCGGATATTATGGCCTTTCGTATTTGTGTTGACGATATAGCAGCCTGTTATCAGGCATTAGGTATTATTCATAGTAAATACCACATGGTTCCGCGTCGCTTTAAGGATTACATTTCTACGCCGAAACCAAACGGCTATCAGTCTATTCATACAGGTGTTATCGGTCCGGAAAATACACGTATTGAAATACAGATTCGTACCCATGAAATGCATGAAATTAACGAAAAGGGTGTTGCCGCACACTGGGCTTATAAGCAAGGTCAAAAGGTTGCCGGTAGTAGTTTTCGGTGGATACGCGAGCTATTGGAAATTTTGGAACAGGCGCAAAATCCAGATGAGTTTTTGGAAAATACCAAACTTGAAATGTACAATGATCAGGTATTTTGCTTTACGCCTAAAGGAGATTTAATCGGTTTGCCGTTCGGCTCTACGCCGGTAGATTTTGCTTATGCCGTACACTCCAGCGTTGGTGATAAATGTGTCGGCGCTAAAATAAACGGTGAGATTAAGCCTTTAAGAAGTGTATTGCAAAATGGTGACCAAGTAGAAATATTAACCTCTAAAGCACAACATCCTTCAACGGAATGGGAACGTTTTGTCGTAACCGGAAAAGCAAAAGCGGCGATTCGCCGTTACGTGCGTGCTTGCAAGCGAGAACAATTCCAAATCTTAGGTAAAGACATTCTTGAAAAATTATTTAAGCAAGAAAAACAAGAATTTGATGAAAAGCTGATATCAGCGAATTTGCCACATTTTGAAAGCGAAACTTTAGATGACTTATATGCCAAAGTCGGCGAAGGTTTAGT
Source organism: Alphaproteobacteria bacterium UBA2723 (assembly GCA_002353835.1). Taxonomy (GTDB): domain Bacteria; phylum Pseudomonadota; class Alphaproteobacteria; order RF32; family CAG-239; genus CAG-267. The sequence goes on from DEKL01000066.1 coordinate 12,614, forward strand.
TACGGGCTGGGATGTATTACGTACGGCATATCCGGCATATAAACAATCTAAAATAACTCAGGTTGTAAACTCTATAAAACTTTCAAAAGATAAGAAAAAGAAAAACAGTAGCTTAAAGATTGAAGGCTTAATCAGTGGCATGGCAGTGCACTTTGCCGGTTGTTGTCACCCGATTCCCGGAGATAGAATTGTCGGCATTGTGACCACCGGTAAAGGTGTTGCAGTGCACTCTTTATCTTGTAAAGCGTTAGAAAAATATGCCGATGAACCGGAACGTTGGCTTGATATTTCTTGGGGTAAAGATGCTGAAACGGAAAATCATACCGCCCGCATTAAAGTTATGATAAGCAACGAGCCCGGCGCATTAGGCGAATTATCAAATATAATCGCCCGCCAGAATGCTAACATTACCAACTTGAATATTGTTTACAGAACGATTAGTTATTTTGAGATATTGGTTGACGTGGATATTAAAAACACAGACCATTTAAATGATATCTTAGCCGCATTAAAGGCTTCAAAAGTTATTAGTTTTGTTTCCAGAGTATAGAAAATAAGGAGTAAAGTTTAATGTCCCTCATAAAAAGGCTGGGACGTGGACTTAAAAATAGTAGCCTCAAAATATTATCTAAGCTTAGTGTACTAAAAGGATCTCCGCAAAGTATAGCTGATGGCTTTGCGACCGGTGCCGCTGTTTCCTTCACGCCGTTTGTCGGGTTTCATATTTTAATATCTCTTATGATAGCCAAAATACTAAAGCAAAACGGAGTCGCTGCCACATTGGGAACGATAGTTGGTAATCCATGGACTTTTCCTTTTATTTGGTGGGCAACATTACATACCGGAAATTTTTTACTTTATGGAGAGCTTTATCCGCATGCTGTTTCGTTTACAGCGCTTTTTAAGGAATTGTTTCACATGGTTATAACGCTTGACTTTAATGGATTTATAAGCGATATTTACCCTGTGTTTATGCCAATGCTTATTGGTTCAATACCTTTTTATATGGTGGTTTGGTATCTGTTTTCAAAACTGATATACAAATCACTGAAGAAACAAAAGGAGCTTTCTGATGATACTGGGATTAGGGTGTGATATAGTACAAGTTTCCCGCTTTAATAAAGGGGATGATTTCTTAAATAGATTTATCAAAAAACATTTTACCCTGAAAGAAATAGAAGAAGTTCAAGATAAAAAGGAAAGATTAGTCCCTAAAAATTTGGTGTTGGAAGTCGCCACAAGATTTGCCGCAAAAGAAGCGGTATCTAAAGCATTGGGAAGTGGTTTCAGCTTAGGTATAACCTTAAAAGACATAGAAATCGTACATGACGAACTGGGGTGTCCGCAAGTAACCCTATACAGAAACGCGTTGAGCCGCGCCTACGTCGTTACCCAAAATCAGAAATTCAATATGCACTTAACCATGTCAAATGAACGCGAATACGTTAATGCGGTGGCTGTAATAGAATGCTGATATAAAAAAATCGGGCAATGCCCGATTCTTATAAACTCAAATTAGCCCTGACGAGCTTTATATTTAGGCTCTCTTTTGTTAATAACATAAAGACGCCCTTTACGGCGAACAAGCTTACAGCCTCTAACGCGCGCTTTCTTAGATTTTAAAGAGCTATATATTTTCATTTTCTTATTCCTTACACAAAAGTTTAAGCGGAACATACGATAATTGTTTTAATTTGTCAAATCATTTTTTATCTTGCAATAGATTTATTTACCGTTATAATCGCGACAGACTATAAAATAAGGGAAAATGGGATGAAAAAGGTTTTAATCACCACAATCATTTTATGCTTAACCGCACCATCTGTTTGGGCAGATTATCTAGAAGATGTCAGAAATTTAGGATATATATCCGGAGAAGGGATAGCTTGCAATGCACCGCGTTACAGGTCATACGAGTTGGTCGCTCGGGCTTACTTGGTCAGTTCGGCCCAATCAGACGAAGAACAGGCTGAAGGAATGTATGCATACAATGAGGCAAAGGCAAGAGCTTTTTTAAAAAAGCGTAAAAGCGGGTTATATGATTGCGGAGAGGTTAGAGAACGTTTTGAAAATCAGGAAATATTTAAAACCAAATTATATAAAAACGGTAAGCTCAAAATGCCGGACGGAAAGGTTATAAAGCCACGCCAGGAATATGATGTAACCAAACTTTATGACATCAATTCAAACGAGAGAGAGCACCTGAATGAATATTACGAGAAATTAGCTCAAAAGAATATAAAGCGGGCGCAAGAATCAGGTATTTATGAAAAAATCAGACGAGCAGAAGCAACAGCAACTGCAAGATAAACGATGTGTAATATAACAGGGTAAAGAAAAGGAAAGAAAATGCCATCATATCAATACATTTACGTTATGCAAAATTTAAGCAAAGTTTTTCCCGGTGGAAAAGAGCTGTTTAAGAATATCAGTTTATCNNTTGTGCAATTCCTCTTGAGGTAAAAAGAACCAACGATCTGCCATTTGTTATCCTGATGGTAGGTGTTAACGGTGCCGGTAAGTCAACATTGTTGAAGATAATGGCCGGTGTTGATAAGGAATTTAACGGAGAAGCATGGGCGGCAGAGGGCGTAAAAGTCGGCTATTTAGAGCAAGAGCCGAAATTAGATGCCAATAAAACGGTCATGGAAAATGTGATGGATGGCTTAGGAGAAACAGTTAATCTCTTAAAGAGATTTGAAGAAGTTTCCATGAAATTTGCAGAGCCGATGTCAGATGATGAAATGAATGCCCTAATTGAAGAACAAGCGGCATTGCAAGAAAAAATTGATGCGGCCAACGGTTGGGATATTGAGCGTACCGTGCAAATAGCTATGGACGCCTTAAGATGTCCGCCGGCAGATGCTGATGTGACCAAACTTTCCGGTGGTGAAAAACGTCGTGTTGCATTGTGTCGTTTATTGCTCTCTAAACCGGATATGTTATTGTTAGATGAACCGACTAATCACTTAGATGCTGAATCTGTCGCTTGGCTGGAGCATCACTTGAAAGATTATAAGGGTACTGTCGTTATGGTAACGCATGACCGTTATTTCTTGGATAACGTTACCGGATGGATTCTTGAATTAGACCGCGGACAAGGTATTCCTTATGAAGGTAACTATACTTCATGGTTGGAACAAAAACAAAAACGTATAGAGCAGGAAGCACGTGAAGAAAGCGCTCGCCAAAAAACATTGGCTAACGAATTGGAATGGATTCGCAAAAATCCGAAAGCCAGACAAGCTAAATCAAAAGCCCGTATTAACGCTTATGAAGAACTTTTGGCAGAGGCAACAAAGGAACAAATCACTCAAGCTTATATCAATATTCCGATGACAGACCGTTTAGGCGATATGGTTATAGAAGCAAAAAATATTTCTAAAGCATTCGGTGATAGAGTATTGATTGATAACTTATCTTTCAAAATTCCAAAGGGTGCAATCGTTGGCATTATCGGTCCGAACGGTGCCGGTAAAACAACATTGTTTAAGATGATTACCGGACAGGAAAAACCGGATTCCGGTGAAATTATAATCGGAGAAACGGTAGATTTAGGTTATGTTGATCAAAGCCGTGATGAGCTTCGCGCCGATAAAACAATTTGGGAAGAAATTTCTGATGGCTTAGATATTATAGAATTAGGTAAAAAGCAAATGCCGTCACGCGCTTATGTCGGTCAGTTCAATTTCAAAGGAACAGACCAACAAAAGAAAATCGGACAATTATCTGGCGGTGAACGCAATCGTGTTCACCTGGCAAAAATGCTGAAAAAAGGTGCAAATGTTATCTTATTGGACGAGCCGACCAACGACCTAGATGTTGATACATTGCGCTCTTTGGAAGAAGGTATTATGAATTACCCCGGTTGCGTTTTGGTAACATCACACGACAGATGGTTCTTAGATCGTTTGGCAACACATATTTTAGCTTACGAAGATGACGGTCACGTGGAATGGTTTGAAGGTAACTTTGAAGATTATGAAAAGGATAAAATTCGCCGTTTGGGCGAAGATGCCTGCAATCCGCACCGCATACGTTATAAGAAACTTGAACGTTAATCTGACAGTTATAGAACGAAATTAACAATTGCCTCGCCGGTTTGGTTGTTTATCTTGAAGAACCAACCGTCATAGAGCATATTATTCTCATCAATAATGCGCTTTGCTTCAAGGGATGCGATTTTTTCCCTGTCAAGCTTAAGGTCAACCCAGTATTCATCATCATTATACGAAACGGTTAAAGTGTAAATAATTCCGTTAAGCAAGGTAATTTCATATTTTTTGGTGTGAGGAAATTTATCTTTTTCAAAATGAGCAGCGTGACGCACTTCTTCTGCAGTTAAATACCAAAGATTTTGTAACAGATTTTGTATTTGTGGCACATTTAAGTGTGTGCCGACAGTTTTTAATTCTTCGCTCTGAAAACGCCTGAATACATTAAAATCATCTGTTTGTATGCGTTTAATATTATTTTCTGATAAAGTAAGAAGAGGCATCTGAACCCAGTCCATAGTAAGTGAAGAAAGTCCGAAATCACCGTTAAGCTGGTACAAGAAATCATTGTTATTAAGCAGAGCATAATAAAACTTGTTATTATCTTGTTTAGATAAAATTTCAGCCTCATCAATAACATCATTATTTTTATTGTATGTAATGATGAAAAGAGAATCTTTCGACAATTTTTGTTTGTTATCCTTAGAGAGATAATCAGCCCGATAAATAGAAGTCTGATATAAAAGTTTAATCAGCGAATTGATTTTTCTGAAAGATGCATAATATCCGTCAGCCTCGTTGACGTGCCACAAGTTATCTTTTTGCTGTAAAGTAATAACATTTCCATCAGAAAATTTTAGTTTGATGGTTTGTACATCTGTGGCTTTTTTTGTGTTTTCAAAGAAGAAATTTCCCCGCGACAATGTTTGCGTATAATGAAAATTACGGATAATACCGAATGACATTATAGCCAAAGTAATACATAAAATAAATCCGGCAAGTTTAATATGATGACGCATTTTGGATAAGTCTCCTTATTTTTTGAGATTTAATTTTTTTGCAAACGGTAAGTATTAAAGCCATAAGCAAAAGAAGCAAAAACGGTATAACCAAAACCAAAATCAGGGTTAGTGTGGCAATAATCGTCTGATATTCATTTAAGATTGCAGCTTTTAATTTATTCAAGTTATCCTGTGCCTCTTCAAGGCGCTGTGCCATATCGCTTAAATTACCGATATTTCTAACTGATGCATACCCCTTTTGTGTTAAAACATTTTTGAGCTTATTTTCTTTTTCTGAATAAGTATCAATTTGTTTTTGCAAAGCATTTGTTTGCTCGGCATATCGTTCCTTAATACCTCTTAAAATGGTATTACCGATACTGGAAAGATTAACGGCATAATGGCGATAGGTAAGATTGTTTTCTGTCGATTCGCCAGTTGCAAAAGCCATCAGTCTTAAGAATAAGAGCATATTATCCGCCACAGGAATTGTGTCATAAAATGTATTATGTTTTGTCTCCTCGGAAACATAGAGATAATCCTTTAGCATATCAGTATCAAAAAAGAAAATAAGTTTACCGTCTTTAACGGAAACCGGCTCAACGGCTTCTGTTTGTGCAGCAAGAATAATATGGTCAGAAACAAACTTTCCGCTGCTCTCGGCAGCTATAATTTGTTCGTTCACGGAAAGAATAGGGGATACAGTATAATCTTTTGCCGATTTAACATTGAGTGTTCCCGCCTTGTTAATCAGAACCGAACGAATATCTTTCCATTTGTTATCGGTATCAAAAAAAGGAACAGCAAAGCCAAAATTATCCGTTTCATGTTGGTCATCAAAGGTAGCAATCTTATCAAAATCAGGAGTTATTCCAAAATGGGGTAAGAAGTTCTTAAAAACTTTGCGACTTCCCAAAGGAATGTCCGGATCTGCGAAAATAATAAGTGAGCCACCATTTAAAACATATTGTTCCATGGCAAGTAAAAATTCAGAAGAAAGCGATAACGGGTTGATGATGATGACACCATCATAAGTCGGTGGAATAAAAGTTGCCGCCGAGGAAAGATAATCAAGCGCATAAAATTGTTCTAGCAGAGCTAAAAATGCACTCATTTGCGTTAAATCTTCATTATCGGCAATCACAGCCACTTTCTTCTGTGGTTGTCCGAAGCGATGGATAACGCGCAAAATATCAGCCTCCAAAAGATTTTGGCGCAAGTTCTTAAAGGAGTTAATCAAAGCATGATTTCCTTCATTATCAGAAAAATCAGCAGCCAAAAAGTTTTTATTACCGAGATTATCTTCTTCAAAAGAAATATTATCATGCACTAATGAACGTTCTTGTGCGCTGAAAGGCTCCACGCGAATAAAATCGGTACGAACGGCTCCTTTAGAAGTTCTTTCTATAAGCTTTAAAATGCGTTCAACAAAATCAGCATAAACAGCATAACTTGAGTTTGCATCTTCTCTTTTATTTTTGGATTCGTATAAAGATATATCAATTCTTTTGTCTGTTGTTGCTAAAAACTTCTTACTTTCCGGGGTTAGGGTAAATCTGTGCTCATCCGTTAAATCAACCGGAGTATCAAAGATAAGGCTGGAGCCTAAAGTGGTGCTGAAAAATATCATTAACAACAATAAGGCAAAAAAGATAACTTTTTTAATTTCTGTTTTGGGTGATAATCTGTAATGAGCCAAAACCACGACATTAAGCCATGTAAACAAAATAATTCCTAAGAGAAAATAAATTAAATTGCCGAGATAAAAAACACCGCCTAAAAAAGCAACAAAATTATCTTCAAAGTTAAGACACCTTAATGAAATGACACTTCCCTTAAAAATAAAGGCATCAAACTGAACTTGTGTGATAAGGAAAATTACAAAAATTGTTGAGATATAACTCAAGATAATATTGCGATTAAAAACAGAAACAAGGCAACCGATAATCGTAAATAAAGCCCCACACAGTAATAGTCCGACATACCCTAAATTGGTAGCCCCATAGTCTAAAACCGAAAATTGATCGGAAATAAAATAAAAAGGAAGCGTGAATAAAATCATCAGTAAAAAGAAAGTATAGGCGGCAGCAAATTTTGCAAGCACTAATTTTGTATAGCTGATAGGTTGTGTCAACAACAACTCAAGTGTTCCGCTTTTGATTTCATCAGCCCAAGTGCGCATAGTAACAGCAGGAATAACCAACATAAGGATAATCGGTTGCATAACGAAATAAGAGTTAAGAATTTCTGATTCACGCAAAAAATAATCCCCGAAATAAATAGCTGAGAAAAGGGATAAAATACAATAACCGCCGAGAATGATGTAAGCATTCAAGCTGACAAAATTAGCCTTAAAATCTTTGAGATATTGCGTTAAAAATTGTCTCATTTTGTATTCTCCGGTTGCTTTGTACTAAGAATTCTGAATGCCTCGCTTAAATCTTTGCGTCGCGATATTTTTTTGAAATCAGCTATGCTTGTATCTTTAATAACTTTGCCGTGTGAAAGCATAATAACCCGATCGGCAACATCAACATCTTCCAATACATGTGTAGATACAAGAACAGAATGTTTTTTAGCATAGTCTTTGATGAATTCGCGAATATCATATTTTTGGTTAGGGTCTAAGCCGTCAGTCGGCTCATCTAAAATCAGAAAACGCGGTTTGTGCAAAATAGCTGAAGCAATTTCTACGCGTTTTTTAAAACCTTTAGATAAGTTTTCAATTTTTTCGTTTAAGACATCTGTAATTGCCATTTGCTTAGAAGCTGAAATAACAGCTTTATCAACATCATCAATTTCCCAAATCTGAGCAATCCAAACCAAAAAATTATAAACACTCATATCTCCGTAGAGAGAAGATATCTCCGGCACATAACCGATATTTCTCAATGCCGCAATGCGCTCTATGGAAATATCTTTATCATGAATTTTAACAAAACCGGAGGTCGGTGCTAAATAACCGCACATAATTCTCATTAAAGTAGATTTGCCGGCGCCGTTTTCGCCGATAAGCGCAGTGATTTCGCCGTCGTTTAAGGAAAAAGAGACATCTTCAAGAGCGGTCTTTTTTTCAAATAGTTTTGAAATGTTTTTGACTTCTATCATACGATCTTCCCATGGCTGATTATGATGCATAAATAGCAAAAAATGTTTAAAATTTTCACAATTTAAATAAAAATAACAAAACAATGATGACAAAAAAATATTTAAGAGCTATAAGTATAAATACAATAAAAGAAAGTCCGAATAGGAGAGAAATTTTGGAAGAAAAATATTCTATTGAAGAAACAAAATCAATTCGCAACGGTCTTATTACCTTACTGTTGATTTTAGCTATGGTATTCATAACGGTTTCGCACAATGCCTCTATTAAAAGAAAAAATTTGGGAGACGGGTACAAAATATATGCCAGCTTCGGGCGGACAGACGGTCTGAATATCGGTGACAAAGTACGTATGTCCGGTATAACAATCGGGCGGGTAATTGGTGCGAAGCTTGATGAAAATTTCCATTCAAAATTAACGTTGGAATTAGATTCTGCATACAAAATTCCGGAAGACAGTAGCGCATCCATTGTCAGTTTTGGGCTAATCGGCGGCAAATATGTGGAAATAGACGTGGGCGGTTCAGATGAGTATATTCCGCCGGAGGGAAGTATTGAATATACCCAAGACGCGATGATTTTGGAAGAATTGTTGGATAGAATTATATCTATGGGGAAAGCGAAAAGAGCAACCCCTAAAAAAACGGAGGAAATTAAAGCTGTTCCTCCGGCTGAAGAAAAAATTATGGAACTGAGTGAGCAAAATGTAGCAGAAGGAGACGAAAATGAATAAAAGACCGGTAGAAACAATTATGGGCCTGGTGGTCCTTGCAGTGGCCACAGTTTTTATGTGGTTTGCCTACAATGTTTCTGATTTGAAGATGGTTAAAGGGTACGAAATTAAAGCCCGTTTCATAAAAGTCGGCGGGTTAGATACCGGTGCGAGNNGACTTTCTGAAGGTCGGCGGCTTGAGTATCGGTTCCGATGTGCGGATTAACGGCATTAAAGTCGGCACGGTCCTTTCTCAAAAAATAAATCCGGATGACTATATGGTAGATGTCTCTTTAAGTATTATGCCGAACGTGTTGTTACCGGTAGATAGTACGGTTATGGTTGCCGGTGATGGTTTGATGGGTGAAAAATATATAAAAATAGAGCCGGGCAAAGCCAAGGAAAAATTAACAAATGGTAGTATGGCAGAAAATACGAAAGATGCAAAATCGTTGGAAGATATGGTTGGTGAAATTATCTTTATGGTGACAAATAATGATGAGAAAAAATAATTTATCACTTATATCAACACTGGTTGCCGGTTTAACGTTAAGCACATCAGCATTTTCGGCAGAAATAGAAACTAATGCCGCACTTATGCAGGCAATGGATAAGGTAACGGGACGTGTTAATAAAATAACCGTTCCGGTAAATTCTAAGGTGGCATTTGGCGATTTTTCATTAGTTTTGCGCGCCTGCAAAAAAAGACCTGCCGAGGAAACCCCTGAAAATTTTGCCTTTATTGATGTTACCGATAAGAGCTTTGGAACTGACGAATATAACATATTCCGCGGCTGGGTATTATCTTCTACACCGGGTATAAGTGCCATTGAACACCCGATATATGATGTATGGTTGTTGGAATGTGTAAACACTAAAGATGATAAAACACCGCTGTTAAGTAAGGATGAGCTTGCCGCGCGCGATAAGTTGCCGACAAAGCTTATGATAAAAGACAAAGAAGATATCATAGAAAACGCAGAAAACGAAGCAGTTGAAGAAGAACCTAAGGCTATCCACATTAAAGAATTTATCCAAGAAGACCGGGATATTGAAAAAGATGTGAAGTCAACACCGACTTATATATCAGAAACGCCGACATCATATGTTAGTGATATTGAAGAAGGCGAAGAACCGGAAAATTTATTGATGTTTACTAAAATGCAAGAAGTAACCAACGATAAAGTTAATTCTCCGGTAGAAGAAACATCTGCAACCTCAAAAACAGATGACTTATCGCAAGCCATAGATGCGGAAATCAAAGCATTAAATCAGAATTAAAGATTGATGTAAACAAAACTGCTAAAAAGTGCAAAAACAAGAGCAGTAATAAGCAATATTTTTGATGAAATTTTTCCATTGCTTAGTGTTGCCAAGATGATAATTTCCGGTAGATTCATTAGTGAGAATAACCGATAATCGCTTGAGCATACATACGGATAATCCATGGCATATTTAAAACTGTATCCCCATATAATCAAATAAAATAAAGCAAAGGTTATGGTTAAAAAACTTTCCTTTTTTGCTTTGATTAAAATAAAGAAACTTCCCCCAAGTGCAACAATCTTGATGATGATATTCATGATATAAAGTATTGTAGCCGGGATAATAATAATCTGATGATTAAGGCTTAAATTCCACTCGCCGAACAATTCCGTTTTAATAAGCGCCAAAAACATATTGCTGTCATTAGCTAACGGTGAATGAATAAAAGGTTCTTCCAATAAAGAAAAATCAGAAATTCTATCAAAAAAAGTTAAATATTTGAAATTTTGCCCGGCAGGAGATGTATCAGGGATATTGTAAAAATCCATATCATAAAGAAAATGATTGCGAATAATCCATAGCAAAGAAAGCGGAACGGCAACCACCACGAACAGAGATATTGATTCAATAATACGTTGCGCACATTTATTTTGATAAAGTTTGTGTAAAAACAGTAAAACAAATACGGGAACCATTATCAAAATAGACAGTTTCGTTAAAACACCTAATCCGAAACAAATTGCAGAGATGAGTAGGTTATTTAAGCGCTCATCTTTGTACCATTTAATAAGATAATACAGAGAAGAAATTGCCCAAAATAAAACGGATACATCATTAGAAATATATCCTGAAAATAAAAAGAAAACAGGGTTAAATGCTACTAAAATAAAAGCAGCATAAAGCGTACGATTCGGAAAATTAAACATCAGTAAAATTTTTGCTGTCATAATAATTGTTCCGGTCACATAAAACAAAGATAAAAATTGCAGAATTTCTCGCGCTAAATCCTGTGAATGCCAAATAAATAATCCCAGTTTATAAATGTATCCGTTAATAAGAAAATGGAGCGGTTGATGAAAAAGATAATACATATTCCACGGATTAAAATCCCAAAAATTCCCCCCGTTTTGCGTAATCTGCCGCATATAATACATAATACCGCTCAGATCATGCTGACGTGTTTCAACTTCTGTCATTTCAATATAATGAAAATGCAAAATAAAGCTTGTGAAAATAATGGTAAAAAACAGAATGTTCTCAGTTTTTCGTCGCTGCCAGGTTGTAAAACATATTAAGGACAAACAGCCAAACAGCAAAAATAGGTTGTTGCCTCCGAAGATAAAATGCAAAATTAAGCACAATAACGTAAAAATAACGGTTGCTAATATTTCTAAGGGAAAACGAGAACACGAAGCTAAGAAAAATGAAATCAAAATAAATCCGGCAGTATATTCTGAGATATACTGTCCGTTAAAAAATATGCCTGCTGTCAAAGACGACAGCAAGCACAAACCTAAAAAAGTCAATATCGGATTTTTAGTGATAATTTGAAACAATAGAAAAATCCTTAAATGTCATCTTTGGCACAAGCCTGACCTGGTGTGCATTTATGATAAACTTTAGCGCGACGATAACCGGTCAAACCTTTATATTCCATCGTTTGAACATACATGTTATCAACCGTAATTGTGAAACTTAAAACTGCAGAGTTACCCGATTCGTCAAAAGCATAAACACGAATACGATAACTCCCGACATCATCTATAGAAGGAGTACCTGTAAGGGTACGTGTTGCGGGATCATATTTTAGCCAAGAGGGAAGACCGACATCACTCAGTAAACCGGCTGTTGTTTTATAGTCACCATACCAATTAACGCTTTCAAAAGCTTCTTCCGGTATGGTAACACTAATGGAAGAACCGGTGCCGACGACCATATTCGGAACTAACGCCTGTGATGAAACATCAACAGGCGGTTTTTTTCCGGATAATGAAAGTTGAGCTCCCTTAGGGACGGTATAGAAAATACCGTCCTTCCATTTTTCTAAGGATTCTCTGATTTGAACAGCTATGCTTGATGGGCTTTCGTTTAACATATAAGACGGAACGGCATCAAGACCGATACTGGCATATAAGCGACCGATAGCTTCTTGAACATCAATATAGGATAAGAAGGCATTGGCTTCATCAATAATTGCCTTAGCCGATTCTAAATGGCTGATAGCTTTATTGCTACCTTCCCTCGTTGTGATATCCTCGGCAATATTCTCAGATGTTGAAGCAACACCCATATTCAAGTAATAATCTTCAACGGCAGACTGATAAAGTGCCCAAGAAAGATAAACTTGATTTAGGATAATATTTGTCATTCTCTGACGAGCTAATGCGTTATAAGTATCTGTTCCTTGGTAACGGATATCTTCAAAAACATTCATGGATAAATCATTGGATGTTTTAGACCACTTACGGTTATAGTAGTTAGCATTTTGACGGTAGTCACTGTTATCAACATCATCAAACTCTCTGACAACCAACTCTAAATCTTCTTTAGAAGACCCATTGTCAAAAGCTCTTAATTCCGGACGATTTGTCAAAGCTAACCATTCTAACTGTTGCATTTTAACGCGCATGGATGGAACAGCAAAATTTCCGTATTCCGAACCCGCCAATTTAATTTCCGTAGAGGGGTATAAACCAAGCAATCCGGCAAATTCTGCCTGAGCTGTATCAAACTTCTTTCTTAATGCGGCAAGCTCTCTGATGCTTTCCAAATATTTGCGTTTTTTCAGAAGAGTGCTGGTGGAAGGAGCGATTCCTTCGGCAGCATTTTCTCTTGTGCAAGCGTTGATTTCATCAACAACACGAACCAAATATTCATTCATATCGTCAATAACCGGAATAATACGTTGCGCTGCTAACGCTTTCCAGTACAAGGTGCGTGCTTCAAACAAAATATTATTTACTACCTTACGACTTTGTTCTTCGGCGGTAACTTCCGGACTACCCAAACCGTTTTGGTAATACAATGCAGATAAATCCAACAAATTCCAAGAAACCTTTAAATCTGAAGGTACAGCCGGTGAATTTGTGGCATTCTCATAACCGAGATTTTCAGCCATTGTCGGCAAAGCGGACGGAGTGATATTGCTTTTAATTAAATTTTCCTGATAGCTGGCAAGGCGTCTGGTATAATTGTATTTCAACGCTAAAGCCATAGCCATGTACATATCTATCGGTTTTTCTATCCTTGAAGGAGTTCCGACATACATATTCTGCATATCCACATCAGCACGAACAGCTCGGTCCCAATCTGAATAATAAGCAGACATAACCGGCGCATCAGTTATTATCGGGGCCGGTTCGGTAGAAGAGCAAGCCGCCAAAAGACCGGCCAAAGCTCCCACAAAACAAATAATCTTTTTCATCAAATTATCCCTCAAACATTATTGTTCAAATAAATATTTACACTAATTATTTTTTAATTGATAGTATTTTATTTGATTTTATACAACTTTCATGTAAAATGCAAAATATGATAACTTGAAAGAGGCAGTCATTATGATATCAAATTTGTTTTACACATTATTTAAATACAAAGAAAAAGCCCAAAAAGACGAATTGGGTTATTATCCCGAAAAAGTAGATGTTAAAGCTTTTCCTGAAAGAAGATTCTTATGGACTTCAAGATTTTTTGTTGTCATTGCCTGTTTAAGTTTGTGTTTTAGTATGATTTTAGGTAGTGCATTGTGTATATTGATACCTATGAAAAAAACAGGTATGGTTCCTTTGCAGATTGACTATCAGCTTTATCAGGTTTCTATGATGTCTCCTTCTGAAGCAAGTATTTATGCCGGTGATTTGGTAACGGAAAGCTTAATGGCTGAATATGTTACAAAGCGCTATACAATAGGTAATGATTTGGAAGAATTAAAAAGACGATTAGGCGAAAATGATTTTATTTTCTTGGCATCAGATGAAATGGTATATAGAGCTTTTGCATCTACAGAACAGCCATATTTTGAATTGTTGCAACAAAGGGGAGTGCGCCGCAAAGTTGAAATCGGGCGTATTTATCCGGTATCTATGGATTTTTGGCAGGTACGTTTTAAGACAATAGATACCGCACCCAATATGTCAGTGGATGAATTTTTAAGATTGATGAATGTGAATACCGATACGCTTGTTTATATGCCAAAGCAGGGAGAACCGCTGATTAGTAAATGGATAGCAACTCTGCGCATGAAATTCAGCACGGCAAAATATGATAATAAAGATTTAGGGCTTATAAATCCGTTTGGTATCACGATAACCAGTTTTGATTTATCCTATTTTGGTAATAATCTGAAAAGTAAGAGAGAGTAAAACGGCAGAAATAGCATTTTTTTTACATTTGTTTACTATTTGTTGAATAAATGCTATATAAGATGACGGCAGTTAAAATAATTTAAATTTAAGGATTTAACAGATATGAGTAGAAGTGCATTAGAAGTTTTTGATAACACACTCGTTCCTATGGTCATTGAACAGACATCTCGGGGTGAGCGGTCATTTGATATATTTTCCAGATTGTTAAAAGAGCGGATTATCTTTTTAACCGGAGAAGTTAATGATGAAGTTTCATCACTTGTTTGCGCACAGCTTTTATTTTTGGAGTCTGAAAATCCTAAAAAGGATATCTTTTTATACATCAACTCCCCTGGCGGTGTTGTAACATCAGGTTTAGCTATGTATGATACAATGCAATATATCTCATGTGATGTTGCGACATTATGTATCGGTCAGGCTTGTTCAATGGGATCATTTTTACTTGCCGGCGGCACTAAAGGAAAGAGATTTTCTTTACCGAACTCTCGTATTATGATCCATCAACCGTCCGGTGGTGCCCGTGGTAAAGCATCTGATATTGAGATACAAGCTAAAGAAATTTTAGAGTTGAAAAAACGCTTGAATAAAATTTATGCCGAAAACACCGGAAACAAATTGGCCGTTATAGAAAAAGCCATGGACAGAGATAATTTTATGAGTCCGGAAGAGGCAAAAGAGTTTGGTTTAATTGATAGCATTGTTAAAAATCGTTTGGAAATAATTAAATAGGAAACAGTCATGAGTGAGACCGAAGATAAAGTATTGCATTGTTCTTTTTGTGGCAAAAGCCAAAATGAAGTCAAAAAACTGATAGCCGGCCGCGGTGTTTATATTTGTGATGAATGTATAGATGTATGTATCAATATCGTTTCACAAGAAGTCAAAGAGGAACGCCGTGCCGAAGAAGATGCCATAAGCGAACATTTGCCAACCCCTTCTAAAATTAAAGATTTCTTAGACCAATATGTTATCGGGCAGGAGTACGCTAAAAAAGTTCTGTCAGTGGCGGTTTATAACCACTATAAGAGATTAAACAATAAGCGTAAAAATCCGGATATTGAAATTTCTAAATCCAACGTTATTTTAATCGGTTCAACCGGTTCCGGAAAGACTTTATTAGCGCAAACATTGGCTAAAGTTTTGGATGTTCCGTTTGCCATAGCTGATGCCACTACTTTAACTGAGGCCGGCTACGTTGGTGAAGACGTGGAAAATATTGTTTTGAAATTAGTGCAAGCTGCTAATTATGATATAGAAAAAGCCGAACGTGGTATTGTTTATATTGATGAAATAGACAAGATTACCCGCAAAACAGACGGTCCTTCTATTACACGTGATGTATCGGGTGAGGGTGTTCAACAAGCCTTGTTGAAGATTATTGAGGGTACGGTTGCTAATATTCCGCCGCAAGGAGGAAGAAAGCATCCGCAACAGGAATTTTTGCATGTTGATACCACAAATATTTTGTTCATCTGCGGTGGCGCATTTGCCGGTTTAGAAAAAATTATCGGTCGCCGCGGCCAGGAAACCTCTATCGGATTCGGTGCTCAAATTAAAGATGCCGAAGAAAAAACTTTGGGCGAAATATATAAAATGGTTCAACCGGAAGATTTATTAAAATACGGTTTGATACCGGAATTTGTCGGACGTCTTCCTGTTATTGCCACCTTGGATGACTTAAACGAACAAGCCTTAATCAAAGTTTTAACCGAGCCGAAAAATGCTTTGATTAAACAATATAAGACATTGTTTGAAATGGAAGATGTAAAGTTGACCATAACGGATGATGCCCTGATTGCCATTGCTAAAAAGGCGATAGAACGTAAAACCGGTGCCCGTGGTTTAAGAGCTATTATGGAAGAAAATCTTTTGGAATTGATGTACGATATTCCGGATAAAAAAGACATCACGGAAATTGTTATCAATGAAAACGTAATTACCGAAGGAAAAGAACCGATTTTCGTTAAAAAAAGACATAAAAAAAGCGCTTAGCAAAAGAAAAAGACCGCTTACATAGCGGTCTTTTTTATTTAAATCTCTTAACGCTGTTAGCGATTCGCATGAGGGCAAAACTGGCAACTTGTTCCGCCGGTAAATCTGATGTCTTACATTCTCTTTCAGTTTGATATAGAAAACTGAGCGCACTCAAAATTCTGTTTCTGTTCCATACGCGCAACTGTAAAAGAAAATCTGGTTTGCGGAAAAAAATCAAAGGCGGACGAAAACCGGATATCACTTTATCTGCCGTTTCTCCTTTTTCCATTTTAACCGCGCAATCCAACAACTTCATAAAATGGTAGCTGACCGTACGAACCAGCGAAACCGGATTTTCCCCTTCAAATATCAAACGATTATAAGCAGCAATAGTTTTTTCAGTCTGCCCGAGTGCAATAAAATAACATAAATCTTCTTGAGTGGCAGCTGCCGTATCACTCACTGCCGTTAAAACATCATCTGTACTGATAATCTTTTTATTGCCCATATAAGCCAGTAATTTATCTAATTCATTTTGGCTAATCTTGCGGTCATTAGATAATCTTGAACATAACAGTTGCAAAGTCATATTATCTGCTTTAAGTCCTTGTTTGCTGATAAATTTGGATACAAAAGAAGTTATATCCTCATCTCTGTCATCATAACAACCAATACCATAAAAAGCATTATTATCTTTAGCTAATAAGGCAAGCGAGTCCTTTGTTTTAAGGGATGAAGATGTAATCACCAATAAACTGTCGGAAGAGCTTTCAGCTAACATTTCTTTCAGATTTTTTGTTAACAGATTTGAGGCATCTTTAATCACCACAACACGGCGTCCCCCCATGAGTGACTGTGCATTAAATTCCGCATACAACACGCTAATATCTGCCGTAACATCAGCCATATCCAGATAACTGACATGAAAAGCATCATACACATCAGGTGAAACAGCTTTAATAAACTGTTGTGCCAACGAAGATATCATCCCCTCGTTACTGCCATAAATAACAACTCCGCGAATAGCTGGCGGCAAAGATTTAACAATGCCATCAACTTGTTCGGGCTTAATATTCATTCGGGTTGCCTCGTTTTGTCTGCAACGAATGGAAATAAGCGCCAAGTCTTAAAGAAATATCGTTAGCAATAATTTTGGCTGCATTTTTTTCATTTTTCTTTTTAGCAAAGGTTGTAGAATAGGGGTCTCTTAAAATATCATAACCCAAATATGCAACACTATCACCCTTTATCAATTTCTTATGATCTTTATCATTTAAGACATAATATACCTTATAGATAACCTTTTTACGCGTTGCCGTAATATCGTTTCTTAACGCTTGGTCAACTTCATCAATCTTAATATCCGTAATCTTTAGGTAATATTTAGGAGATTGCGGTATCCCTTTCGGTGTCAACTTATCAAGCAAATCATTACGTATCAGCTGACCGATTCTATCTTGAATAAGCTCAACTTTAACGCTAGCCATTTCATCTTTAATACTGGTATCAAATTCATTATCATAATACCATTCGCTATTTGATTTTTTTTCAACATAGAGCGGTTCAAAACCACAGCCGGCAATGAACGCAACAAGAGCCGCAAGGGCTATATTTTTTCTACTATAAAACAATGTTCACAATCCTATTCGGTACAACAATGATTTTCTTCGGCTCGGCAGTCGCCAACTGCTTTGCCACGTTTTCCAAAGATTTGGCGGCAGCGATAACCGTATCTTTTTCGGCATCACGTTCCACTTCTATTGTTCCGCGCATCTTACCGTTAATTTGCACGGCAACAGTAATAGTATTTTCTTTTGCCAATTCTTTATTTCCATGAGGCCAACTCTCTTTAACGATAAGAGAAGTGTGTCCCAAGCGTGCCCACATCTCTTCGGCAATATGCGGTGCAAACGGCGCAATTAACTTCAAGAGTGTGGTATATAATTCTTCCGGAATAACATCAAGTCCGGCAATATAGTTTACATAAGTCATCAAAGAAGAAACAGCCGTATTAAACTTCATTTGGTCAATACGCTCGCTGACTTCCAAGATACATTTATGCATAGCCTGTAAATCTTTCTCATTAGGTGTCGCCTTACCTACTTTTGTAAACAATGAGAAAATACGGTTCACAAAACGATAAACACCGTTTAAGCTCTCATCAGACCACATAGCGGTTTGATCAAACGGTCCGATAAACATTTCATACATTCTGAATGCATCAGCACCATAAGCATCAATAACTTCATCCGGGTTAACCACGTTTCCGCGTGATTTTGACATCTTCTCACCATTTTCAGCCAAAATCATGCCATGAGATGTACGTTTGTTATAAGGCTCCGGTGTCGGTACATAACCGCAGTCATAAAGGAATTTATGCCAAAAACGAGAGTATAACAAGTGAAGAGTTGTGTGCTCCATACCACCGTTATACCAGTCAACGTTCATCCAATATTTAAGTGCTTCTTTAGAAGCAAATTCTTTATCATTATGCGGATCACAATATCTTAAGAAATACCAAGAAGAACCGGCCCAGTTCGGCATAACATCTGTTTCTCTTCTGGCTTTTCCGCCACACTTCGGACAAGTTGTATTAACCCAATCTGTCGCCTTAGCCAAAGGAGAGTCTCCGTTATCATTCGGCAAGTAATCGGAAATATCCGGTAATTTAAGCGGTAATTCACTTTCCGGTATTGGTTGCCAACCGCAATGTTCGCAATAAACCATCGGTATCGGCTCGCCCCAATAACGTTGACGAGAGAACACCCAGTCACGCAATTTGAAGTTTGTTTTAGCCTCACCGAAACCATTTTTCTTAGCATAATCAATAGCGGCTTGAATACCGTCTTCTTTACCCATACCGTTTAAAAATTCGGAATTGATATGCGGGCCGTCTTCTTCAAATGCTTTTTCGGAAATATCGCCCCCGTCTAAAACTTGAATAATCGGCAAGTTAAAGACTTTGGCAAAATCATAGTCGCGTTGGTCATGTGCCGGCACCGCCATAATAGCACCCGTTCCGTAACCGGTTAAAACATAATCGGAAATAAATATCGGGATAAGCGTACCGTTATAAGGATTTTTCGCTTTAATACCTTTTAATTCCACACCGGTCTTAGAGTCATTTGCCGTACGTTGCAGATCGGATTTCTTTGCCGCTTCATCAACATACGCTTTAACTTCTGACGGGTTTTCAAAGCGGCTCATCAATTCTTTAACAAACTCGTGCTCCGGCGCCATAACCATATAGGTAACACCGAATGCCGTATCCGGACGCGTGGTATAAACGCGCAATTTTTTGTTTAAAGAATTTCCGTTATTATCGGTTAGTTCAAAATCAAGTTCTGCCCCATGAGAGCGCCCGATCCAGTTAATTTGCTGAGATTTAACGCGGTCAATAAAATCAACCCCGCTCAAGTCATCAATCAACCTGTCTGCATATTTGGTAATGGCAATCATCCATTGTTCTTTATCTTTGCGAACAACTTCCGCACCGCAACGCTCACAATGCCCGTTAACAACTTCCTCGTTTGCCAACCCGACCTTACAAGCCGGACACCAGTTAATCGCTATCTTAGATTTATAAGCCAATCCTTTTTCATAAAACTTAAGGAACATCCATTGTGTCCACTTATAATATTCCGGATCGCAAGTATTGAAGCACCTGTCCCAGTCAAAAGAAAAACCGATAGATTTTAATTGGCGTGTAAATGTCTCAATATTTTGTTTGGTGGAAATAGCCGGATGAATACCGGTTTTTACGGCATAATTTTCCGCCGGCAGACCAAACGCATCAAACCCCATTGGGTAAAGAACATTTAAGCCCTCCATACGCTTTTTACGTGCAATAACATCAAGCGCTGTATAGGAGCGAGGATGTCCGACATGAAGACCGGCACCGGACGGGTAAGGAAACTCAACCAAAGCATAGAATTTTTCTTTATTCGGGTCCATTTCAACTTTATAAGCTTTTTCATCTTCCCAAATTTTTTGCCATTTGCTTTCAATTGTTTTGAAATTATAGCGCTCTTCCAACGCCCAGTCCTTTTTCCACTCCTCAAAAGAAGATTTGCCGTTATATCTGGCATTTATACTCATTGTCATCAATCCTGTTAAATAAAATCATACCAAAAGTTACGGCAAGCATACCATAACAAAAAAAAATTACAACGTATTTTAAAAGTTTTTTAGCAATTCAATATAAAGAAATTCAGCCTAAAGTGCATTTTTTAAAGCGATAGCTTCTTCATTTGCTTTAACTCTATTTTCAAACGTATCAAGGAACCAATCTATGTTTTCCTGTTCATTAAGTATCATTTGATAGAATCTCTTGCGATATTCAATTACCATGCTGACATTTGAAATTTCCAAATCAACAGCTTGAATTCGGTTATCAACACCACGAATAAGCTTAAATTTAACCGGTATTTTTTCAATTTTAACATCTTTAGTAAGATTTCCCGGATCAACCGAACAAGTTATATTTGTATATTTCGGAAATTCACTGACATTATCTATTGTAAAATTGACCGCATGCGCATCAAAATTAAAGTTTGTTTTTTTGTAAAGGCTCAAAACATAGCGTTTAAACAAATCAAGATACTTTTGTTTTTGCTCAGGTGTCATTTGCTTGGCATATTTGCCGATAACAAACCGCCCGATATAATCAAGATTAACATCTTCAGTCATCATTTTATCAAGTTTTGCAAATTTAACACCGGCATCTGTTTCGGATAAAACATCTATCAGCTCGTTACCTTTAGTATTAGCCCAATCACGAGCTTCTGCGCTGGGGACAGCAATGGTATCGGCATACACCGTCTGACTGCTTAAAAGTAAAAACGCAAAAACAAATTTTATCATCTTAAACATGGTTACACCTCTTAAAAAGTCCTATCCCCAAAACATTAAAAAACATAAATCACTTAAGCTCCCACAAACCCTTAAACGGAGTCGGTTTATAGAGCGTTGTGATGAGCTCCGGCATAAATTTCTGCGCAAATTTCTTTTCGCCATAAAGTCTTAGTGCCAGCGCATCTACATAATTTGCCGCATAAACAAACTTCGGTCTGTACTTGATAATCAGCTTATTCACGTCAATTTTATTAGTCAAATTATATTCGCGCTCCATAATCGGTAACAATGTATCCAACTGAAACCAATAGTAGCTGACATCCGGGCGATAAATGTTAAAAATCATATCATATCCGTTCATCAACATATCATTTTTAGCGGAATGTTTATGCGCCCAGTCAGCGAGCTGATAATGGGTATAACTGTTATGGTTAGGGATAGTTTTATCCGCCTTATTAAACAAATGTCCCAGATTCAAAAACATCAGAATAAGCAAAACAGCACTTAATGTTTTATATTTCGGCATAATTTTTGTTGCATAAACGGAAAGCACTATTGCCGCCAATATCGTCACCAAAGAATAATAGTGCGTATAAGGAGCGAAATAAAATCCGCGCATTAAAAATTCCGCTCCGAAAATAATTGCCGTTAGCTTAAAATAGATATTTTCTTTTGTAAAAAAAGCTAACGCTGTCACAAAGGCAAACCCGTATATACTAAAACAAAAATTCCTATACCAAAATGCCCCGCGTTCATAGTAATAAAGCATAGCATGGTTAAAGCGATAATTTATATCCAAATATATCGGCAAAGTTCCTTTTGCATAGAAAAACAGCATAAACAAGAATAGAACCAAAAGTGATGGAAGTGCCGCAATAGTCATGGTTTTAAGTCTCATCTTTTTAAATGCGGCAAGTCCTAACAAAAGAACTTCAATCACCGCTAAAAGCAAAGAGATTTTTTGCAAAAACAAAAACGAAAAAGTAAAAAACAAAAAGGATATGATAAGCGGCTTTAGTGCATTTGTTTTTAAGGCAACAAACCAATAATACATACCGGCAATAAAGCACAGATTCATAAAATTATCCGGACGGTATTGGTAAAAATTATAAAGAGTGATAACGTTACCGAGATAAAGTGCAATCGCCAGCCATCCGCTTTTTTTATCTCCCCAAAACAGCGTTATTTTATAGACATACCACCCGATAAGAACGGATATACCGGCACTTATGGCCCTCATCACATAAAAGATGATAGCATTATCATAAAATGCGCGGACTATCGGTGCGGATAAAAACCACAACAGCGGGTTATGGTGTTCCAAAAAATCCCGATACGGCATTTTGCCGACAGAAACCAACCACGATGCGTGCAAATGCTCAAACTCATCTACAATCTGAAAACCGGAAAACACCGCCATATAGGCAATAATAACCATAGCCGTTAAAGCAAAAATCTTTAACAAGCGGATAAAAGCTGCATCATCAAAATCCTTTAGTTGTTTTTCAAAGAATAATCGCAATTTATCCATGTTTTACGCCGATTGTTTTTCTTCATGGTAATCCGATTCGGTATTGACAGACCATACCTCTTCGCGGTCATGACATTCGCCTAAAATCAAATCAACGGTTTTCATTGCCGCCAATGTGGAGTGATCCATATTATTATAGTGGTGCATACCGTTTCTGCCGACAAGATAAAGGTTTTCTATGGTGTTAACATAGTTTTTTACCTCATCAAATCTATCATAGGTACCAAAATAAGCAGGGTAGGCTTTTTTAACACGATGCGTATAAGCATCTAAGACATCCTTTTTATCAAAAATACCGATTTTATCAGCTTCATCAACGGCAAACTCAATAAATTTCTTATCGCTGTCTGTCCAGATATGGTCTTTTTCGTTGCAAAAATATTCCAACCCTATCCATACCGTGTTTTTAAAATCATTAACCAGATACGGGCTCCAGTTATTAAAGACCTGTATGCGACCGAGTTTAACTTCGCGTTCTTGCACATAAATCCATGTATCCGGCACAATATTATTAACCGTTTTAATCGCGGTGGTGTTTTTAAGTTTAAGCTTATTGAGTAACACACCGACCACACGGAAATCACGGTACATTAAACCTTCGGCAACATCAGCCACCCGTGCCGGCACATCATTCATTGCCGAAATCAGGTCTTTAACCGGCATGGTAGAGATAAATATATCTCCCTCATAAACTTTTGTATTACCCTTACTATCTGTTGCTTCAACCGCAATAATCCGGTCATCTTGCTTAATAATGCGTGTCACTTTGCTTTTAAGCACGATTTTCCCGCCTTTTTCTTTAACAATATCTGCGACACTTTGCCACATATGTCCCGGACCGAATTTCGGGTAAAAAAAGCTTTCAATAAAGCTTGTTTCCACCGCTTTACCTTTTTTACCGGTAAGATTTTGTGCCATTTGCTTTAAGACTTTAAGAATAGATATACCCTTAATACGTTGTGCGCCCCATTCTGCGGAGATTTTGGCACAATCCATACCCCATAATTTTTCGGTATAATCCTTAAAAAATGTGAGATAAAGCTCGCGCCCGAAGCGATTAATCATAAAGTCTTCCAAAGATTTTTCGTCTTTAATTGGGAAGGCCAATGCTTTCATATACGAACAGCCGATTTTAAACATCCGCCACAATCCGAGCCCTTTAATGGTATCCATATTCAAGCTGACAGGGTAACTGAAAAATGTCTTCAAATAATAGATACGGGAAAGTCTCGGGCGTTTTAGCATAACTTTGTCCGTTTTTTCCGGATTAGGCGCTTTTTTAAGTTTAGAAAGTTCCACTTCACGATTTAAGAGAATATCATCTTTTGAGGGCTTTCCCTGCAGAGGAAGAATAGAGAGCCACCATTTCATCACGCGGTCAGATTTTGTAAAAAAACGGTGTCCGCCCATATCAATTTTATTATTTTTATAGTCAAGCGTTGCGCTGATACCACCGACATAATCATTTTCTTCCAAAACGGTCGGCACAATATCTGAGCGTGTCAGAAGTTCGTATGCGGCAGTCAATCCTGCCGGTCCGGCACCGATAATAATCGCTTTTTTGACCATTTATCATTCCCCCCATAATCATAATATCTTCATATATAAATACCTCTATCAAAGATTTTAATATTTTGCAATGCCTTTTATTTGATTATCAAAACAGATTGCTTTTCCTCTCTCTTTTGCTTTTTCCGCGTCATCCTGAACTTGTTTCAGGATCCCTCGCCATTCGTCATCGCTCAGGGCATGACGCTTAAAGTTATCCCCGTACGGACAACACAAAAAAGAGAGTGCCAAAACACTCTCTTTTATCCCCACAATAATACTTAAAGTATTAGAACAATACTTTAACTCTCAAACCGATTTCATGACCATTTTTAACATGGTACTTCGCACCATCATCATATTTTTGGTCATGAGCATCAATTAAATAGCTGCCATACAAACCAAGAGCAACATTGTCTTTCAAATAGTAATCAGCTTCTGCATCAAACCATGTTTCGGTATCGTTCTTCGGACTATTGTCATTCTTTGTCCAATCATAACGGATAGCACCGTCCAATGCCCACTTACCGGCATATTTATGAAGACCGAACTTAACAGATTGATCTATTTCTCTGTGGTTGGTATCAATGTCTGAATCGATGTGGTAAACGATATAAGGTGTCAAACCGTTACCCAAATCAAGACCGGCTTTCAAATCAATGCCGAGATTCTTCTGCCATCTGTCACTACCATAAAAATCTTTCTTATCTTGATTCCAACGATGTCCATACCAGCTCTTCGGATCATAAGTGGAGTAACTCGGTGCAATTTGGAACAATAAATCATCAAAATGCATATTGTACTTTGCACCTAATGTGTAAGCAAAGTTATGATCGTTGTTAAAGTCAGAATCAAACTTCTTGTCAAAATCAAACTTATTGGCAATACCACCATTGATGCTCAAATTATCGGTAATACCATATTCAAGAACTTCACTTGCAATTAATGTATCATAAGCGAAAGATCTAAAACCTTTTATCTTAGATTCAGTACGTCCCAACTCAATGGATGTATCAGACATAATTTGTCCTTTACCCGGAACAGAAAATGCACCAGTCAAATCTTGTGCCATAGCTTGTGTTGAGAATAAAACGGCAGCAGATGCCATTAATAAAGTTTTGTAGTTCATAATAAACTCCTTATTCTGTTTAAACAAAATAACCTCCCGGTTATGACTAAAGTTTATAAAACTATTTCTTAAAAACAAGTAAATTTTTTCTATGGCCTCGTAACATATTGTTTCTAAACATTTCATTTTAATCCGTCATGCCTCATTCACCCCTTCCTTTCTTTTCCCTCTGCCCCTTTAAAGCACGCCTCTCTTTCCCTCTGCCCCCTTTATAAAGAGGGGGGAAGTGTCGCTGAAAGCGACGAAGGGGGTGACAATAATAATGCTCTATCACATCACCCCCACCTTAATCCTCTCCTCTCGCTTCGCCCTCTCTTTTTTGTCCCTTCTTGTCGGGGTAGTGGCAACAAACAAGCCACAAAAAAGAGGGCGGTTTAACACCACCCTTCTAAATTTTTTTAATTTCAACCGAAATTAAGCAGCTTTTTGAGAAGCACTCATTACTGCAACGCCGGGCAATTCCTTGCCTTCCATCCATTCAAGGAAAGCACCGCCCGCGGTGGAAATATAAGTAAATTTACTGGCAACACCGGCATTTTCTAATGCGGAAACAGTATCACCACCACCGGCAACGGTTGTCAACTTACCAGCTTTAGTTAATTCAGCGGCATGTTGAGCAACTTTATTGGTGGCATTATCAAACGGTTTCATCTCAAATACACCGAGAGGACCGTTCCAAACCAATGTTTTGCATTCATCAAGTTTAGCGTTAATGGCAGCAATAGTCTTTTCGCCAACGTCTAACAAACTCCAACCTTCAGCCGGAATATTTGCCAAATCAACGGTTTTGTGTTCTGCCATCGGCTTGAATTCTTTGGAAACAACAACATCTTGCGGTAAGATAATTTCGCAATTATTAGCTTTTGCTGTTGCCATAATCTCTTTTGCCGTATCAATCATATCCATTTGTACCAAAGAGTTGCTTTCATTAACGGTATCAATACCGCTGGCCTTCATAAAGGTATGAGCCATACCGCCGGAAATAACCAACTTATTAACTTTCTTAACGAGGTTGTTTAATAAATCCAACTTGGTAGAAACCTTAGAACCACCGACGATGGCAATGAGCGGACGAACCGGATTATTCAAGCCGGTTGTTAATGCGTTAACTTCTTCTTCCATCAATAAACCCATGGCAGACGGCAATAATTTAGCGGCTGCCACCATGGAAGCATGTGCGCGGTGTGCTGTGGAGAAAGCATCAGAAACATAAACATCTGCCGGTTTAACTAACTCTTTGGCAAAATTTTCATCACCTTTCTTTTCTTCATCATAAAAACGCAAGTTTTCCAACAGCAAAATTTCGTCATTACTCATGGCTTTAACAGCGGCTGCAACCTTTTCGCCGATACAGTCATCAACAAAGGTCACCTTCTTGCCGAGAGCCTTTTCCAAATCCTTAACAATATGAGAAAGAGAATTTTTCATATCGCCTTTGCCTTCCGGTCTGCCGAAGTGAGAAATAACCACAACCTTTGCACCGGCGTTCATCAAGGTTTTAATTGTCGGAACGGTACGGTCAATACGAGCCGTATTGGTAACATTAAAATTCTCATCCATCGGCACATTCAAATCGGCGCGGAGCATAACTACTTTGCCGTTCAAATTTCCTAAATCTTTTATTGTTTTATATCCTGTCATTAAATTTTCCTTATATATG
>DEKL01000066.1:39794-40171 GCA_002353835.1 Alphaproteobacteria bacterium UBA2723
ATATGAGCAATGAGGTCTAATACTTTGTTAGAATAACCCCATTCGTTATCATACCAGCTGACAACCTTAACGAAAGTCGGTGTTAATTGGATACCGGCTTTAGCATCAAAGATAGATGTACGAGCATCACCCAAGAAGTCAGAAGAAACAACGGCATCTTCGGTATAACCCAAAATACCTTTTAATTCGCCTTCGGAAGCTTTCTTCATAGCGGCGCAGATTTCTTCATAAGTAGCAGGTTTTGCCAAGTTGGCTGTTAAGTCAACAACGGAAACATCAAGAGTCGGTACGCGGAAAGACATACCTGTTAATTTGCCGTTCAAAGACGGAATAACTTTACCAACAGCTTTTGCTGCACCGGTAGAAGACGGAATAAT
>DEKL01000066.1:40277-40472 GCA_002353835.1 Alphaproteobacteria bacterium UBA2723
GTGAACAGTTGTCATCAAACCTTCTGTAATACCGAAAGCGTCGTGTAACACTTTAGCAATCGGAGCTAAGCAGTTTGTGGTGCAAGATGCGTTAGAAACAAATTGTGTGCCTTTAACATAAGAGTCTGTGTTAACACCGCAAACAAACATCGGTGTATCATCCTTAGACGGTGCAGACATAACAACATACTTAGC
>DEKL01000066.1:40527-40779 GCA_002353835.1 Alphaproteobacteria bacterium UBA2723
TTCAGCGCCGACTTCGTTCCACTTCAAATCAGCCGGATTCTTTTCAGCTGTAACGCGGATAGCTTTTCCGTTAACAACGAGCTTGCCGTCCTTAACTTCAACCGTACCATCAAAGTGACCATGCATTGTGTCATATTTGAGCATATAAGCCATATAATCAACATCAATCAAGTCATTGATGCCGACAATTTCAATATCGTTTCTGTTCTGTGCAGCACGGAATACCAGACGACCGATACGTCCAAAACCGTT
>DEKL01000087.1 GCA_002353835.1 Alphaproteobacteria bacterium UBA2723
GATTTGAGTCTTCTTGAAAGGACTTTGGCAGGGTATAAATTAACTTCTCGTGGGATATTAGTCAGCAATACAATATTAGCGGATTTTTTGGATTAAATTATTTTTAGCAAAAAAAATTTTTACGATGTTTTTATCGTAAAAGGATTTATATGAATATAACTTTTCAACCGCAAAATAACAAATATAATCCGCATTTTGGTGCAATTCCGCTTGCCAAATACGGTTATTTGCATGACAAAAAACAGGATGTAACGGTTTATCAGCTTGAAAAACGTGATGTGGATTATTTGCAATATATATCGGATAACATTGACGGATTTTATAAAAAGCACGATATAAAAGATGATTCAACAAAGCAGGTTGTAAAAGAGGCTTTTGACGCAGGAAAGGCAATACTTTCAGAAACAAAAATTAAAGAAGATAAGGCAAAAGTGCTGCTTGCATTTTCTGACGAAGACCCAAACGCAATACTTATAGGTAATACGCTAAAGGTAGATAAAAACGGCAAACTCCATTATTCAAGCAGAAAAAATCATTCTTGCGAAGAAACGGAATTGGATTGGCTTGCAACGTGGAACAAGAAAATTTTGGGTGAAGGCAAAGTCATTGTGTGCGAATTTTTTGAATCACTGTTAAAAGATGGATTCAAACAATGTTATGTTCGCTCTGAAATTCCTGAAAAATCTTTTGCAATGGAATTTTATAAGAAAATGGGGTTTGAACCCTTGTCAAACCGCCAAAGAAGAATTCAAAGAAAAAATGACAACACATACGCTATTGGTAATTTTGATGCACCGAAAGATTTAATAATTCCTATGAAAGCGACAACCAGAGATATAATGCGTACAATAAAAAAACGCAGTAAAGAATTGATGAGAAAAACGATTGTACAGTTTAGTGCAGATTTACCTCGCATAGAGCTTTAACTAAACCATCTTTTTTATGTCCGTTGTATAATGTTTTTATGACTAGTCTGGATTATATAAATAACAAATTTGACGTAATTGTTGTAGGTGCAGGGCATGCCGGATGTGAAGCCGCAATTTCTGCTGCACGTTTGGGGTGTAATGTTTTATTATGCACTCTTAATGTTGATAATATTGCCCTTCAACCTTGTAATCCGGCAATCGGAGGTCCTGCAAAATCAACACTTGTCAGAGAAATTGATGCCTTAGATGGTTTAATGGCAAGAGTTATAGATAAGGCAGGGATTCAATTTAGAATGCTTAATGCATCAAAAGGACCGGCTGTACAAGGTCCAAGAGCACAGGCTGACAGAGATTTATATAAAAAATTTATGCTAGAAGCCTTATCTGATCAAGA
Source organism: Alphaproteobacteria bacterium UBA2723 (assembly GCA_002353835.1). Taxonomy (GTDB): domain Bacteria; phylum Pseudomonadota; class Alphaproteobacteria; order RF32; family CAG-239; genus CAG-267. The sequence goes on from DEKL01000087.1 coordinate 1,324, forward strand.
AAATTTAACTATTATAGAATCTGCTGTTGAAGGACTTATTATTGAAAATAAAGAAATTAAAGGTGTTATAACTGGTAGTAATGAGAAATATTTAGCTAAAGCCGTAGTTTTAACAACAGGAACTTTTCTTAACGGAATAATGTTTGTCGGTCATCAAACCTCTATTGGTGGCAGAATAAATGATGTTACTTGTAAAGGTATAACAGCGTATTTAAAAGATGCTGGTTTAGATGTTGGGCGTCTGAAAACAGGAACCCCTGCCCGCTTAAATGGTAAAACAATTAAGTGGGACGAGCTTGAAGAACAATGTGGTGATGAAAATCCGATACCATTTTCTTTTTTAACAAAAGAATTAAATCAACCGCAAATAAAATGCTATATCACTCATACTAATGAACAAACTCACAAAATAATAAGAGATAATTTTTCCAAATGCGCTTTGTTTTCCGGTTTAATAAAAGGTGTTGGTCCGCGTTATTGCCCTAGCATAGAAGATAAACTTGTAAAATTTGCTGATAGAACCAGTCATCAAATATTCTTGGAGCCGGAGGGATATGATACGGATGTTGTTTACCCGAATGGTATATCAACATCTCTGCCGGCAGATGTCCAGGATAGTTTTATCCATACAATAAAAGGTCTGGAAAATGTAGAAATCTTAAGATACGCATACGCCATAGAATATGACTATGTTAATCCGATGGAACTTAACCATTGTTTAGCTGTAAAGAAACTAAAAGGATTATACCTTGCCGGCCAAATTAACGGTACAACCGGTTATGAAGAAGCCGCAGCACAAGGTTTGCTTGCCGGAGCAAATGCCGGATTGTTTTCCTTAGATAAAGAAGAATTTTTCCTTGATCGCAGTGAAGCATATATAGGTGTTATGGTTGATGATTTAATTACAAAAGGAGTTGATGAACCTTACCGTATGTTTACATCCCGTTCCGAATACAGACTAAGTTTAAGAGCTGATAATGCTGATATGAGATTAACTGAAAAAGGCTATGACGTTGGTCTTGTCTCTCAATTTAGATACAGTGTATTTAAAGCGAAAAAAGAAAATATTGATAAGCATAGAGAGCTGGCAAAAACAACATATTTAAGCGGTGAAGAAATTGATATATATAATATTCCTCTTAAGAAAGAGGGTGAGAAAAAATCTGTATTTGTTTGGTTAGGCTGCGAAAATGTTTCACGTGAAACATTGTTGAAAATATTTCCGGAATTTTCTGGTATAACAAAAGAATCGCTAGAACAAATTTCCATAGAATCTAAATATGCCGGTTATATGAAACGCCAACAAATAGATATTGATATATTTAAGAAAGATGAAAAAATAAAAATACCGGTAGATATTGATTATAAAAAAATCGGTGGTTTATCGCGGGAAGTTGTTGCAAAATTAGATAAAGTTCGTCCTTTAACTATCGGAGAAGCAACGCGTATTTCCGGAATTACACCTGCTGCAATTATTGCAGTGCTGGGATATTTAAAAAATAATAAGTAATGATTTTTAATGTTCATAACTGAATTTTTTTATACCAAAAATTTTTTGCGATCATAATATCTATTTTATGATAAATCAGATAGAAAAAATAGATGTTTCACGTGAAACATATACAGATTTAGAAACATTTCAAAATATGGTTTTGGAATGGAATAATAAGTTTAATTTAATAAGCAAATCATCAGCAGAAGATATATGGAACAGACATATTTTAGATTCACTTCAATTGCTGAAATTTATAAATGATAAAGCAGAAAATCTTTATGATTTTGGTTCTGGTGCCGGTTTTCCGGGGATGGTTTTAGCAATTGCAATAAAAGATATTTTTCCAAATTTAAAAGTAAGTTTAATGGAAAGTATCCGAAAAAAAACAACATTTTTGAATGAAGTCAAAACAAATCTTAATTTAGATGTTGACATATATAATGAAAGAGTAGAAAATCTAAAACTGCCTAAAGCCGATATTATAACTTCACGAGCCATGGCTTCTTTAGAAAAATTATTAAATTATGCTTATCCTTTTTGCAAAAAAGAAACAGAATTACTCTTCTTAAAAGGAAAAACTTGGGAAGATGAAATAAAAACAGCTTTAAATAAATGGAAATTTGATTATGAAGCTTTTGAAAGTATAACAGATAAAGATGGCAAAATTTTATTTATAAAAAATATAAGGAGAAAATAATATGGTAAAAATTATATCCATAGCAAATAGAAAAGGCGGTGTTGGTAAAACAACAACAGCAATAAATATTGCAACAGCTATGGCTGCCATTGGTAAACGTATTTTAATTTTGGATATGGATCCGCAAGGCAATGCCACCACTTCTTTGGGTGTAAATAAAAGCAAGTGTCTGTTTTCAACTTATGATTTAATGATAAATAATTGTAAAGCCGAAGATGCTATTATAAAAACAGAAATAAAAAAATTTGATTTGTTACCGTCTTCTCCGGCATTGGCCGCTGCCGAAATAGAGCTAATTGACTTTAACAAAAGAGAATATGTCCTTAAATCTGCTTTAAATTCTATCAGCTCTAAATATGATTATATTTTGATAGATTGTCCGCCATCATTAAATTTGATTACTATAAACGCTCTTGTTTCTTCTGATTCGGTTATTGTACCTTTACAGAGCGAATTTCTAGCTTTGGAAGGTTTAACGGATTTAATAAAAAATATCAATATCATAAAAAAGAATTTTAATCCGGCGTTAAATCTGCAAGGTATCGTTTTGACAATGTTTGATAAAAGAAATAATTTAAGTCAAATGGTTGAAAATGATGTTCGTAAATATTTTGGGCAGAAAGTTTATAATACCGTTATTCCGAGAAGTGTGCGTATTTCTGAAGCACCTTCACATGGTGTACCGGTTTTAATTTATGATTTCAAGAGTGCCGGGGCAAAAGCATATTTGAATTTGGCCAAAGAAGTCTTAAAAAGAGAAAGGGAGTTATAAGATGAATTCAAAAACAAAATATGGTTTAGGTAGAGGGCTTGAAGCTTTATTAGGGGAGGATGATTTTAGCCTTGATAAAATAAATACGGAAGATTTGATAAATTCCGGTATCAAAATGGTAAAAATTGAAGACTTGATGCCAAGCTCTTATCAACCTCGTAAAGATTTTAATGAAGAAGCCCTAAAAGCTCTTGTTGTTTCAATTAAAGAAAAAGGTGTTTTGCAGCCGTTATTGGTTAGAAAAAAAGAAAACAAATATGAAATTATAGCCGGTGAAAGACGTTGGCGCGCTTCCAAAATGGCTGGTTTAACTGAAGTTCCGGTTATTGAAAAAGAATTAGATAATCAAGAAGTTTTAGAAGTTGCTCTCGTTGAAAATCTCTTGCGTGAAAATTTATCTGCAATAGAAGAGGCCGAAGGTTTTAATCGCTTAATTTCTGAATTTTCGCATACTCATGATGCTCTTTCTCAAATAGTTGGTAAATCCAGAAGTTACATAACAAACTCTATAAGATTATTAAGCCTTCCTAAAACCATTCAGGAAATGGTGAAAAATAATATTATCAGTGCCGGTCATGCCAGAGCTTTAATCGGTTTGGATAATGCTGAAGAGATAGCACAAAAAATTATTGTAAAAGGCTTAACGGTGCGTCAAACCGAAGATTTGGTTAATAATATTAAAAACAAGGCCTTAAATCCGAATGTTAACAAACCCAAAAAAGATCCGAATTTAAAAGAAATAGAAAAAGGCTTAACCAAAACAATGGGTATGAAAGTAAAAATAAATACCGGAAAAGATAATAAGGGAAAAATTACAATTGAATACAAAAATCCGTCAGAGCTGAATACTATTTTAGAATTGCTGGAGCGGAAGAATCAGTAAAATTGGTCTAAAAACAAAAAATCGGCATAAAAGCCGATTTTTTTATGCTCAGAAGTTTTTTGTTTATTTTTAGAATAATCAATCGTTTTTATAAAATTATATGGCTCACGGTTTAAAAAATAGGATGTTTTTTAATATACTGTTTTGCCGCTGTTTTTTATCTTAAACACCGTATTTAAAAATAATTTTAAATTTTTCTAAAAGTTCCTCTTTTATTTTTTCAAGTTTTTC
>DEKL01000033.1:0-4129 GCA_002353835.1 Alphaproteobacteria bacterium UBA2723
AAGAATTGGCGGCAAGTCTTTTCTTCATCCGTGGTCGGCTTATTTTGCGGAGGAACACAGCGTACGGCGTTGGTAATGCGCGTATTTATCAATTCAAAGCCGTCATTTTTGATTTTTTTATATACTCCTTTAGCGAGGTTATTTTCTTTTAATGCAGGGTATAAAATATCGCCGGCGTAGTCGTTGGTAAAAGGTCTGCCGGTTTGGTTAGCACCGTTTAAGCCGGGCGCTAAGCCGACAATTAAAATTTCGGCATTGATATCACCGAATGAAGGAACCGGCGCATTGTAATAGTTCGGGTATTTCTCTTTGTTTTCTTTTCTAAATGCGCATAATCTTTGGCATTTTAAGCAGTTTGCCGGCGGTGGCGTAAAAGACATTGTTGTTCCTTAAAAAGATGGTTTATTTTACTGATTTTAAATGTTTTAAGTAAATAAAACGTAAAATTTTAAGTCCCCCCATTTAAAAAGCAAAATCAAGGTTTATATACCCGACCTAGAAGTATTATCAACTTGTAGTACTTTAGGACTAAAGTTAATTTTAGTTTATGGAGTGTAAAATATGAAAAAAGTATGTTTGATTGCTGCAGCTGTTTCAACATTTGCCTTAAATGCCGGAGCGGCTGATTGGGGAATGAATATGAGTGAACTGGTACGTCCTTATATCGGTGCGGATTATGTTTACTCTGATGCAAGCCACGGTTCTTTTGCCAAAAAAGCAAAGAAAGCGTATAATTCAATTGCCGGTAATGTCGGTATGGATATAACAAAATATGCCAGCTTGGAAGCCTTTTATCAGCAAGCATTTGAACGTAAAGCGCATATCGGACCGGATACCTTAAAATCCGAATTTTATGCATGGGGTTTGGATATGTACGGGCGCATACCGATTATGTGCAGCGGGTTTAATGCGTTGGCTTCCGTCGGTTTAGCCGATTATAATGTTAAGTATAAATTCCAAGGCAGCAGCGAAGATAAGCAACGTGTCGGATATCGCGGCGGTTTAGGTATGTCTTATGATTTTACCGACCATATTTCCATGCGGGTAATGGGACGTTACAGCTATCTCGGTATGGCTAATTTGAATCATTTAATGGAAGTTACTGCCGGTCTGCGCTATACCTTTTAAGAGAACAGCATTAAAAAAACAAGTCCTCCGAGGGAGGAGGTTTCGGAGGACTTGGGTCTGAAATTAAAAGGTAGGATATAAGTCAGACTCTTATTATTTTGTTTAACAGAATGTGCCTTTATTTTTTCTCTTTTAGCACCTTAATTGTAGCATAAAAACGGCGGCTTGTAAAGTCTATCAATAGTGCTATGACTAAAGTTATAGCAATATAAAACCATGCGCAATATTCTTCGTTTGCGGGGAAATAGTAGTACCACACATTGTTTTTGAAAGCGACGAAGTTAAAGCCCTTAAAGTATGAAAAGAAAGACTTAATCAGCATAAAACCGGCAATGTGGTGCATCATAATTGCAAAGGTGTGGTCGGCAATATATTGCAGGGCTTTGCTGTTGATAATGAGCGGGGTCAATATTTTCGATATTCTAAGCCAAAAGAGAATAGCCAAGAAACTGATGGCATAAATGACGAGTGCCGGCTCGTTGACACTATCCAGCCATGACGGCACGTGGTTATAATCCGGAAATGCCGAGCATAATATTGAAATCAAACCGAGTAAAATGAAAAGATAGAGCGGGGTATTTAACTTATCATATTTCTTTAATTCGTTGCGGTAAAGAAAACCGAAAGCAAATGCCGGCATAAAGTATAATGTGCGCCATATCATTAAAGAAAAATTACGCATACCGCGGTTTTCGGGGGCAAAGTGCAGAGCGATACAACCCAGAAGGAGAGCGAAGATAAAAAAGAGCCGACTTATGTTTTTTGCACAAAGTCCTTTTTTATCAGCAAACGGTTTTAAGATTAAGAAGCTTATGGCCTGCACAAAAAACAGCGGTACCAAAAACCACGAGGCCATATTGTAGATAAATTGATGTCCGTCGGTTAAGGGGGCGACAAAGAGGGTGTAGGCATCAAAATCATCACCGAGACCAAATTCAAACCAGCGTTTTAAGCCCCATGAGATAATGCCGTAAATTAAATTCCAGACATATAAAGGCAAAATTAAGCGCGAAAGTTTGCGGGTAAAAAATTCCTTATTGGTGCGCGCTAAGTTTAAGAAATATCCGGAAGCAAACATAAACAAGGCGATATGATAATTTTGGTATCGCAAAAGCCCGTTTAAGGATAAATAATCAAAATTGCCGATATGACCGTCAACAATCATAAAAATGGCAATAACATAGAGCATTTTGAACGTATAATCAATTTTTTCAGTCATTGGCTGATGTCCCCCTGTTTATGTGCGGCTATTCTACCTGATAAGTTTTAATCTTTGCTTAACGACTGATATAAACCGATATTTTTGATTGATGTGTATAAAGAAGAAAAATGACTTTATGTTTTTCGCTAATCCGATACAGTTCTAAACTGTATAACTTTGGGAGGCAGGATGTCATCTTTTGATATGTCAGGTACTAACGCTATGCGTGACGAATGGTACGAGGGACCGCGTAAACCTCTGAATGGTCAGGGAATTATGCTTTTCCTGTACAGCATGGTTGTGACATTTGCCCTTGTTTTGGTTATTTGCAAAAATTTTGAATCTCCGGAACAAATCGTTGCCGAAGAGCAACGGGCTGAGGAAGGTAGGCGCGATAATGTGGCGCAGGTTGCCGCCAGAAGTATGGAGGCTCCGGAGGTTTATGAAGATGAAGCCAGTGGAGAACAGGAGAGCTTTGATAATCCTGATGTGACTTGGTCAGTACAAGGGGAAGAGAGCCAACCGGAAGTTAAAGATGATGTTTTAATTGTTGAAAAAGGCGATAATTTTATCGGTGTATTGCAACGTATCGGCATGGAATATGCTGAGGCGAGCCAAGCCGCTGGTGCTTTGAAAAAAGCCGGTTTTGATGTGCGCAGTTTACAGGCCGGGCAGAAAATCAATATCACCAAAACGGTTGATGTGCCGTTTGGTGAGCTTTTGAGCGTGGATAAAATGGTTATTGAGCCATCGGCTAATATCAAATACACCGTTACCCGTAATGAAGATGAAAAATATGTGGCTGAAGCTGAACAGCAAGAGCTTAAAACAGAAAATAAGGTGGTTAAAGGGATTATTCATTCAAGCCTTGCTGCGGCAATGAGTAATGCCGGCGTGCCGTCCAATATTGTCAGCAATTTTACCAATGTCTTTCGCTATAAAGTTAATTTCCGTTCGGGCATTCGCGAGGGGGATACTTTTAAGGTTTTATTTGATAGAAAGATGACGGCTGACGGTCGTGTGTTTAAAAACGGTAATATTCTCTATGCCGAACTGCAATTAGGTAAAAATAAAATTGCCCTTTATCGCTATAAAGACAGTAGCGGTAATATTGATTATTATGATGAAAAAGGTTTGGCCTTAAAACGCGGTTTGGTGCGTAAACCGTTGGAATTTTCTTCCGCACGTATTTCCTCACGTTTCGGCTGGCGTCGTCACCCTATCTTAAAACAACGTATTTTGCACAGCGGTGTTGACTATGCCGCGCCGACAGGTTCGCGTATTTACGCTTCCGGTGACGGGGTTGTTACCCGCGCACAGTGGGTTGGCGGCTACGGGCGTTATGTTACAATAAGACATAATTCCGAATATTCAACGGGCTATGCGCATATGAGCGGTTTTGCACGCGGTATCAAGCCGGGGGTTCGTGTTAAACAAGGACAGGTTATCGGCTTTGTCGGTTCAACCGGCCGTTCAACCGGTCCGCATTTGCACTTTGAAGTGATTAAAAACGGTAAAAAAGTTGATCCGCTTAAAATTCAGGCGGCAACCGGTGCAAACTTAACCGGAAAAGAATTGCAACGCTTTAAGGTTGAAGTCAAAAAAATCCTGGCTATGGCTGAGGAAGGCGAAAAAGTCGCTTCGGCGCAATAAATAATCTTTTTTTTATTAAGGAGAGAAACTATGGAACTTAAAGGATCTAAAACAGAAGCTAACTTGCAGGCTGCTTTTGCCGGCGAATCACAGGCAAGAAACAAATACACATATTTTGCAAGCCAAGCAAAAAAAGAAGGATATGAA
>DEKL01000033.1:4198-4644 GCA_002353835.1 Alphaproteobacteria bacterium UBA2723
GATAATGAAAAAGAACACGCAAAATTGTGGTTTAAAATTTTACATGGCGGTAGCGTTCCTTCCACTATTGAAAACTTGAAAGATGCCGCTAACGGTGAAAATTATGAGTGGACGGAAATGTATGATACCATGGCCAAAGAGGCAGATGCCGAGGGCTTTACCAAAATTGCCGAATTGTTCCGCGGTGTTGCTAAAATTGAAAAAGGTCATGAAGAACGTTATAATGCTCTGCTTAATGCTTTGCAGAGCGGTAAAATTTTTGAACGTTCCACCAAGGTTATTTGGGAATGCGCAAACTGCGGTTGTCGGATAGAGGCTCCGAGTGCACCGGAGGTTTGTCCGGTATGTGAGCATCCGCAAGCATATTTCTTTGAGCTCCAAGAAAAATTCTAAAGGTAAAATTTGAGCGTCTAATCGCAAATGGAAGCCGGATTGACTAAAATCCA
>DEKL01000053.1:0-21727 GCA_002353835.1 Alphaproteobacteria bacterium UBA2723
TAATTTCATATCACTCTCAACTTTTAGAACCAAAGAGTTGGCTATGTCTTGTTGGGCATTATCTACCGTGTTGCCGGCTTCATCCAACACACCCTGTGCTTTAATATTTGTATCAAGTGCATATTTAACGGTATCAGATACATTATTAGCCATATCTTCGGCTTCGTCATCTTCTGCTCGCAAATTTTCACCCAGGCCAAACGATTTAACAGAATTACCCCCCATTGCATTCAGGCCTTCCTGCAATTGTGACAATTGGTTCTTTGCGTTAGCAAGGGACATCCCAGCCTGCACTATTTCGGTTGGAACAGGAACAAAATCTTCAATTAAATCTGTAACAGGAATAGCTTTAGAATTTGCTGACACCAAAGATAGCGACAAAACACAGCAAACAGCCGTTATGCCTTGCTTTATATTATTCATAATGTCCTCCCTCATGTAAAATAATACCTACTTTAAGTGGTAATATTGTATCATATTTTTTACGGTTTGTCAACATTTTTAGCCTCCAAAACCGTCTAAATATTTCGTTACAAAGCCGTCTTCTCCGAATTCTTTTACCAGGCTATCTACCAGTAAAACATTCTTAATACCGGAGTTATACAGCTTCAAATATGGTCCGAGACCGCCTAAATTCACGTCTAAAACAACCGATTCACCCTTACCGTCGTCCGCATCAGGCCTTTTTAGTAAGATTGCATACGGACAATCACGATATGAACGACCGCTGATAAAGTCATATTCGCTTTCCGTTAAATTCCATTTTTCGTATGATTCGGGGGTTGCTTGCGTATTGCGGAAGAAAATCATTGTTTTACATTGACCACGAACCGCATCACCAACGCCTAATGTATCTATAATGTTAGGTTGTTGGAATGCACAAAGATATGCCTGACGTTTTTTACGACCTTCTTGTAAACCTTTAATAAACGCATCTCTAAACATTTCGTGCTTTAACATCGGCGCGGTCTCATCAATCATAACCAAAGCAGGAGCACCGGTTTCCGTGCTTTCTGCATGGATACGGTGCATAATGTAACTAATGGATGCCGCAGCCAAGGTATCATCATCAAAAATGTCCGTAAAATCAAATGCCACAAAACGATTGGTACTTAAGTCAAGACTATCATGTTCAGAATTGAAAATGTTGCCATATTGGTCCGGATTTACCCAACGAAACAGCTCACGACGCATTGTGCCGGTCGGTGAGAAACAGCTTTTATATAAGTTACTTAAAACACGTTCTTCCGGCTTTAAATAATCAAACGCCGTGGTAACCGCGCGCGCTGCCTCGCGTTCTGACATGGCGTCGTTGGCCATTGTTATAGCTTTAAGCCAGTTACGTAAAAAGGCACGATTACTCATAGTATCTCTTGTATCAAACGGATTTAATGACACGTTTTTACGTTCACCGCTAAATCCGACGTATTTACCTTTAACCATGTGAGTAAAGATTTCAGCACCGCGGTGACGGTCAAAGAAATAAACCTTTAAATCGCCATGGCGCATAGCTTGTCCGGCTAAAAACGTTAACAAAGTTGTTTTACCTTGACCGGTCGGACCAACAATACAACAGTGTGCCACCGCTGATTCTGCTGCAGAAATATGGAATTGGAAACGATATGGTGAACCACTCATGGTTCTAAATACAGTTATAGCGCCCTCACCCCAGTCACTTCTCGGTAAACCCGTTGATAATTGTTCAAAAGATACGGCTAAGGATACGATACGTGATAAGTAGAAATACGTTCTGCCACACATATCATACCCAGGAAACTGGTTAAAGAACGTTGCTTGGGCAATCCAGTTCTCACGAACCGGCGTTACACTGAATAAGCGGCAGATACGTTGAATTTCGCTTTCTCCGAACTCAATTTCTTTCATGGTATCGCCTTTTAAGATAAAGCTCATGGAGTATTCCACCAATGACTGGTGGTCCGCATCACTATCTTCAATGGCGGCAAGCGCTTCACTGTATTGGTCAACAACATCTCCGGAGAAACTGGTCACAGAGGCCATTTTTTGCTGTTGAACCAAAATCATGCGAGCCTTAGGCTTAAATAAAGGATGAATATTATGCAAAACCGTTAATTCACAGTCTATCGCCAAAAGAGATGAAATCATACTTTCATCCATGTAATCTCCGGAATTGCGAATTCCCATAGTCAGAGCAAATTTTTCTTTACCACCGGAGAAATACTTTATGACACCTTCTTCACCGGTAAAATGAATACCGTCTGCCGTTAATAATTCTTTTAATTGGAAGCCTTCCGCATTTCTTACTTTCGGTGTCGGCTTGCTTATCGGGTTTAATATTCTTACAAACGGATATACCGGACTTAACTCCGCCGGTGTATCATCGTCTTCGTGCATTACCTTAACGCCATAGTCGTTTAAGTTTGCCAATACTGATTGAGAGGCATAATTTAAGTCTTTTACAGCGTCCTTTCTATCTTCTATGGATATAATTATGTAGTGGTCATTTTTATAAACACGACTTAAGTTTTCGCGCCATGTATCATCAACAATCTTCAACCATTTATTACCGAAATCAGCTTTGTTAGCCTCAACGGGTACACGCTCTCTTAAAGTTATGGCACGACATGTTACCTGCATATCAGCCATATTATCCAGCCAAGATTTTCTGGCCTCAAACATGGAAAGAACCGTCTCTTCTCTGGCAGAGGTTAAATCCACACCTTCTATTTTGAAGACACGAACATAGGTTCCATTATCACAGCGTAATGTTGCTCCGTCAGATAATAAACTCTTGAAAGGCAAAAAATCCGCTACGCGTGATTCACTCGGTTGCGGTAAAACCCACGTTCCAACTTTTGAAACCAATGAAACAGCAATAGCCGCAGCGGCTATAATACCAAATGCGGCAACGATTGCATCAGCACTTTGTAAACCTGTTATAAACAGCGTATAAAAGTCAAAATTAAGGTTCAAATTTGCGTCCTTTCACTTGATACAGGTTTTTAGAGGAAATATTTGTTGTTCCAAAGGCTTGGAGCATTGCCGACAAGTGCGGATCTTTGGTTCCGAGGGCAACAACAATCAAATGACCAAGAACGACTGATATAATAAATATTAAAGGGTTGATTTGCCATATTCCGATACCCATAAACATAAAAGGAATCTGTAAACCGGCATTCAATGCTGCCGGTAAAACCGGCCCCCAAAACAGTTTGGGTGGATTTGCAACCGCTTTTAATATCACATCTTTCATTGCGTCAATTCCTCATAATCTGACTTATATTATACGCAAATAATTATTACAAAACAGTTAAAGTTAACAGATTATCTTATATATTTTGTTACAGGTTATATATTTATTACAAGCTGGTTGAACGTGAAACGGCACTTCTGCTAGTGCTATATAAATCCCCGCCCATTTGCAAGGCTTCTATCGCGTCACCACCGGTCATATAGCTAATCATTAAACCAACGCCGGAGAGGAAGAATAAGCTAATCATAATATAGCCCAAGTGCTTGAAATTGATTTTGCCGCAAATCGCCAAAAAGGTGAACATTACAATACCAAAACCACTCAAAGCAAAGGCTAATCCACGTAAACCTATGGCAAATCTTGTTGTTCTCTCAGCAAAGGTCTTAAAAATTGTTATTTCTGCATATGAATCACAGGCAAAGCATGTAACAAATACAAGGCAGAGAACACTTAATAAAATGATTTTGTTTAATTTTCTCATGACACTTCTCCTATTCTCCATTGAGAGAGCTGACTGCATCTATCTCTCCATCATTGCCGGCAAACATTTCTATGAATAATCCGCATGTTGCAATAACAACCAAACCAACCATAACCGCCGTCAACCATTTCCAGTTAATGTTTCCGAAAATACCTCCGATGCAAACGCAAATAATGCCGATTGCTGATGCCGGATAAATAATTTTCTTTAACCCTTTAAAAATATCTCGTCCCGTATCTGCCAACTGATCAAAGGCGGCCAAAGCATCTACCGGCATGCAAATTACAACAGCCAATGCCAGTATAAAGAGACACAACTCTATTTTATTTAAGCCCAACATCACAATATCCCTCCTAAACTTATTGTTTTATTGTATCACAAATTTTCAGATTTTTCCAGTAAAAAGCTATCTCGACATTTTATCTTAAGATATTGTTTATAAACAAATTTTATCTTCTGTAACAAAAATTTCATACATCATAACAAGGCTAAACAGCTATATTTTATAGTTTATTGCCAGTAATTTTTCTTAATAAAAATAAAAAAAGCACCCATAACGGGTGCTCTTTTTATTATTTGGATATTATTACATACCAACTGCACTATCACCAAAGGTATCTTCAACAGTAGCACCTTCAGCAGTCTTGTCCATTTGGTCACCTGTTGCGTAGTTAACAATCGCACCGGCAGCAGCCAAAATAGCCAAACCGATAGCAAGACCGGCAAACCATGACCATTTTACTTTACCGAAGATGGCTTGGAAAGCAATACCTACCAAACCGAAACCACCGACAACAAAGATGATACCTTTAACATGGTTAAATACAGCAACAGCTTTACCAGCTGCTAAGTTCATTAAGCCGTCAGCGTGAGAAGCGTCGGCTAATACCATCGTAAATACGAGTGCCAATGAGCACAGTACAAACATTTTCTTTAAGCTTTTCATTTCAGTTCTCCTAAATTCATTATACATTATTACTGTACCTCATTTTTAAAAAAAATTCAAGTCTTTTGCGCCCCACCGAAAATCGCATAACATATTGATTCAAATATTTTTTGTCACTCTGTAACAAAAACTTAACACTGCTTTTAAGCCATTTTTCCCTTATTTTTTCAAAAAAATGCTATTTTGTTGTTACTAATTATAAAATCTGTTTGCCAAAGAATCTAAAGAAGTTTTAAAATATGGTTAAAATTATAAAGTATAACATATTATGTTTGGGGATTAGCTTTACCTATGACGGGTACAAAAAACTTTATTTTGGGATTTATTCTTTCTTTCTGCGGCGTTACTCTGGGAGGACAGCTTTATACTTCTGCACCTTCAAAAACTAGAGACAACTCCGCACACCCTGTCAGCATTAACTTATTCAAAAGCCATCAGCCCATTCCGCAAAACTTCACGTCCACCAATATTTTCGCTAATATTCAAAAAGAAACATTATCTATCAGCGATTTTTCTTTTGCACAAGCAAATCCCGCCGAAAATGCGGAAGGAATAGAGGATGATGAAATTATAAGTATAACCATTGATGATACAATTCCTATAGAATTCGGAAATGCAGTTTCTGATGATAAACAGGTCGAAGTTGTTTCTGAAGACAACGAAGAAAATGTTGCTATGCTCCCGACCAATCTTCGTGATGACGAGACTTTTGATTCCGAAACACCTTGGGCTGTTGCCAAAGGCGCCCCGAATGTAAAAAATAAAAGATTACTTGAAGATTTATCAAAGCAATCAGAGACAAGTTTGTTTACTGATGAGTTTACACAAGCTGTCAGAGAAGACGAAAATCTTTCATATAAAGTAGCTGAAAAAATAAAGCAAAGTATAATTTTCCCTATTCCTGATGAAATATTAAATGATGAAAATTTGACACCTACCTTTATACATGATAAGCCAAAGAAAGAGACTAAAACAAGAAAAGCCTCTCCTCGTCCGGTTGTTTCCACCCCCAAGAGAGATACGACCAACAAAATTAACGTACCCGAGCCTAAAGAAGAAAGCACACCTAAAGAGGTTTCAAACGAGAGTAATCTTTTGGATAACATATCTTCTTGGTTTTCTGACGATAAAAAGGCCATTGATACACAAAATAATATTTCAAATCCACCGGTTAAAAAGGCTCCACCTGCATATAGCAGTCAGGGAGAAAAGGTTTTCACCTTACCGGAATCTTCTAATGATGATTTAGCAAGTTTTTATGAATCATTACAGGAGACAAAAAAAGAACACGTCCAACGCAAGATTATCCCTTCGGAATTAAAACTCGCTTTTCAGCCTGAGCGTGCAGAGATTTCCGGCACAACACTTCAATGGCTGAAGCAATTTTCCGAAGCCACTTTGGACGGACAAACACTCTTACAAGTTCGGCTTGACGCTTCAACATCAACTGAACTTCAGAAAAAAAGGCTTAACCTGCTTTATACTATTTTTATGAACAACGGTGTGGACCTTCAAAAAGTTGACACAGTCTTTTTACCAACCGAGCCTAATACATTTATAATACGAACAATTAGGATTGACACGCTTCAATGAATTTTGAGCAAGTAGTCCACAAAACGTTTTATAAATAAAGTGTTAAGCTTGAATAATTAAATTTTAACATTTATTGTAAAGTGAGATTGTATTTACAGATGAGTAAAATTATGAAGAAGAACATTTTATTATCGTTTTGTTTATTATGCGCAAGTAGCATTTCTGCTTGCAGCAGTGTTTCCGATGAAACGACATATATTCCGGTTGAAGAAGATACACAAGTCATTGATACGACTGTTAAGCCTAATGACAAGTGCGGTGTTGACGGTATCGGTTGCAATGATACAGCTTTAATTAACTACACCAAAACAGAGGCTGACTATCGTGCTTATGGTGAGCGCACCAAAAGAGATCATTTGTACACGCAGGCTTCTGCCGGTAACAACATAACCGCAACCGTTCGCCCGGGTATTGAAGAGGATATTGTTACTGAATATGAGGAAGATTCTTATGCCGAAGACGAGAATTTTTCACCAAACGGTGATTTATTTATGCAAACGGCCGCTAATGATATAACTCCGCAAAATACAGGATCAACAAGTCCGATATATCCAGACCAGGTTGGGCACAATGGTAATATAGAAATGTACAGCTACCCGGGTTATGAAATTACCTGTCAGGGTGATTGCAGCGGCTTTGCCATGGATGACAGTTCCATTACGTCAGAATTTACTGAGGAATCATTTGACATTAACGACTATGTTAAAACAAATGGTGGTGATGAAGATATTCAATTCTACGAAGTTGGCGAGAAGAAAGACGGCGAACCGGAGGCTGAAATTGAGATTACAGATAGCACCATTACGACTTGGGAAGCAAAAGAAGGCGACAATCTACGCGAATTACTTACCAAATGGAGCAATCAAGCCGGATGGAAGCTTTTATGGAATACGAATCGTAATTACAATTTAAGTGCCGGTGTTATGTTCAAGGGCAAATTTACAGATGTCAGCTCTGCACTTATTCGCGCTTTTGCACGTGCAAGACCTGCACCAATTGCCACTTATTACAAAGGAAACCGTGTCATAGTTGTTGAAACAATGGAGAATGAGAATGCGTACTAGTAAATATTTTGTTGGTTTTGCCGGATTACTTTTATTAGGCGTAGCCTCCTGTTCATTACCGACAGATTTTGATGCGGCAATAGAGCGTGATGTAGATGCAACCATTCGCTACAAGGAAGATGCAAAAGCTCCTACCACTCCGGCTGATACGGATGTTATTCGTGTTAAAGATGATATTTGGCTTGGTGATGTCAGCGAAATTGAATATGAAGGCGACAAGCCGTTACCTAGTTATCTGGAAACAGCAGATGGTGTTACTTTAGTTAGTAACAGACCTATTACGCTTTATGAAATCAGCAATATGATTAGCCAGATTACATCTATTAAAACCCGTTTTGCACCGCAAATTGAAAGCGTAGCAAAAGCAGCAGCAGACAGAAATGCTCCAGCCGTCAACAAAGTGGGTTCAAAGTGGTCTGACACATCAAGAATGCTTGTTTCTTATAAAGGTTCTTTGAGCGGTTTACTTGATGAGGTTTGCTCATACTTTGGCGTATGGTGGAAGTATGAAGGTGGCGAGATATACATTTACAGATATACAACCAAGACCTTTACTTTATATAGCTTACCGACAAAGCCATCTATGACTTCAAGCGTCGGTTCTCCGACCGGTGGCGGTACGATTACCAGCGGTGTATCTAACATTGACTTGTGGCAAAACATTGTTGCAGCTGTTAAATCCATGTTAGGTCAAGGGTCATCAATTGTTACCGATTCAATGAACGGAACATTGACTGTTACGGCTACGCCGACAGAAATTAAGAAAGTTGCTAAGTTTATACATGAACAAAATGTTCGTTTAGCCCGTCAGGTTGCTATCAGTGTTAAAGTTTTACAGGTAGAAGTTGATGAAGAACATGGTTTCGGCTTTAGTTTGTCAGCTGCATTTAAGGACAGAACAGAACGTGGCGGAAATATTACATTTAAGGACTTTACCGGACCTAAAAACTTGAAAGACGGTTCTTATAACAGCTCTTTGTCTATGGGTATTCTCAGCGGTGATATTACGGCAGATGCGGCTGTCAGAGCACTCGCTACACAAGGTAGCACGTCTTTGGTTACCAGTGGTACGGTTACGACAATGAATAACAAGCCGGCACCTATTCAAGTTGTTAACAAGCAAAACTATATTTCCGAAATTACCAAAACAAACAGTGGTTCTACCGGTGATAATTACGATATTTCCGTCGAAACAGATGAAATTCAGACCGGTTTTGTTCTAGACGTTTTGCCAAGAATTATGGACCATGGTCGTTTGTTGATGTTATTCAGTTTGAGTTTGTCTGACTTGATTTCCTTAGATACGGTTGTTGTTGATGAAAAAGCGGGAAGCTATTTGCAAAATCCGAATATTACAACTCGTGGTTTCTCGCAAGAAATCAGTTTGAAATCGGGTGAAACATTGGCTCTTTCCGGATTTGAACGTGTTGATACAAACATGAACAAAGAGGGCTTGGGTGCCGTCAACAATAACATCTTAGGCGGATACCAGGAAGTATCTAAGAAGAGAACAATTCTTGTTATTTTGTTAACACCGGTTGTCTTGGAATCTCCTTTACTTCCGGAATCTCGTATGAAATTTTAATTTAGGTAAGGATTAAACCGTGGCCGAAGAAGAAGACAGTGCAGTAGAATTTGATTCTCTTAAAGAGAACAGCAAGGAGTGGGCGTCCAGCTTTACTGTTGACGGCGTTCAATATGCTGCAAGTGTTTTCTGGGAGAGTTTACAAAACGTTGATGCCCCTTTCCTTGATGCGAAAGAAGCTGCTGAAAATGTTATGGTCGGCGCAGATTTATTCTGCGTTAAGCACGGTAAATCTCCTCAGCTCGGTTTGGCCGCATCTTCACAAGGATTTAAGAAAGGAATGAACGTAGCGGCCGTTACGGCTGTTACCTCCATGAGTGATGCGTCTTCTTTGCTTGCAGTATTTAAGGTAGATGCCGGTTATTGGTACTTGTGCGTCAGAAACGATGTTATCTTGTCTGATGGTGATGTATTATTCGTTAAAGAAGAGGATGCAAAAGAACAGTTTATGTCCATGCTGTCCGTTCCGGATTGGTCTAAGAAGATAGCGCCAAAGGAATGGGGTATTGACGAAACTGAGCAAAAAGATATCTCCGAGATTTTTGCTTCCGGTTTGGATGTTAAGTTAGAAAAAATCAATGCCTTACGCGGTACAGAACTGGCTATTGTTGTTATTTTATCCATCGCTGTCGGAGCATGGCTTATTATGTTTATATCTAAAACATTTTTCACAACCAAGCCGCAGCAAAACGTTGTTGTAGCCCGACGAGCGCAAAAGAAGGTTGTTACGGAAGTTGCAAAGGTTGTTCCGGCACCATGGGAATCTATGGTTGATCCCGTATGGATGTTAGATACTTGTCGTGAGACTATATTATCACTCGTTAATATTTCCACACCGGGGTGGCATATTAACGGTGTAACCTGTTCTCAATCTAATGCTGTTACCTCATGGAGAAGAAATTTCGGCAGACTTTCATGGATTGAAATGTCTTTGACTTATTCCGGATTGACTTTTGCCAACAAATTTGTAGATAAGAAAGGTTCTCTTGTAACCGTATCTATTCCGTTCCAGAAAGTTAAGAGAATTAACTCCATGCCTAAAAAGACTTCAGCAGAACTGTATAATATGATTAATGACCTGTTTCAGTCGTTAAACCTTAAAATAAATTTGACCGAAGGTAAGATGAAGGCCGGAGAAAAGTCTTACTCTTTTATAAACTTTAAGATAAATTCTTTATATGACCCTGAAATTTGGAAACCTATGTTAACCAAATTTTCAAATAACAATATTAATAATATACTTTATAATAATGGCACTTGGAATTATGAGGGGACAATTTATGTTCAGTAGAAATAGAAAAAGACTTATATTATTGGCTGTTTTGAGCGTATTATCAAACGCCGGTAGTGTTTATGCGGAAGATGCAAGTGTTGCGCCGATAAGTGCATCCAGTTTGCCAATCAATGTGGCTGAACAGGGGAAGAAAGCGGAAAACACTGATACAGATAAGGTTTCCGGTGCATTAGTATCGCCTTCTCAAGCTCAGGCTGTTGCTGTTGTGAAAGAAGAATCCAAGCCCGCCCAAGTAAGCTCTGTTAATGAGGTCAAGTCTGCTGCTACAAAGCCTGTTACGACTGAGCCTGCTGCGGTTAAGGCGGCTGAGCCAAAAGAAGAAAAGAAAGTTGATGTTGCAACACCTTCTCCGGCTACTGAGTCAAGTAAAACGGATACGGTTGTAAAGCCGGAAAACAACTCTGCTGAAAATTCAAAACAACCGCAAGCAGTTTCCGCAAGTGCGAAAGGTACCGAACCTGTTTTAGGGACAAATAAAAACGATTTTGATTTTGATTTGAAAATGAAATCTATTGACAGTGTCAGCGAACAGGCTAACGCACCTAAAGGTCAAAAAGATATTTCTTCCATAAATGATGCTGATTTACCAAAGGACATTCAATACAAGGTTAATCCGATGGAAAATTTGGGTAATAGCGTTTTATCACAAATGGATAGCGACCTATTTACACAAATGTCAGAAATAGAGAAAAGCACAACTTTACTTACTTTGGAATTGCGCCGAGAGAAGATTCGTAATGAAATTGAGGCTCAAAAGGCCATTCGCCAAAAAAATGCTGATGATTTAGAAAGACAAAAAGCAGAAGCAGAATTAAAAAATTTGGAAAAAAAGAAACAAATTGAGGCGCAGGTTCTTAAGGAAAAGCAATTGCTTGTTGATAAAGAAAAACTGGTTGAGGTATTGCGCCAGCGCAAGCTTTTGAATGCTTATATGAATCAAATGCTGATTACTCAACAGGAGTGGTTGAAAGAAAAAGAAGCTTTGTATGAGCAATTGGCTGCAGCAGAGCAAGAGAAGAAAGAACTTATAGAGTTATTTAAGCAAAAGATAGGAAAGGTTCTTGAGGCTTCTGCTAAAAATATTCAAACAGCCGAAGCAGCCAAGGCAAACTTTGAGCGAATCGTAAAAGGTCTTAAGGCTCGTAATGAGCAATTGAGAAAAAGAATAGAAGCTGATGCACAAATTATTAAAAATGCTAAAAGCAGCTTGTATTTGAAATCTCAATCTATTGAGGAATTGAAAGATAAGAACGCAAGCTTGACAAATGCCGCCCGTGCAAATGCCTCAGCTGCTATTGAGGCCGCTGTATCAGAGCCTGTTGAAGAAACGGCGGAAGAAACCTTTAAGAGACTCAGTGCAGAATATGCTATCTTAGGCATTGCAGGTCACGCCGGGGTTATGTCTGTTGATGTTATAGATGCAAAAGGTGTGCCTATGTCCTTAAAAGTCGGTTCACCATTGCCAACAGGTCATGTTGTCAGTGAAATTGGTGCTGATTATGTTAAATTCAGTAGGGACGGACGTGATGATTATCTTTACGTCGGAAAGACCATTGATGGCGTTGTTCCAACTTTAGGGTTAAATACAGATAAGAAGAATAAATAAAATCGGGTTATTTTGATGGATATCTAAGAAATGGCAGAAGATGTACAAAATCAAAATATAGAGAATAAGCCTTCTACTTCAAATTTTGCTGAAGATGAAGGTGCTACTCAGACAAAAAAAGCCAGTTTGTTTGACACATTGTTTGCAAACAACAATAAGCTTTTGACCGTTAATGGTTCAGATTTTGTTATTTCTAATGAAACAAGAAGATTGTTGGCTTTATTCTCAGACGGAACATATCTTGTTTCAAAAGATAATCGTTTTGACGGTGCTGTTTATAACTTTGAAGCTAATGTTAAAAGAAGAAAAATTCCGATAAAAGCACCGACTTATGTTACCCTAAATGAAATTGCCGCAATTTATGCATATGCAGAACGTGGTGGTGGTACGGTTGATGTTTCAGCCGAAGAAGCCGAAGATATGCAGATGCAGATTGACTTTATTAATATTGTTCAACGTGCATCTCAAAAGAAGGTTTCCGACGTGCATGTTATTGTCGGTACATCTTCAACGGTTCTTTTCCGTGAAAACGGTATTATGGTAAAACAAAACGAATATGGCGGTGAATGGGGTGAAGCGTTTGTTCGTTCTGTTTTTGCATCTGCCGATATTTCAGACTCAAACTATTCTCAAAACGAATTCCAAGGCGCTCAAAAGTTAGGTTCAACACCACTTCGTGGTTCAAACGGAAAATTGATGTTACCGCATAATGTTTTAGCTATTCGTCTTCAATTTAACCCAATTGCCTTTGGTTCTCAGTATTTGGTTATGCGTCTTTTGTACGCAGATGATAATCCGGAAGGAAGCTCCGATTTACGGGCATTAGGTTTAGGTAAATATGAGGAAGATTTATTCTACAAAATGCGGAGTATGGCGGTTGGTTTGAATGTTGTTGCCGGCCCTACCGGTTCCGGTAAATCTACAACATTACAAAGAAATATGATTAAATTGCTCCAAGAGAAAAATTATCAAATTAATATGTTAACCGTGGAAGACCCGCCGGAGTATCCTATTCCGGGTGCTCGCCAAATGCCGGTTACAAATGCTAATACAGAAGAAGAGAAAACTGAGCAATTTACAAAAGCTCTATCTGCTGCTTTACGTTCTGACCCTGACGTTATTCTCGTTGGTGAAACGCGTTCATTATCTACGGCAGAGCTAACCTTCCAAGGTGCGTTGTCCGGTCACGGTGTGTGGACGACTTTGCACGCTAACTCAGCGCCGGCGATTATTACCCGTTTACGTGATATGGGTATTCAGCCTTATTTATTAAATGACCCGGAATTGGTTAAAGGGCTTGTATCACAACGCCTTTTCAGACTTTTGTGTCCGGCTTGTCGTCAGTCTATAAAAACTAAAGAAGGAACACCTGAGTTTGAACGCCTTAAAAACGCTTTAGGTGATTATGGTATTGAAAATGTTTATATTAGCGGTCCGGGTTGTAAGGCTTGCGGATACAAAGGGTTTAAGGGACGTATGGCTGTTGATGAAATCATTTTGCCCGATTCACGCTTCTTAAAGTTGATGATTGATAATGAAACAGCTAAAGCTATTGACTATTGGGTTAGTGAACTTAACGGACGTCCATTGAAAGATGCCGCTATTGAGCGCATGATAAAGGGACAAATAGATATGGATGAAGTTGAGCGTTGGTGTGGCTTAATTGACCAGCGTCCTGTATACTAGAGGTTAGTTTGAATGGTAAAAAAGGAAGAAGATAAGTCCGGTGCATTTAATAAGGCAATGAAATCTTTAAACTCGTTAGAGGTTTCGTTTGCTAAGTTTCGTGTCGGAATGTCTAGTAAATCACGCTTAAAAGTATATAAAAAACTTGCTTCTTTGCTGAGAAACAGATTTTCTTTAATGAATTCCCTTGATATTTTATATGACAGTGTGACGGATAACGGCAAACACCCTAATGAGCCTATGGCTATTGCAATTGCTTCGTGGGGTAAATCTTTACAAAACGGTTATGCTTTTTCCGATGCCTTAAAGGGATGGGCTCCGAGCCGAGAAAGATTGATGCTTTCCGTTGGTGATATGTCAGACTTGGAAAGTGCTTTGTTAAACTTAATCCGTGTGGCAGAAGGCACTTCTAAAATGCTTAAACCGATTATCGGCGCTATTGCTTACCCTTCTTTCTTGTTATTAATGTCTGTTTTGGTTATTTATGCTATCGGTGCCTATATGGTACCGCCGATGGAAGAAGCAGCGCCTAATGCCCGTTGGTCGGGAACGGCTAAAAATTTGGTTGATATTTCTCACTGGATACAAAAAAATTGGCTTTTAGCTTTTTCGTTCTTCCCTGCCGTATTTTTAGTTATTTACGCAACAATCGGTATTTGGACGGGACCGACACGTAAAGTTATTGATGATTGCCCGCCGTGGTCTTTGTATAAAATGTTTATGGGTATTACATGGTTACTTTCTTTATCTGCTCTTATCAAAGGCGGTGTGCCGATTTCTGTTGCCATGACGTCTTTACGTAAGGATTCAAACCGCTATCTGCGTGAGAGAATTGACAGAGCCATGGATTATATTAAAAACGGTGATAACTTAGGACAAGCTCTCTCTAAATCCAAATTAAATTTTCCGGATAAAGAGATTGTGGCCGATTTGCGTATTTATGCAGAACTTGATAATTTTGAAGACGCATTGGACAAACTTGCAAATGACTGGTTGGATGAATCTGCCGAAGCAGTGGAAGCAAAGGCTTCTATTTTAAACATGGTTGCCATGTTTGCCATCTCCGGTATTATTGCGTGGGCTGTTTTCGGTGTGTTTGAAATGCAAGATCAAATTACCAGTGCAATGGGTTAGGAATAGTTAAATTGAACGAAAGTAGAAAAATTTCAGAAATACTGTCACTAATTCTGCAGAAAATTTTATCTGCATTAAATTGGCTTAATGCTGAATGCTCTTTACTTGTTTCAATTGCACGTTCTGCCTGCATTAAGTATAAACAAATTGTTTTAAAAACGTTAGTGCCTTTATTTATTATAATGATAGGCTACGTTTCTTGCACCATGAGCCAAAGGCAAATATCTAGAAATGTTCAAGATATTTTTGCAATTTCTGATGAGATTCGTGCTTTTTATACAAATAAACCGGATTATTGGGGGTTAAACTCAGAATTTGCCATTAAGAACAAAATTGTTCCGAATGAATTTGTGAAAGATAATAAGATTCTCTTAAGTAACGGTTTGGAAATTTTAATTGGCAACGGTGCCGACGGCGATACGATTATGCCTTTATCACAAAGTTTTGATATTGTTTTGTCGCAATTGAATAAAGCTCAATGCATTTCGTATGCGGAGATGCCGTTAAAACAAGATAATCTTTTAAAGCTACTTAGTATTCGTATTATAAATGCGTCCGGAGATTATCTCTTTGAATGGGGGGGGCAAAAAAAATTACCCGTTCAGAAATATACAACAAAGAACCTCTGTGCCGATAATAAAAACACTATTATCTGGTCAGTAAAATAAACTTAAAACAGTGGTGTACACTGAGCCATTTTGATAGCTTGCATTTCTATTGATGTCGCCAAATTTAGCTTACCGCTACGGATAATAGCACGTACTTGGCAGCCTTTATTTATATCCGGATTGGCAAATAAGCTTTCTACGTGTGGTTTTCTGTGACTTTCAACACCAATCAAGTCTTGTTTTATAACACCAAGTAAACCGCGGGATAAAATATCATAAGCAGATGCTTCGCTCATGCTGTAACTTGCGTACTTTATTAAAGAGCTGATGGCATCTGTGATAGAACTGGCGTGTATGGTTGTTAAAACAAGGTGACCGGAAATAGCGGCACGCAAGCATTCTTTTGCACCATCAGGTGTACGAATTTCACCGATAAAAATGTATCTTGGTCTGGAACGAAGGGCTGACTTTAATGGTTTCCCCCAGTCATCATTTTTAACTTCCGTTTGTTTACAAAAGCCTATTGCCCCGTTAAACGCTTCATATTCTCCATCTAACGGCATTTCTGCAGGGTCTTCAATTGTGTAAGCAAATCCGCCCTGCAATTTTAAGTATTCTGCCAACAATGCAGAGATAGCCGTTGTTTTTCCGGAACCGGTTGAGCCTGCCCAAATAATCAAGCCACTTTGATCTGCCAGTGATAATATGTATTGTATAAATCTATGGTCATAATTTAGGTTGTGTATGCTCGGAACTAATGCCGGCATGCGACGCAAACAGTACATCCCCCCATTTATGCTTACAACATACTCTACGCGAAAAAGGGTCCCTTTGTAGTTCATTGAATAGGATGGTTCTTTATGCGGAATATTTATCAATTTTTCATAAAAGTCATCTTTATCGCTAGGTTCAATTTTTTTTAGGCTATTGACATATCTCTCATCTGAAATGTAAAAATCTTTATTAACATTTACATATAAATCAGAAAAATTATACTGTAAAAGACGACTGTTACTCATGTTAACCACCAATATCCATTTTGCCAATATTAGTTATAGAGGCATCTATAAGTTTGTTATAGTCTGTTTTTTTCAGATTCTTCTTAATTGCCTTTGTTAAAATCTTAAAGGCATTGTTGCAAATTAACACATTCATCTCCGCTTTGGCTTGTTCAAAAGACTGCTCCACCCTGGCTTCTGTTTCATCTTGTTTGCGTTGCAACATCTGCTTTAATTCTAAAGTTTTCTTTTCTTTAGTTTTAGCAATTACTTCTTGCTGACTGGCAACAATATCTGCGATTTCTTTATCTATATTAGCAAATTTTCTCTCATAATCCGCATAGAGTTTTTGCGCGTCGGTTTTTAAGGTTTCAGCATCTTGAAGTTCTGTTCTTATACGTGTAATACGCTGATTGATTAGATTTCGTACAACACGCGATATCGGAATAAAAAGAAAAGCAACGACCAGCACAAAAGCAACACTTACCCAAAATTCCGCGCTTTGGTAAAATATTTCGCTTTCCTCGGCTACTGCTGCGGCAATATCTGTATTTTCCGTTATCATATCTATTCCTCTTCTTTGGAAATATTTTCTAGATCTTCACGACTAATTGCCATAACATCTATTTTCTGCAATATTTCATATGCCGTTTCCTGAGATAGAGCATTTATCTTAGCTAACACACTCTTCTTCTCTTTTTCCAGCAATTCTTCCTGCTCAGCTACTTTTATTTTCAACTGCTGATTTATTTCATTTTCCTTTTCTGCAATAATCTGCTTCAATTCGTTTTCGTTTTGAAGAATTTGCTCTGTTGCTTTCGTTTTTGCCACAGCCAACATTTTATCATAACGATTTAGCGCCTCCAGTGCTTTGGCGTTAATTTCTTCAGCTTTGCGAATATAGTCATCATATTTGCGTTTTCTTGCTTCAATCGTCTCAGAAATTTTAGGCACAACACATTTCGCCATTATAAACCAGAAGCTTATAAAGGTTACCAATAACCAAAAAATCTGTGTTATATAAACTGATCCGTCCAGCTGTGGCATCTACAATCCTATTTATTTAACAATCATTAAAATAGCTACAACCAATGCATACAAAGCAATTGCTTCAATAAAAGCAGCCGCAATGTATCCTAAAGTTTGAACATCTTTTTTAACTTGAGGATTACGACCGATGGTTTCAATTAAAACGCTCCATACTCTGCCCAAACCGATAGCAGCAGCCATCATAGACAAAGCACAGAGACCAACACCGATATACATTAATGAGTTTTCCATTTTCTTTCCTTTCCAAATATAAGTTAATGACTATGAAATGCATCTCCCAAATAGATGCAAGACAAAATTGTGTAAACATACGCTTGTAATATTCCGATGAATATTTCAAACATAATCAGTATACATGTGAAGGCTAAGGGTAGCCACCCCAAAACCAAACATATTGTTACAACAAAACCGGCTATTACTTTCAAAATTATATGCCCGACTGTCATATTAGCAGCCAAACGGATTGTTAAGCTTAGCGGTTTAGATAATAAAGAAATGACCTCTATCGGAACAATTAACGGTGCCATCGGCCATGGGGTTCCTTTAGGAAAAAATGTATGCAAATATCCCCATTTCTGTCTTTTAATACCGACACCAATATTCAAAACCAATGCCAAGAGCGAAAGTGTGCCAACAGCGGCAACATGTGAGGTAAACGTAAAACTGTAAGGAAACAGACCCAATAAATTACCGGTACATAAAAACAAAAATAGCGTAAAAATAAAGGAAAAATATTTTAGCCCTTCTTTTCCGACATTTTCTACCATCATATTATAGATGAATTCATAAGCGCTTTCCGGAACGCATTGAGCGGCCGTCGGAACAATGGATTTTTTACGCAAGCATAGTAAAAAGAGGGCGACAACCGCCAAAGCGGATATAATCATACATAGCGCAGAATTAGTGAAACTGATATCGTAGCCGTTTACTTCTATCGGCAACAATCTTTTTATTTCAAATTGTTCCATCGGATTTTCTGACATACGATTTTATTTCCCTTCCGTTCTATCATCAACCTTTTTCAAATAGCGTATAACGTTAACCATTCCCGCTATTCCACCAAATATAGTGAATATTAACAGACAAATGAATTTGAAGTCAAACATTTCATCTAAAATATACCCTATTGCCGCACCAACAAAAACGCCCGATACCAACTCAATAGCCATTTGAAAGACTATCGCTGCTTGAGAATATCCGTCTTTGCTATTATTTTTAATTTCTTTTTTTTGCGCTTTTATTGCCTTTATTCTCTTATCTATCTCTTGGATATCTTGGGGAATTTCCGGCATTATTACTCTCCTGCAAGTCTTTTTTCAAGATATGCCTTAAAATCATCATAATTTTTGGTACCGAGTATCATCTCTTTACCGTCTTTTCCCTCTATGATGAAAGACGGGGTTCCTAAAATATTGAAATTATCTATGGCATTTTGTTTAACAAGCAGTATATCACTTGTCAGCTTCTTGTCCGCATTACAAGCTTCTATATCCGCATCTGTCATACCAAACTCTTTGGCGTGATTATAAAGCTTTTGCTCATTTTTAGAATAGAGCCAATCCTTTTTTTCGTACAATTCATCAATAAAATCATAAAATTTTTCATTCGGCAGGCAGTAAGAAAGTTTTGCGGCACGCATTGCAATAACCTCTATCGGAAAATGGATAAAGATAAAGCGTACCTTTCCTTGGTCTATAAAATCTCTTTTTAATTTCGGTAAAGTGAATTTATGAAAATCTCTGCAGTGCGCGCAAGACATTGAAGAATATGCAAATATGGTCAATGGTGCATTTTCAACCCCCAGTGCTCGTGTCCGCTCTGCACTTAAGCCAACTTCTCCCGTTACCTTCTCAGAAAACGGCCTCTCTTTTGCTTCAGCGGGATTTGAGAGAATCATTGTATGCCCGTCAAACACAAACCCCTTAGCTGTCAAATATCCGTAAGCACAAATGACGTACACAGCCAACATTGCCATTATTCGGCTAATTCTTTTTACAATATTAAGCACTTTCATTTACTCCTTTTTGATAATATGACATTTTTACCGACTTTCAGTAAAATTTCTCTTAAATTTTCATCTTTTATTTCGCTAACAATATCTGATAAATACTTTTCTTCTTCCTCTGTAAATTTCTCTTCTTTTATTTGCTTTATTTCGGGGACATAAAGCGGTCTCATCTCAGTATTTTGACTGACATTTATTTTGTGTATTGCGGTATATCCGAAATATGCATTGATTTTATCTAACAAATAACGTTCTTTATGTTGAATTTCCAGCGCAAATCCGCCAACCGGCGTTTCCACATAAAGTGTTCTTATACTATTACGAGGATCGTATTTTGTTTTTATCGGTTGGCAAAATTTTCTTATTTCAGTACCAACCATATCTTTCCAATTCATGATTATTTCCGTTCCGATTAAATCTTCTGCGGAAACTGCGCTTTTTATAATCGGCATAAATATACTGCCAAGACTTTCTAAGTCTTTACTATGCGGTTTTTCAGATATTTCCAACTTATACTTTTTCATTTTGATTATTCTTCTTATATTGCATTAACGGGTGACGCTTTTTGACTTCATTAGCCAATTTTTCCGTTGTAATATGTGTATAAATTTCCGTGGTGGAAATATTTTCATGCCCCAACAATTTTTGGATAGAACGCAAATCAACACTACTGTTTACTAATTGTGTTGCAAAAGAGTGTCTTAAAACGTGAGGGTGTATTTTAGTTGCATCAAGGCCTGCTTCTGTTGCCATTTTTTTCAAACCCTTGAAAAAACCGGCTCTGGTTATATGGCCGCTCAAAGATTTTGATGACGGAAACAGCCATTTGCTTTTTCTTTTGCCTAAAGATTTATCTCTAACCTCTACGTATTCCAAGACACCTTTTATAACCTCGTTGGTAACAGGTACCACCCTTTCTTTACTTCCTTTACCGTAAATGAGTATTTGTTTCAAATCATAGTTAATAGCGTTTTCCGGTAAAGCAACAACTTCTGAGACTCTCAGACCGGAAGAATACATTAACTTTATCATCACGCGCATGCGCAACAAAGATAAATCTTTTTCCTTCCCTTTACCCAAATTACTGTTACATATTTTCTTTATTTCTTTTTCTGTCAGAAAAAAAGGCAAGCTCTTGCCTATCTTCGGCAAGCGAATCCTACTTGCCGGATTTTCGGTTATTATTTTTTCGCTCTGTAAAAACTTATAAAATTCTCTTACACAAGATATTTTTCTTGCTAACGTTTTTGGCTGGCAATTTGTTTCATTTAAGTGTTTCAGGTAACCTTCAATATCTTCTGTTGTCACATTTTGCGGCAAAAGCGGTTTTATCATCTCAGCATATTGGTAAATATCATTACGGTACGCTTTTAGTGTATTTAATGCTACGCCAAATTCAACAGCTTTTACATCCAAAAAATCTTTTAACAAATCGCTCATTTGTTTAATTTTAACTCAACATTTTGTGTTATTTGCTCTTGTTGTGGCGTAATATCTTTGCAGGCGGTATAGGCTACACCTAAAATTAAAATCAATAAAATCAAATAGATTGTATAACTTTTTTTTGTTTTCATCATTATATCCCCCTAAATAAAACGAGTATTTTTTAACTTACAAATAGATGTTGATTATTATTATTAACACGATATCCTTTATTGTAAAGTGTAATAATCATATTAGTGAATGGCTATGATAACAAATAAAATCATTTTATTGGTCGGACTTATCGGTAGCGGCAAGACGAGTGTCGGAAAGCGCTTAGCCAAAAAACTTTCATTGCCCTTTGTTGACGGCGACCAAGAAATTGAAAAAGCATCAGGACTTTCCGTTATTGATGTTTTTAAATGTTTCGGGGCTGATGAATATCGCGCCGGAGAAGAACGCATCATGAAAAGATTACTCTCGGGAGCGCCCTGCGTGCTGGCTTCCGGTGGTGGTGCTTTTATTGCCGAACAGACACGAAAGATTGCTAAAGAAAAGGCTCTAACCATTTGGTTAAAGGCAGATATTGATGTTTTATACAGCCGTACAACAGGAAGAAAAAGACGCCCCTTCCTACAATGTAGTGACTCCAAAATTAAGAGTAAATTACAATCATACATAGATACCGAATACCCTTTTTACAGCCAAGCAGATATTATGGTTGAAACCAAAAACGAAGCTGTTGAAAACACCGTAGAGCGTGTTTTACAGGCAATTAACTTATATGAAAGTGATAAAAAATGAGAAATTCAAACAGAAGAGCTGATGAATTAAGACCGATTGAAATTATACCGGATTTTAATTTGTATGCCGAAGGTTCTTGCCTTATAAAGTGCGGAAACACACAAGTTATTTGTACCGCCAGTGTTGAAACAAAGCTACCGGCATGGCTAAAAGATGAAGACCATGGTTGGATTACGGCGGAATATTCTTTATTGCCACGCTCTACCGGTACCCGAAACA
>DEKL01000053.1:21765-23519 GCA_002353835.1 Alphaproteobacteria bacterium UBA2723
CCGAAACAATCGTGAAACACATGGCACAGGCGGCAGAACACACGAGATACAGCGTTTAATCGGACGTTCTTTACGAGCTGCTGTTGATTTAAGAGCATTGAAAGGCTACACCATAACAATTGACTGTGATGTTATTCAAGCAGACGGCGGTACAAGAACAGCATCCATTACCGGCGGTTTTGTTGCCCTATATATTGCTTTGGCAAAAATGGTTAAAAGCGGACAAATACATTGTAATCCCGTCAGAGAGAACGTGGCAGCAATTTCCGGTGGTATTTGCCAAAATCAAATTATTTTAGACTTAGAATACAGTGAAGATTCACAAGCACAATTAGATGCAAATTTTGTCTTAACGGAGAGCGGAAAAATCGTAGAAATTCAAGCCACCGCGGAAGACACACCATTTACCAAAGAAGCTTATGATACATTATATCAATATGCCCTCAAAGGCACACAGGAACTTATTAAAATTCAAAAGGAGGCCATTTCTCATGCCAAAATATAAGGAACTTATTTTTGCAAGCCATAATAAAGGTAAAATTTCAGAGATAAAAAACTTGCTTTCCCCTCTTGGTATTAAAGTTTTATCCGGTGAAGACTTAAATCTGCCGGAAGTGGAGGAAACCGGCACGACTTTTGAAGAAAATGCTTACATCAAAGCGTTAGCTGCCGCTAAAGAAAAAAACATTCCCTGTATCGCAGATGATTCCGGTTTATGTGTTGATGCCATGGGCGGACGTCCCGGTATTTATTCCGCAAGATATGCCCCAAATCGTGATTTTGATAAAGGCATTGAAAAACTTCTTAATGAACTTGCCGAAACAAATTCTAATAATCGTTCAGCACACTTTTCCTGTGTTATTGTTTTGGCTAATCCTAATGGGAACTATAAATCTTTTGAAGGTCGGGTTGACGGGCGAATCGCCACAAAAAAAAGCGGAACGATGGGGTTTGGGTATGATCCGATATTTATTCCGACCGGTTTTAACCGCTCTTTTGCAGAATTTGACAGAGATGAAAAAAACAAGATTTCCCACCGCGGACGTGCTTTACAAAAATTTATAACCTATTTAACAACACAAGATGAGTATAATGTCTGAATTAAAAAATGTTTTTAACATTCCGCTCAGTTGCTCGTTTTGGGATACTTTGGCAACATCCTTTCTTAAACGATATGAGCAAAACGATTTAGAGTTGGCCGGTGTTTTATTTTTGGTGCCTAATCGGCGTGCCTGCCAATCTTTAACTGCGGCTTTTGTTCGCAAACAAGGGCTTAAGCCTACAATCTTACCTAAAATAGTACCCGTTGCGGAAATTGATGATGAAGAACTTTTCTTTGATACATTCGGTTTAGCAGATGATTCTGATAAAAATAAATCTGTTATTTCCAATGAAGAACGGCTGTTTTTATTTACAAGAATGATTATGTCTAAGCCGAATGATTTCGGCTTAAAACAAATTTCTTTGGCACAAGCTGTCAGTTTGGCTAAAGAGTTAGCAAATTTAATAGATACAGCGTGTAATCAAGGTCTTTCTTTTGATAAACTTTATGATCTGGTACCGGATAAATATGCCGCACACTGGCAAGAAACCTTAAAACTTCTTAAAATTATCACGGAATATTGGCCACATATTTTGGAGGAACGGCAAGCCATAGATGTTTGCGATTTTAGGAAGAACTTGCTGTATAAACAAGCTGATATTTGGCAACAAGAACAAACTGACCGTGTTATTATTGCTGCCGGAATTACTTC
>DEKL01000053.1:23527-29693 GCA_002353835.1 Alphaproteobacteria bacterium UBA2723
TTTTCCGGCTATTGTTAATTTACTAAAGGTCATTGCTAACCTTCCAAATGGCGAAATTTATTTTGCCGGACTTGATACAAAAGCCGATGATACTTATTGGAATGCCGTTGACGAATCGCATCCGCAATTTGAACTCAAAGAACTGTTGGAGCATCTTCTTATCAGTCGTGAACAAATTGGAAATTTTTGCTTACCGCAAAATGAGGCACGCGAAAAGTTTATTTCGGAAATTATGCGCCCGGCTTCTGTTTCTGATGATTGGCAGAAGTTACACAACAATCAAGATCTTATTGCAAGTTTAGAAGGTATATCCTTATTAGAGAGCAAGACACAACGTGATGAAGCGCTTGCAATTGCCTTGAAAATGAGAGAAATATTGAACACCCCGGAAAAAACCGCCGCACTTATAACTTATGACAGGAATCTTGCAAGACGTGTTGCTTCCGAATTAGAACGCTTTGAAATTAAAATTGATGATTCGGCCGGTCTTCCTCTTAATTTAAGCCCTATCGGTATCTTCCTAAGACTTATGGCAGAAGCAGCTCAAAACATAGATTCCGATATCAATTTTATCAGTTTAATGAAAAATCCTTTTATGTTATTTCACTCTTCAGCGGCTGATTTTAGAAAAAAAGTTTATGATTATGAGTATGAACTACGCAAAAAAAACACTGTTCCGAATGAGAATTTATCTTCATTTTTTCAAGTCATAAAGAATAAGCTTATTGATTTTGCGGAATTATTGGATCTACCGCAAGTTTCCTTTGAAGAGATTATAAAAAAGCATATTGAACTTGCCGAGGATTTTGCAACTTCTGATGAAACAGCCGGAAAAAAATTCCTTTGGCGCGGTGATGCCGGAAAATGTGCCGCTAAATTTATTACGAAAATGTTGGAATCAGCACAATTCTTAGGGTTGATTAACGGTAAAGACTATCTTCAGCTTTTTTCTGAATTGATGAGTTTTGAAAGTGTGCGTGCATCTTATGGCACACACCCGAGATTAAGTATTTTAGGACCGATAGAGGCAAGATTATGTCACTTTGACTATGTTATCTTAGGGGAAATTAATGAAGGTATATGGCCCAAACCGGAACAGGCCGATATGTGGATGTCGCGACCAATGAAAAAAGATTTCGGATTTAGTTTGCCGGAAAAAAATATCGGCATTCTCGGAGCTGATTTATGCGGTTTCTTAACGGCCGATAATGTTATTTTAACCCGAGCTGAGCGCGTTGACGGAGCACCCATGAAAAAATCCCGCTGGCTTTTGCGTATAGAAACAGTTTTGCGAGCGATGGGTTCTAACATTAAAGCCTTTAAATCTGCCAAACTTTCACAACTGGCAGCAAAACTTGACATGCCGGAAAGAAGTTTAACCATCACACCACCGGCCCCATGCCCACCTTTATCTGCCAGACCTAAAAAGTTATCCGCCAGTGCAGTTGATTTATTAGTGGCAGACCCCTATTCCGTTTTTGCAAAGTATATCCTTAAATTATATCCGTTAGACGATTTGGATATTCCGATGGATCAGCGGGATTATGGAACAC
Organism: Alphaproteobacteria bacterium UBA2723; assembly: GCA_002353835.1. Classification (GTDB taxonomy): domain Bacteria; phylum Pseudomonadota; class Alphaproteobacteria; order RF32; family CAG-239; genus CAG-267. The sequence goes on from DEKL01000053.1 coordinate 25,081, forward strand.
TTATCCACGGAATCGTGGAGACATTTAATAATGCCTACCCTCAGCAATTGCCGGAAAATGCATTGGATATGCTTATCAGTATCGGAAAGAGATGTTTTGACGAATCAAACATAGAACAAGCATTAAGAGCTTTTTGGTGGCCCAAATTCGTTAAGACCGCAATGGCTTATATTGCTTTAGAGAATCGTTTTGATACAGAAAAAATTTATAATGAAATTGAAGGTTGCATCAGTTATAATTTATCCGGTAGTGATATTACTTTTACGGCAAAAGCTGACAGAATTGATAATCTTCGTACCGATGGTGTTAATATCATTGACTACAAAACAGGAAAAATACCGACTAAAAAACAAGTTATGAGCGGCCATGCTTTGCAACTGTTATTAGAAGGATTAATTGCTAAAAAAGGTAACTTCCCCAATTTATCCGGCAAAAATATCAATCAACTTGTTTATTGGCATTTGGGAGACAAAGTATCCCCTAAAAATATTTTGATTATCAACCCTAAAGAAGACAATGTTTTAGAAAAATGCGAGGAGTATATCTTAAAGCTTATCTCTACTTTTAATTTTGAAAATACGCCCTATTACTCACGCCCTATTCCGAAATATCTTCCGAAAAATCGTGATTATGAGCACTTGGCTCGTGTAAAAGAGTGGTCTGTACAAGATGATGATGGAGGAAATGATGAATAGCTTTGAAGAAAAAAAACAAGAACTTATCAAATTGGCTACAAATCAGCAAATGGCGGCGGCGAATCCTGATATGTCCGTTTGGGTGGAGGCCTCTGCAGGAACCGGAAAAACAAAGGTGTTATCAGACAGGGTTTTGCGCTTATTGTTGGCAAAAGTCCATCCGGCAAAGATTTTATGCTTAACCTATACCAAAGCTGCAGCCGTTGAGATGAACGAAAGAATCGCAAAACGCTTAAGTTCTTGGGCTATTGAAAGTGATGTTGATTTACGACAAGATTTAACCGAGTTATTGGGTGGCAATTTTGATGACAGTGTCTTAAATTATGCACGCACTTTATTTGCAGTTTTGCTGGATACCCCCGGTGGTATGAAAATTCAAACCATACATAGTTTTTGCCAGGATATCTTAAAAAGATTTCCTTTAGAAGCTGGCATTTCTCCTTATTTTGAGGTTTTAGATGACAGAAGCGCCAAAGAAATTCTGCAAAACATCAAACTTGATTTGTTAAAAACGACTATTTCTTCCGAAGATAATTCTCTTACACAAGCTGTTTTTTATCTGACACAGACTATCAGCGAGTATAAATTCCCCGAAATTATGAATATGATTACGGGAAATCGGGGTAAAATTGATGCTCTTTTAAGAAAATATAATGGAAACATACCGGAAATTCTTTCGGTCTTAGAGAAAAATTTAGGTGTTTCCGCAAATCTCAGCGTTGATGATATAAAGCAAAATTTCATGCAACAAATTAACCGCCAAACCGTTTCTGAAGCTATTAAAATTTTCGCAGAAGGAAGCGCTGAAGATATCGGGCGTTCCGAAGCATTTCGTTTTGTTTTGGAAAAAGATTTTTCAACCGATTGCTATGATAAATATAAATCCATCTTTTTAACAAATGAAGGAACTGTTCGCAGCAGATTAGCCACACAGACAATTGCAAAGAAATATCCGGATATCTTGTTGTTTATGCAATGTGAAGCAAAGCGTATCCTTGAAACAGAAAATACAATTACCGCGCTTAGTGTCCTCTTGGCAACAAAAGCTGTTCTTTATATTGCTAAAAGCATTATAGATAAATACTCGGCTTATAAAACTCTTTATGCCGTTTTGGATTACGAAGATTTGATTACAATAACCCGCAAACTTCTTGAAAAGAGTTCGGTTGCAGACTGGATTTTGTTTAAGCTTGATGGTGGTATAGACCATATTTTAATTGACGAAGCGCAAGACACATCTCCTGACCAATGGGCCATTATTCGGGCATTAACACAAGAATTTTTTGCAGGAATCGGCACCCATGAAGACGCTTTATCGCGTACGGTTTTTGTTGTGGGTGACCGTAAGCAGTCTATTTACAGTTTCCAAGGTGCTGACCCTAAAGAATTTGATAAAATGTATCGCTATTTTGCTGAGCGAATCCAAAAATTTTCTAAAGTACATTTGGATGTTTCTTTCCGCTCAACAAAAGCGATTATGGACTGTGTTAATACATTGTTTGAAGTTGAGCAGGCAAAGAAAGGCGTTGTTCCCGAAGATGAACATATCAATCACCGGCCGTTTCGTTTAGGCGAAGGCGGGCAGGTTGAAATATTACCTTTACTCCGCCCTGATGAAACACAAAAAGACAGTGATTATAATTGGATATTACCAGTTGTTCGCGAACAAAAAACTTCTCTTTCAAATCAACTTGCCAAGCAAATCGCACAAAAAATAAAAGATTTAGTTGAGGCAAAAGAGCTGTTGGTTTCTAAAAACCGGCCTATTCGTTACGGAGATTTTATGTTCCTTGTTCAGCAACGTAATGCCTTTGTGGAGGAATTTGTCCGTGCCTGTAAAAGTATCGGTGTTAAAGTTTCCGGCGTAGATAAATTGAAATTATTGGAGCAAATTGCTGTACAAGATTTAATTTCCCTCGGTAAATTTTTATTATTACCGACAGATGATTTATCTCTGGCTGAAGTGTTAAAATCCCCGATTTTCGGGCTTACTGATGATGATTTATTTAAATTATGCTATAAGAGAGAAGATACATTATTTAATACCCTTCTAAAAGATGGCGCTTACAGAGATATTGCTGAAAAACTCAAAACTTTGCTTAATATGAGCGGTTTTTTAAGACCTTTTGAACTTTTTAACTATGTTTTGGTTAAAATGTCCGGCAGACAGCATTTTATCGCGCGAATCGGTAAAGAAGTTGAAGATGTCTTGGATGAATTTCTTAATCTGACTCTTGTTTTTGAACAAAAACACACTCCATCTTTAGAAAGTTTTATCTCTTGGATTGTTCAAGACGAAGTTATTATCCAAAAAGAGATGGAACAAGGCTCTGATGATACGGTTAAAATAATGACTGTTCACGGTTCAAAAGGTTTGCAGGCCCCTATTGTTATTTTAGCAGATACCACAAGGATAAAAAGCAGATCATTTAAGAGTGATTTTCTATGGGATGACGGCATGCTTTATTTTCCGACCGCTTCTGCTAATTATGATGCCGTATGTAAAAAGATTAAAGAGCAAGACCTCGATGCCAATGAAGATGAATACCGCAGGCTTTTATATGTAGCGCTTACCCGTGCGGAAGACCGCCTGTATATTGCCGGTTTCACAAAAGATAAAGATGCCAATCAGGAATCTTGGTATAAGATGCTCCAAAATAATATTGTTTCCAACATTACCTTGGCAGAAGATGATAAGCGTATTGTTTATCAGATTAACCAAGAAATCCCTTTTGATGAGAAGACAGAAACGGCAACAGATGATGACATCAACTTAGATGATTATAAAGAAATACTCTCTCCGGCACCGATGGAAAATCCTTTAGCAAAGCCTTATGCACCTTCTCGTGATGAAAATGATGAGAAAGATTTAGTTTCTTCTCCTTTGGAAGACAATGGGCGCTTTTATAAAAGAGGAACGGCAATTCATAAATTATTGCAATATATCTCTACCGTGCCGGAAGATAATCGTCTTAAAGCGGCAGAATATTTCTTAAAACGGGAATTGCACTCGTTTTCTGATACTGAAATTCATAGTGCCGTTGCTGAAGTTTTAGACCTTTGTGAAAAGTATAAAGAGATATTTTCCCCTAATTCTATGGCAGAAGTTCCCATTATCGGCGAAGATAAAGGTAAAATTATATCTGCAAAGATTGACCGTTTAGTTATTGAGCCTGATAAGGTGATTATTGTAGATTACAAAACGAATCGTCCAGCTGCAAAAAATATCAATGAAGTTCCAGATTTATATCTCAAACAACTTAGTGCCTATAAATCGTTGCTTGAAAAAATTTATCCTCAAAAGAAAATTGAGACATATATCCTATGGACGAACACTTGCCAGATGATGGAAATCTAAAACTTTCGGATTATGACTCTGTTCATCTTGAATATTATAAAAGATATCCCTATATTATTTATCAGTTACACTGCTATATTAGGAAAGGGTTTGATATGAAAGCAATAAACGACAGTGAGTTTGAAAGTGAAGTTTTGAAGTCAAAGGGGCTTGTTTTGGTAGATTTTTGGGCTGAATGGTGTGGTCCTTGTCGCCAATTAGGTCCTATTTTGGAAGAAGTAGGCAAAGAATATGGTGAGAAAGTCAAAATCTGTAAAATGAATGTAGATGAGGCACCGGCTACAGCTGCCAGTTACGAGATTAGAAGTATTCCGACCATGTTTTTGTTTAAGGATGGCGAAAAAATTGATACAAAGGTTGGTTTTAATTCCCAATCCGCTATTGAAACATGGCTTAATTCTCATATGTAAAAAAATTTATTTTCTAATTTATCTGAGCAGAGATTTTTCTCTGCTTTTTTTATGCAATTTTTAAAAAATTAAGATATTAGAGCAAAAATAAGGAGCGACTCCAAAAGAATCTGCGAGAGAATCGGAGGTTGGGAGTTTAAAACGGATAAG
>DEKL01000131.1:0-3424 GCA_002353835.1 Alphaproteobacteria bacterium UBA2723
CTCCCTTTTCTGCTATATAGGTAATTATTTTATCATAAAAAATCTGCTGTCTTCCTGTATTGGCAACAGGCGCATTATCTATTAGTTCAAAAAATTTCAAAATCCGCAGAATACCATTCTTAACCAATTCAATATTTTCCGGTTCATAAGCATCATGACTTCCACATTCTATACATAAACTCGGTATATTGATTTTATGTAAGCAAGCATTTAAAGTATTGACATACGAAGTTTTAATTTCCGTATCAATAACCTGATTAAAAGGCAACCCCAAAACCTCGGCATACGGCTTATCCTCTGAATGAAAAGAAATAGAAAAAGGCAAACTCAAGCGTGATGTGTGCAAATCTAAAACAAAATCCGCATGACTGGCTTGTTCAAATAATACGGAAGATATCCGTTCTCCGAGTGAACCTTGCGCGTTTCCCGGAAAATTACGATTCCAATCTTTTCCCATATACATATCAAATTTCCCGTTGGTGGAAAAATAACTCCGTTGTAACCAAGATACGGGATTGGCATTGGGCACTAAAATGACTTTTCCTTGCTTTAAGTTATTTTGGAGATAGTTAAATAATTCATGTAAAATCCATTGAGTAACTTCTCCGCCATGTGTACCACTTTGAATATAAATTGTTTTGCCGGTATTACCACTGTCTATGGTATATTTGAGAATACTTAACTCATTTCCCATCGGGGTTTGACCGATATTGATGTTTTCTTTATAAATTTTCATAACTAACTCCTATTTTGCTTTTATTAAATCAGATATAATCATGTTGGTTAATATATCGTTAGACGGCACAATATTCCGTATGTTTTTTGTCTGCTTTCTCTTCTGACGTAACGGATTACGTTCCATATAACCTTCACCGAACAGATAATCATACGTCGCCTTAACAATATTTTGCCATTCCTCACTTAATACCGTTTTACCTTGTTGCACCGTAAAAGGTTCTTGGCCTTTTGTGGCAACGCCGGTCAGACGAAACAGCTGTGAACCTCCTTTGACCGTATCGCCGGTATGCCAATCCCCGCCGTCTATTTTTATTGTTACATAATCTTTTTGGGTATCTGTTTGATAATTGGTGTCCGAATTTAAACCACGGTGTGATGAAAAATCAAAATACCATTTGCCATCTTGCTTTTTTATATCATAAAATCCCGGTAGTATGTTATGTTGAAAAACAGCCGTTTCATTTGACGGATGAATGGAATTGACCTTGAGATAAAATTCTCCGCTTTTTGTTGTATAAAAGTCGTTGATTTCTTCCGCATATTTCTTCAAATTTTGAAAATATTGCTGGATTTCATCACTGTTAAAATCGGCATAACTTGCAATCAGGTTAATTTTTGAAATTGATGGTGCGCCGTTTCTTTCGGCATCTTTGGACATTTGCGAAGTCGGTCCTTGCAGACGGTCGTTGATTTCATTAATCCAGACTTTACCATCTTTATCAATCAGTAAGTCGGCTCCGGCAACACCGACTTTACCGGCAAGAGCCATTAAATGTGATAATTTATCACCGATTTCTTTAATTTGTTGGCGAATTTCCGGAGGATAGACATAACCTAAATCATTACCGACACCATTAGCGGCATTAGATGTTAAATTATCATCTCCGACAGCCTTAAATGTCCCTCTGCCGACTAAAGTAACAATATTTTCATCATTGATGCCGACATTTGCTGCACGTTTAAGTAAAATATCCAATGTATCCGGATTATACGGGTCAAGCTCCGGTGTTAATTGCAACTTCTTTGCACCGGACTGAGTATCATCCGGTAAAGTGTTTGTTGCAAAAAATGTCAGATTGCTTTCAAATCCTTTAATAAAACGCACTGCCTTAAATTCACCTTCGGCTAACTGAATAGTTTTTAAGAAGTCTTGCAAAGAATCAACAAAAAAAGTCCCTTTTCCAGCGGCATTTGCCACCTTAGAACGAATGTCCTGCAAAACCACTTTACCATCTTCATTTTTTAATTTATGATATACGGCATAAAGCTCATGATACGACATTTGTTTACTGACGTGTTCTGTCGGAATGATATAAGCATCCAAACCGGCAGTTTGCAATATTTTGATTAAGTTTCCTTTTTCTTCAAAATAGTTACGCAAACTTTGTTCAACCGTTGCAACAATTTCGGTATTTAGATTTCGCTCTTTAATATAATTACTCCAACCGATAGAATTGATAAATGAAAATATGGCGATTTTTTTATTTTTTAATTTGTTTTCCGGTATTGTTTGCACAATCTCTTTTGTAATGTGCGGCGGGAATACCCCGATATGCGGCAAAACATCAATTTCAGTCCCGATTTGTGGTATCTCTTTATAAAAACGGGAATTCTTCGGACCGCCGACAATCATTGTATCTACACCATTAACGGCCAAAGCACGCAACACTTCACCACGTTGCGGCATATATGTCGGCATAATGACCGTTATGTTATTTCTAATAAAACCGTCGGATATGTGTTTTAATATTTTATTGGTTGTGAATGTTATTTTTTTTACATCGTTACTCATTTTTCTTTCCTTCATATATTGTTAAGACTGTTTGTTTTAGGGAAGCCTCGCATTACCTTTCAAGCATCCTCTTCCCTTAAAGTCAGATGCTTAAAAGGTTCATACAGCAACAATATATGTTCAACATAAAGTAACGCATATTTATTCTCTTAAATAACTTCAGCCGTGCCGCCGCAAAATTCTGTAGTTAAATCTATCAGCTGTTCGGTTGCAATGTGCAAATCATTTTCGGTTGTGCGCAAATTTCCTTGAATGATATAGAATACATCGGTGGTATCCAATGTAACTTTTGTTTTTTCGCATTGACGCACTTCCAATCGGCAGATAACATCGTTATCATCATCTATATAAGCATATTCTTTTGCACCAATATTTTTTTGTTCCGGATAGGCTATGGGGTGGAAATTTTCTTTGCCATTGGTTAAGCGTAAGGTAACATTTCCACCGATGTGCTCAACATCATGTGCACCTAAGGCCAATTTGCTCTGAACAGAGATTAAATTATAAATATCTACAAGCAAGTTTACAGATGGAATATTGCCGCGTTTTAGCACAAAATCCAATAAATTTTCAGAAGCTGCATTGTTTTTGCGATTAGATATTCCAAAGCTCGTATGTAATTCCCTAAAGCCTTGTAAAATTTTATCTTGTTTGATATTCTCTAATGTATAATCTTGTTTTATTTGGGCAATAACTTTAGCCTTATAGTCTTCAAATTTACGATCTGTCGGTTTATTTTTTGTGCCTTTAATCAGCACACCTTGCACCGGTATGCCTGTTTTTTTTATTTCATCAGCTATAATTAATTTCATGACCTTATCCTCCATTTATTTTTGCATTATCGCATAGTAATATATTTGGATGCACTTAAACATCAGCATACTTCCGTTCTGC
>DEKL01000131.1:3500-9235 GCA_002353835.1 Alphaproteobacteria bacterium UBA2723
GGCAAACGGAAATATTTCTGTTAGCAACACATACACATAGAACAGTAAGAATTTGTATTACGCACCTGAAGAGCCGAAACTTTAGTATCGGCAGTAAAAAAAAGCAATATTTTCAAACTTCAGATTCATTTTTATTCCATTTCCATTCTCGCTTATTTTCTTTCATTTAGTTCTTAATGTCAAGATTTTTTTATATAGATTTAGTATAAGTATCCGCTATTTGTTAGTGGTTGCAAGGATTTGAAACAACGAAGGAGTTGGTTCAGTGCGCGCGAGAGTAACGAAGCGCAAAACCTTGCTTTGCTGACTTACAACAAAAAAGGCACCTTGCGGTGCCTTTCTTTGTGTTCGTTTGTTTGTTGTTACTTTCGGTTGATAAAGCGATTGGCTTCCCGGCAAAGCCTACCGCCCCTTTTCTTGTACTGATTCAAGAGTTCTTTGGCATCTTTCTTCGGTAACTCAACCATAATGTTCAGCTGAGCTTCCTCCGGGAATTCAACGCCGTTCGCGATGTACTTGGATAAGATGTCGCGGACAATGTCCTCGTCAAATTTGACCATGACACGCAAGAGCACCTCTTCATCCACCACCTTTTCGGTTTCTGCACTCTCTTTGATGATTTCCAAAGCATCTTCATAGGAATAGTCCGTCAGAATTTTAACCTTGGTTTCGTCCCCGAGATGACCTATCTTTTTCAAGTGCTTTAGGAAAATCTCCTTGGTATCTTCCTTAGGAAGCATCTTGAGAAGTTGGCGCTGAATCTCATCACCGATTGTACCATCATGTTCTACCAACGCAAGCATTAACGCCTTAATCTCTTCTTTGGAAAGTTGCGGGAAAATCTCACGGAAGAGATTTACCTGCCAGTGAGGCATATCGGCGATAACCAATGCAAAATCATCTCTTGAGAAAACCTCAAATGCCTTTAATTGAGCCTCCAGAGGGAGACAGAATTGGAATTTGACGGCTTGGCGCAGAGCGGAGATTTCTTCTGCAGAGAGCGTTTCCACGAGCTTAAGCTGAGCTTCGTCGCAGAGAACCCAAGAAGTAAACCGATGGTAATTCTTGAGGATAGCCATAATCACATCATGCGGAAACTCAAAGATTTTCAGTTGAGCCTCTTTGCAAAGGAAGCTTTTTTCCTCATGAAACCTTTTGGCATCTTGCAAAGACAGCTGTTCCATAAGCCGATCCACAATTTCTTGTTTTTCCGGGCTCAGTACGGCATACGATTTATCCTTGAGCCAGTTCTTGTCAGAACCGGTGGTCGGATTATAAATCCTCAAATCCACGGCAAAGCCGATTTCATCACTATAAGAAGTGTACTCAATGAGCGACTCTGCAGCATTGGGCTGCTTGAACAGCGCAAGCTGTTCGTTTTCTGATAATTTAAGTTGTACCATAATTTGTTAGATTAAAAATTGTTTGACATAAAAACTACTTTTGATGCATGAAACTATAATGCATTTTTTGTTTAATGCAAGCGTTTTTGTCAAAAAAAGGTTATATAGTTTTTGGCTTGTTTAAAATCAAGAGATTTTTAATAAAAAAATCTTTATTTTTCCTCTTGCGAGAGGCTTTAATCATCACCATATCCTCATTATAAAGCTAAGCAAGGTTTACTTAGTAAATATTTTGATAAGGAGAAAAATGATGTCAAATTTGGTTTTAAGAAAACACGATATGGAACCGCGTAACAATGATGTTTGGGGATTGCAATCCGACATCAATCGTTTGTTTGATGCTTTTATGAGTCCGTTTGATGGTTCGGAATTTAAGGGAGCAGCGATGCCTAAATTGGATATTGCCGAATTAAAAGACAAATATGAAATTAAGGCGGAATTGCCGGGCATGGATGAAAAAGATATCAACCTTTCTTTAGATGACGGCGTTTTGACCATCAGCGGTGAAAAGAAAGCTGAAAATGAAGAAAAGGAAAAAGGATATTACTTAAAAGAATGTTCTTACGGCTCTTTCTCTCGTTCGGTTCGTTTGCCGGAAAATATTGCGGATGATAAAATCGGCGCACACTTTAAGAAAGGTGTACTCTTTATTGATATGCCGAAGAAGGAACCGACAGCTCCGAAAACAAGAAAGATTGAAATTTCTTCTAAATAATTTTTTATTTACAAAAAAAGCGCTTGAGGACCTCCCTCCTCAGGCGCTTTTTTCGTTGCATCATTTTTTGCTTGAACTTGACTCAATACTTTTTGCCTTTTAAAAATGAATACAGACTTATTTTTATCGGGAGATGATGATGAAAAAAATAAAACTTCTTGCTTTGATGATGGTACTGGCGGCTAATGCATGGGCAGCCGAAAGTATTTCTTTGCTTAAAACAAATTCTTCTTGGAACGGACAACAATATCCCGCCGTTAATCTTCAAAATCCGGAAGTTAATGTGTTGAAAATTACCATCCCTGCCGGCGAAAAACTCGCTTGGCACCAACACCCGATGATTAACGTTGCCTATATGGTTTCCGGCGAATTGACCGTGCATACCGAAAGCGGTGATGTGACGACCATTAAAGCCGGTGATGTTATGGCTGAAGTGGTTAACACTTGGCATTACGGCGAAAACAATGGTACGGAAGATGTTATTTTAGTGGTTACATACGTCGGTGAAAAAGATGCACCACTCAGTATCGGTAAACAATAAATTATAAGGATTTTTTATGATAGATTTTATGAAAAGAGCGGTTGAACGCGCCAAAAAAACAATGCGTCTTGATATTGGCGGGCCGTTTGGTGCTTGTGTGGTTAAAGACGGTAAAGTTATCTCGGTTGCTTCAAATACTGTCTTAAAAGATAAGGATCCGACTTGTCATGCCGAGATGAACGCTATTCGCAAGGCTTGTAAAAAGCTTCAAACATACGACCTCTCCGGTTGCGAACTTTATGCTACCGGTTACCCCTGCCCGATGTGTCTTTCAGCTATTATTTGGGCTAATATTAAAACCGTTTATTACGGAACAGACTTGAAAGATGCCGAAAATATCGGTTTTCGGGATGATTTTATTTATAACTACATTAAGGGGAAAAATTTACAGGTTCTTTCCTTGCAACAAGTAAAAAAGCCTGACGATTGCAAAGAGTTGTTTAAAGAATATGCGGCATTAAAAAAGACAATTTACTAATCGCTTATTTTGAGTAAATCTCTAACAACGACACCGGCCATAATTAACCCGACAACCGGCGGTACAAATGAGGTTGAGCCGGCAAGCGCACGTTTAGAAGTTTGTTCTTCGCTGTTTTTTAACGGTTTTAGCGGTTGTTCTTTGGAATAGACTACCTTAACATCCTTAATACCGCGCTTCTTTAATTCTTTTCTCATTACTTGCGCCAACGGGCAAACCGAGGTCTTATAAATGTCGGCAACTTCAAACATCTCCGGATGAATTTTATTACCCGCCCCCATAGCCGATATTATCGGAATATTCTTTTCTTTGGCGGCTTCTATTAAAGCAATTTTTCCGGCAACGGTATCTATGGCATCAATAATGTAATCATACTTTTCAAAAGGAAAATCGTTTTTATTTTCCGGCAAGAAAAATGTCTTATACGTAACAATTTTACAATTCGGATTAATGTCAGATATGCGCTCTTTGGCAATATCAACTTTATATTGCTCCAAACTTTTATGGGTAGCATACAACTGGCGATTTAAATTGGTTAAAGTGTATTTATCGTTATCTATTAAATCTAAAGCCCCGATACCCGAACGGGCTAACGCCTCCACGGCATAACTTCCCACCCCGCCGATACCGAAAACGGCTACTCTTTTTTTTGATAATATTTCGGTGGAAGCTTCGCCTAATAAAAGTTCCGTTCTTGAAAATTGTGTCAGCATATTTTTCCTCTTGTTTTTTATGAGGTATTTTTAAGGTGTTTTTTGTTTTTTTGCAAGTGTTATGTGATACGCAGAAAAATTGTGCACATGGCGAGCGCGCCCTTATCACGCTGGCGAGCCTTGTGTGCAAGTTTTTCTTTCTCTTTCTTTTTTTAGGAAAATGATGAGTAATAAAAGGCGCGGATAAAAATTTAAGGCGAAGGTTCTACCCTCGCCTTAAATTTTTATTCTTTCCTCCGCGCCTTGAACAGCCTTACGGCTGTGTGCTCATGCCGCACAGGCACCGCTACGCGCGGCGCGGGGCACTTGTGCCCTACTTCGTGGACTCTATCCGCATACGGTAAAATGACCGCCATACGAAATATAATCCTAATACGAAAAAGGCAATACCCAAACTCAAAGATATGCTTCTCGGTGCACTCTCAGCCATCTCAACAGCCAAAAGTCCAAACAAAGTCGTAAACTTAATAATCGGGTTTAATGCCACAGAAGAAGTATCTTTATACGGGTCACCAACGGTATCTCCTACCACGGCTGCCGCATGTAAATCACTTCCTTTTTCATGCAAGTCAACTTCAACAACTTTCTTCGCATTATCCCATGCACCACCGGCATTGGCCATATATAATGCTTGGTATAATCCGAATACGGCAATTGAAATCAAATAACTGGCAAATAAATTTGCATCAAAACACGCAAACGCTATCGTAAATGAGAAAATTACGATAAAGATGTTTAACATACCTTTTTGCGCATATATCGTGCAAATTCTTACCACGTTCTTGGAATCTTCAATAGATGCCGCTGTCTTGCCATCTAACTTAATGTGCTTTTTGATGTAGTTTACGGCTCTATACGCACCGGTTGATACCGCTTGCATAGATGCACCGGAGAACCAGTAAATAATCGCACCGCCTAACATCAAACCGAACAACACATTCGGATCAAGCAAGTTTAATTGCAAATTTAACAACAAGATGATTGAGAAAATCATGGTGGTCGCACCGATAACCGCCGTACCTATCAACACCGGTTTTGCCGTTGCCTTAAAGGTGTTACCGGCAGAGTCATTTTCTTCCAGTAATTGCTTACCGGTCTCAAAATCAGGCTTGAAACCATATTCTTTTTCAATGTCTTTCTTGATGCCCTTAATCTGCTCTATCTGTGATAATTCAAATACAGATTGCGCATTATCCGTTACCGGACCATAGCTGTCTACGGCAATCGTAACCGGACCCATGCCTAACATACCGAACGCAACCAAACCGAAGGCAAATACCGTCGGATATACCATTATCGCATCTAAGCCCTCTTTAGAGGTAAAGTAAGCTATCGTCATCAAACCGACCATTACTAACCCTTTCCAGAAAGCTGAGAAGTTACCGGCAATAATACCGGAAATAATGTTTAAGGATGCACCGGCTTCACGGCTGGCATTAACAATCTCTTGGACATGCTGTGATTTTGATGAAGTAAAGATTTTGGTAAATTCCGGAATAATCGCCGCGGCAAATGTACCACAGCTGATGATAACCGATAATTTCCACCATAAATCTGCCCCCATATCGCCAATCATCACATAAGAAACACCAAATGTCATCAAAATGGAAATAATGGATGAAATCCATACCAAAGATGTTAACGGCGTTTCAAAGTTAAATGATTTTGCCTTGCCGAAAACGGCTTTGCATCCGATATTGTTGACAACATAGGCAATAAGTGAAGTCAAAATCATTAACACACGCATCGTGAAAATCCATACAATAAGACGTGCTTGAATATCTATACCGTTTGCCATCAATGTCAAATCACCGTTGGCGGCATATTGCATACCGGTTGCCAATACGATAAAGGATATCAAAGCAACACCGGTTACACCGTATGT
>DEKL01000131.1:9272-16313 GCA_002353835.1 Alphaproteobacteria bacterium UBA2723
CGAGTCACCGGCATTGTCACCGGTACAGTCTGCAATAACACCGGGGTTACGTGCGTCATCTTCGTCAATGCGGAAAATAATCTTCATCAAGTCTGCACCGATATCGGCTATCTTGGTAAAAATACCGCCGCAAATACGCAAAGCGGATGCACCCAAAGATTCACCGATGGCAAAACCGATAAAGCATGCACCGGCGCTGGCTCTATCTACAAACAATAAAATGATAATCATCATTATCAATTCTACGCAGATAAGCAATACACCGATAGACATACCGGAACGTAACGGCAGGTTTTGGACGTTAAACGGGTTGGCTTTTAAGGATAAAAATGCCGTACGAGAGTTTGCATACGTATTGATACGCATACCAAACCATGCTACGCAATATGAACCCAAAATACCTAATACAGACCAACCCAATACCGTCATCACTTTCGGTAACGGGGTGTTATTCAAATAGAAGAAATAGTAGAAAATACAAACTGCGATAAATGCTTCCAAAATGAGCAACAAAACAGCTTGCTGTTTCATATAGGTCTTGCAGGTTTCATAAATCAAATTAGAAATTTTCAACATTGATTCATGTGCCGGTAATTTTTTGATTTTTACAAACTCATAAAGACCAAAAATCAAACCGAACACACAGACACCCAGACCATAAGTCAGAATTTGCGAGCCGGTGGTCGCAATGCCGAAGATATTGTAATTCACGTTTAACAACGGAACGTTTAAGTCTATCTCCGAAGCAAATGCTTCTTTAAGCCCAGCAAACATAACCAACAAAGCAGGTAATACCGCTTTACTAATCGTTTTTAGTGCTGACATATTATTTTCCTTTACAATATTTAAAACAAAAAATATTACACCCGAATATCTCTTTCGGGTTATAATGGCTTTACTTTATTCCCGTTTTTCTTAAATTAACACTAAATAAAACAAACAACTCACAGCTTTTATGCGGTTTTATCCTGCGTATTTTTGTTTTTAATGATTGCCATTTTAATTTAATTCTTTTATCTTGTCTTTAATATTACGGACTGAAAGGATATCACCATGGGATTGATTAAAACTTTTGTGTTAATGCTCGGGCTTATGCTTCTTTTTATGTTTGTCGGGCAACTCTTGGGCGGTGAAGAAGGTATGCGTACCGCGTTTTGGATTGCGGTTGCGCTTAATATGTACAGTTACTTTTTCAGCGATACGATGGTCTTAAAACATTATAAAGCGGTGCCGGTCAAAGAAAATGATACAACCGTTTATCCGATTGTGAAGCGTTTGGCCGAACAGGCAAATTTACCGATGCCGAAAGTTTATATTGTGCCGGATAATGTGCCGAATGCCTTTGCAACCGGAAGAAATCCCTCGCATGCCGCCGTTGCGGTTAACCAAGGGTTGTTAGATGCTTTATCGGAAGAAGAAGTTGAGGGTGTTTTGGCACACGAGATGAGCCACGTTAAACACCGTGATATTCTCATCAGCTCGGTGGCGGCTGTTTTTGCCGGTGCTATTTCCATGTTGGCTAATATGTTCAGGGTAAATAATGCCACGCAACAAAATTCCAATCGGCGCACAAACTCTTTGGCTGTTCTTATCGGGGTTATTTTAATGCCGATTGCCGCCGCAGTTATTCAGATGTCTATCTCGCGTACCAGAGAATATGCCGCAGATGAAGGAGCCGCAAGATTAACACGTCATCCGGAGTGGCTGATGAGTGCTTTAAGCAAATTGGAAGATTATTCTAAAAAATATCAGATGAAAAATGCTAACTCACAAACGGCACATATGTTTATTGTTAACCCGCTTAGCAATGTCAACCAAGCGATGGCGGCAATTTTTTCCACGCACCCGAGTACGGCAAGCCGGATTGAGCGTTTGGCTAAACTAAAAAAAGAGCTCTGATTATTGATGACAAATTCCATAACAAAAAGGAGAGAACATCGTGTTCCCTCCTTTTTGTTTTCAGATAACTGCCTATCAACGGTGCGGATAATTGTACGGCGGACGGTCCGGTTGCTGATTTTGCTTGATGAAGTTGTTGAAATTCGTTGTACCGCCAAAGAACGATCCGACGAAACCTAAGAATGCACCAATCTGCCACATAGCATAACCGGTAATACCGATTTCAGCCAAAATGCCTAAGATGATGCCGCCGAAGAACCAACCGATAATCAAGCCGAATACCATGCCCATCAGGACATACACAAACTTAAACAGCAATAACCACAGCCACAATAAAGCGTGCTGAAAGATGATTCCCAATAACTGAAAAATCATCCCCAAAATAAATTGAATTGTCTTCATAAATTTAATAAATTTTGTGAAACATTATGCTTTTACAACGATTTTCCATACAGCTCGGCCATTTTCATCAAGACCGAAAAACGATACGGGAACACAGATAATTTTCATCAATGAATTTTTGGGATAAATCTGATCTGCGGCATTACTCATAAAATCAGTATCTTCTTCATTTCCGAAAAGGCACATTTTTTCAAACAGTTCTTTTCTTTTAAGCAGTCCGACATCTGTTTTGGTTAAGACTGCGCCGTCATAAAAACCGTATTCCGCACCAAATTGGTTTTCCAAATCGTAAAAATCTTCAGAACCTTCAAGCCTTAAGTACACCGTGGTTGGCGGCACCTCTCCGCTTTTGTTTCTTTTCATGTCCATTTTACTAAAAATACAAATTAACTCAGCGTGTTGACATTCACTTTGCAATTGTTCAAGCGAATAGGTAACAGCACCTATTTCCGGTGATAATAATAACTCTTTCATATAAACTTATGCTAATAATTAAATGATGGTTTGCATTGTATTGAAAAATATATGCTTGTCAAGTTGATTTATGTTACTTGTTAGCTTATGGACTTGCTTAAATTATTTCTTCTTATTATATTGTCGGCAGAGGCAAATTGTTAGGAAAAAAAGATGATTGTTTATCCGGTTGCATTATATCATTTGTTTGAGACAAACGCTTATTTTTACATTGATGAAAAGTCAAAGCACGGTTTTTTGATTGATCCGGCGGCTGAAGCGGACAAGCTTTCAGAGATGATTAAAAAAAACGGCTGGACGATTGAGAAAATACTTTTAACGCACGGGCATTTTGACCATATCGGGGCGGTTGATGAGCTGCATAAGACACTCAATATCCCCTACTATATCCATAAAAACGGCAAAGACTATCTGACGAATACGGATTATAATCTTTCCTTGATGACGGGGCAAAAAATCATCTTAAATGAGGCGCAATATTTAAATGACGGCGATATTATTTCACTTGAAACGGTACCTGATGTTAAGCTTAATGTTATTCATACGCCGGGGCATACGACAGATTCGGTTATCTATCTTGATAAAGAAAATAAAACGGCATTTGTCGGCGATACGATTTTTAAACAAAGTTACGGCAGAACGGATTTGCCGGGGGGCGATATGAATACTTTACGGCACAGCATTTCCGATATTGTGTTAAAACTTGATGATGAGACCAAACTTTATTCCGGTCATAGTGATGAAACAACGGTTGGCGCCGAAAAGCAATTTTATCTGTAAAGCATAAAAATTATGCCGTGATTTTCACCACGGCATTTTTGATATTTAGGCAACCATTTCGGCTTGTCTTTTCATTTGGCGCCATTGCTTCAAATTCATATTTTTCTTATGCAACTTATCGGCTATTTTCTTGACACCGACTCCGTTATAACCGGCGGCAATAATATCTTTTATGACCTGATTATTTTGCTCTGCCGTTAACTTTGTCTGGCTCTTTAAAGCATCTGCCAACGAAGACTTAACACCATAAGCACGATACATCGCGAAGGCATAGGCAAATTCGTGAAAAGTCATACCTTGAGGCAAAGCAAATTTTTCATTTCTTACCTGTTCCATGACTTGATCATACAATTTGTCCCTCTGTTTTTTACCTAAACGTTTTTTCAAAATATAATCGTGATGATCTTTAACAGCTTGCGGCGTTGTATAATCTTTAGCCACAAGCGTATCGGCAAACATGGTTTTAGCTTCTGCCTGTTTTTTTGCTTCGGCGAAAGTTATGGTCTTTTTCTTAGCATCAGAACTTGCTTGTGCTTTAGCAATTGTTTTAGCGATTTTCGGCGCATATTTCTTAACCGGCATACCGTTTACGCTTTTATCACCGTTAAGCATCAAGATAGAGCTTATTCCTGCCACAACAGCAACAGCAGCGGCTTTTCCCCATTTAATCATACTACGAGAAGATGGCATATTGATATTGATGAATTTAGCTTTCGGCTGCATATCTACCACTTTAGCATCAGCAAAATTGTCCTGCTTTAATTTATTTAAGGCTTTTTCGGCGATACAGCCCTCATATATCGGATAATACATGGTTTTAACATAAGCCTTAAAAGTTTGGGCATCTTCCTCTTTCATTGAGATTTTGTCTTCAATGTAAGCTTTCATATAATCTTCTGCCTCGGCGCGTGCCTTTTCACAGCGATATGAAGCCATTATTTCCGAATACTGGCTGTCTTCAAGTTTTTTCATATCTTTTCTATATTTTACCATTTTTTTATTCATTTCTTTGGCGGAAAGATACTTAATAGCATTCGGATCTATATTAAATAATTTTTGATACCATGTACGCTCGGCATATTGAGCTGATTCTCTGACATCAAAATCTGCCATTTTCTGCAACTTATCAAAACATTCCTCACGTCTAAAGCCACCCAATATTTTTATGTATCTGGCAAACAGCGAATATTGAGATTTTTTAAGGCGCAAATCTCCTTTTTCAAAACTTTCTAAAACTTCTTCGGCACGTCTTTCTATGCTTTCTGTTTTGACATGAACCGTCAGGGTATAGGGTTTTCTTCGTAATTTCTTATAGCTTACAATATCACTTCTTAAAGTACTATCCGAAACATCAGTAATTATCATTTTTTATCCTTTTTATTTATAAAAAAAACACAAAAGCACGGCAACGGGTCAACAACCCGCTGTAAAATACCAGTGCTTACTCCTAATGGGAGTTAATATAATACGTATCGTGTTTTTGTCAAGTCTATAATTGTGTTTCAGGCAAAAAAAATCCCCCTGTTCCGTTTGGAACAAGGGGGCGTGCATTCTGCACTTTTGACGAGTTGTTAGATGGCTTTGACGAGAATGCCTACTGAGCCGTCCTTCTCCCAGAGGGTCTTACCCTTCTTCTTCAAGGCTTTGAAAGCATTCTGGTTCATCGGCTTGACACCGTCTCCTTTTTCATTCACCAGTCCGGTGAAGTCTTTGGAGGAAACCCAGAAGTAGAACTTGCCGTTTTTTGTACTTACGGCATTGACAGCCTTCAGGTCCTCCAAGACGGCGTCCTCTGCATCGCTCTTGGCGAAGCCCCAGCCGGTCTTCTTCTTGAAGATGGTGAAACCGTTATTCAGAGGAACGACTGTCTCCTTGATGCCGGATACCATGGCGACTGAGGCATGGCTTGCGATCAGGTAGGCTAAGTGGTTTCCATTGCCTGGAACTGCTGTGAATACCACGGCGGCGGGCTGATCAGTGTCGTTGACGGGAGCCAGGGTTCCGACCTCGTAGGCTTCTGCGATGGCAAACGACTGTCCCTCAAGCGAGAGAATGTTCAGGTTGCCGTCGGCATTCTGTGCCACCAGGAAGCCATCCTCGGCCTTGATCTCGGTGTACTCGGTTGCGCTGACTTCGGGGGTTCCGTCCTTGTCCTTGATGAAGGAAATCTTGTTGGTGCCTTCGTCCATGAAGTACTTGATGTTGCCAATGGCGGTTCCTTCTGGAATGACCGGCTCTGCCTTCTTGTTTCCACAACTTGTCATTGTCACTGCTGCAGTCATGGCTATCGCGCATGCAACTGCAAAAAAAGAAAACTTTTTCATAATTTTTAGAAATTTTAATTAGTGAGACATAAAGTTACTTAAGATAGCTACCTTTATATCGCAAAAAATGTATCTTGTCAACATAATTTTGTCATATTGGACAAAATATTTTAAATCTCCCCGCTCCCGCAAGTAATATTTTGTAATATATTGTTGGTTTTATTCCTCGTTTTTCCCTCTATACTGATACCATATTCTAAGGGAGATGATTATGATTTTTTGTGATATGGATGGTGTTTTGGTGGATTTTGACGGGGCTTTCCTTAAAAAGCACGGCGTTTTGCCTTATAAAATCCCCAGAGAAGAACTTTGGGAAATCGTTATTACTACCCCAAACTATTGGGTTAACTTACCGAAAATGCCCGATGCCGATATCCTCATCAATTATCTTCAAAAAACCGATTTTAAAATCTTAACCGGACTCCCCGTCTATGGCTTTGATAAGGCCGAAAAAGAAAAAAAACAATGGCTTAAAGATCACTATAATATTACTGACGGCGTTATCTGCTGTTTATCCAAAGATAAGCAAAATTTCGGTAAACCGCACGATATCCTTATTGATGACCGCCCGAATAATATTGAAAAATGGGTGGCTATGGGCGGTATCGGTATTCTGCACACCAACGCCCTTGATACTATTAACCAATTAAATGAACTGGGATATAACCATGACAACAACAATTAAACAACATCTCTTAACGCAAACCGACTCCTTATTAAACTATTTGGATAAACTCTCAGCTAAAGACAGTACCCCTTTTACCACCGAAGAAGTTGAACGAATCCTTGCTAAAGAACAACCTGTTGCACAAAAAAATTATAACGATGCTATCGCTGCCTTTAAAGAAAGTAATAACCAAACCATACCGCCGAAAGTCAAACGCTTTATTGTTTATTGGGGCTACCCCGGTGCCGGTAAATCTTTTATGACGCAAAACCTTATCGCACGCTTTTCACGCGACGAGGATTGTCTTCCCTTTAATATTATTGATAAAGATAATCACCGTGACCTCTTCCCTAACCTCTTTGAACACCTTAAAGGCGGTCATATTGATGAATGTGAACGCTTCGCCGGCGTAACGATTGACTATGTGCGTACAATCTTAGACTTATCACTTCAGGCCGGACAACGCTCTGTCCTCTCTATCGGCTCTATGGGTGC
>DEKL01000045.1:0-4426 GCA_002353835.1 Alphaproteobacteria bacterium UBA2723
CAAATAAAATAAGCAGGACCAACCTCGTCCTGCTTATTTCTTTTTCGCTTATTCAGCTGCTGCCACAACTTCTTTACCATCATAGTAGCCGCATTTCGGGCATACATTATGTGGTCTCTTCAATTCGCCGCAATTCGGGCATTCATGATATGCATTAGGTGTTAAAGCATCATGTGCACGACGCATATTTCTGCGAGATTGAGATGTTTTTTTCTTAGGTGTAGCCATTTCTTTAACTCTTCTAAAATTATTTCACACAAAGTAACTCCCTATTTTTATCTAGGGGGTCGTTCTCTATGCTTTTATATAAAAAAAATATAAAAGGCAAGAGTTTTTTTAAGGTTTTTTGAGGATATGTTTATTTCTTAAGCTTTTCTAAGACTGCAAAGGGATTATTTCTTACCGGCGCATTGTCTTCTATGACTTCCGTAAATTCTTCCCCTTCAAGGCGCGGATAATCTTCCATCACCAAGGCTAACTGCTCTATGGCAATATCTGCCAAATCTATCTTGCCATCTATCACAATATCCGGCACATCAAGATTGATATCCTCATCATCCGTATATATATCTTCATAGGTGGCATTGGTATCATATAAAACGTTAAACTCTGTCTCATACACTTTATTAAACAGCGTTAATGATATAACGCTGATTAGCCCTAAATCAGCCTTAACTTTACCGCTGATGTTTAATATCCCTTTCTTTTTTTGAAAGTTTAATTTCATCTCCGCACTAAAACTATTCACAGACGGAATTTGCAAAATTTCTGATAAAGTTTTAAGCTGAGCCTTGTCTGCGCTTATCTTGTAGCGTTGTTCGCCCTGCCCTAACTCATCAATTTTCAGGGGATAAGAAAATTCTTTTTGCATTCTTTATTTCCTTATGATATAGGGTTATATAGCTTCAATATAATTGTAAGGATTTAGAGATGTCAATACGCAATATCGTTTTTTCTACTCTTGTTGTGGCAACCCTCTTTGTTGCCGGCTGTAAAACTGATTATTTTAACCAAACCGAGGGCAATATGCCTCCGCAAAAGGATATTGATTCCATTAACAAAGGGATGACAAAAGATCAGGTTCGTAAAATTATGGGTTCTCCTTCCGTTATTTCCAGTGTGGATCACAAATCTTGGATTTATATGAGTTCAACCATGAAACGACTCGCTTTCTTTAAACCGGAAGAATTGGAACGCAAGGTGGTTGCTATTGAGATTAATACTGCCGATAAGGTTGAAAAAGTTGTTCAGCTGACTAAAGAAAACGGTAAAGATGTTAAAATTTCTTCCGACAGTACACCGGTTATGGGCTCCGAGGAAGGTTTTATGCGTAAATACTTCGGCGGTGTCGGACAATACCTACCGATGGAACCGACTAAGGCTAACGACGGGTTGTAATGCTTGGTTTAGTTAATTTGTAATAGGTTTTGAAAAATTTTAGGCAGAGTATAAAATCTCTGCCTTTTTGTTGTCTTCCGAATTTAGATACCAATTTATGTGCCAAGTTATATGCCAAGTTTGATTTTTAGATAAAAAAGGCGCGCTAAAAATATCAGGCAGAGGTCCTACCCCTGCCTGATATTTTTATCTTTACTTTGCGCGCCTTGAACGACTTCGTCGTGTGCTGTGCGCACGGCACCGCTACGCGCGGCGCGGTGACAGCGTCACCTGCATTAAAAGATGTCCAAACTCTTTCTGACTTCGTCAAACTTCTTTAATACTTCAAGTACGCCTTTCATATCCTTCAAAGCAATCGTGTTCGGCCCGTCCGACAATGCCTTATCCGGATTTTCATGCGTTTCCATAAATACAGCAGCCACTCCAACCGCCACCGCAGCTCTCGCTAATACCGGCGCAAATTCTCTTTGCCCACCGGACGAACCGCCCATGCCTCCCGGTTGTTGTACCGAGTGTGTTGCATCCATAATTATCGGACATCCCGTATCTTGTGCCATTCTCGGTAAGCCCCTCATATCGGTTACTAACGTATTATAGCCGAAACTTGTACCTCTCTCGGTTAAACATACGTTATGATTGCCCGACTCATCACACTTAACCACCAAATTCTTGGCTTCCCACGGGGCTAAAAACTGCCCTTTCTTAATATTGATGACCTTGCCCGTCTTTGCCGCGGCAACCACTAAATCCGTCTGCCGACACAAAAACGCCGGTATCTGCAACATATCAACATGTTTGGCTACTTCCGCACATTGTCCGCTCTCATGAACATCTGTTACTATCGGGATATTGTTATACAACTTCTTTATCTCATCAAAAGTCCGCATACCTTCTTCCAAACCTACCCCGCGTGCGCCATGAATAGATGTACGATTGGCTTTATCAAATGAAGCCTTGAAAATATACGGAATATTCAGCTCTTTGGTAATCTCTATCATCGCGCCGGCAATATCAATAGCGTGCTGACGGCTCTCTATCTGACAAGGACCGCACAATAAACCAAACGGCAGATTATTAGCCAGTTTAACCCCGTTAACATTTACAATTCTTTGTTCCATAACTCTATCCTTTCTCTATTTTATATGCGCTTATTGTAGGCAGATTTTTACAACTGTCAACGAGGTTTCATCTCTTGTGGATTGACTATTTATAGATATAAAGCTGCTGTCCGTTTTCGGTCAGCCATTCACGACCTTTATCCGCATCCTCTTCCAAATATTCCACCAATGCCCAAAAATGTGCAGAATGGTCTTGGTGTTTTAAGTGCGATACTTCATGCGCCACAATATAACGAATAACAAATTCCGGCGCTAATGCCAACCGCCAACTGTAATTGATGTTATTTAATGTGGAACAACTTGCCCAGCGGGATTTTGTATCTTTGATAAAAACATTATGCACTTTTTTGCCGATTTTCTCAGCGGTTTCTTGTGAGCGAACGGTAAATTCCTTTAACGCGATTTTCTTGATGAAATCTTTAACGCGGCGATGCAAAAACTCTATACCGCCGGAAACATACAAAATATTATTTTTCTTATCTAAACGGGTGTTGCCGCGTATCGGACTGTGCTCTATGGTATATTCATGGCCGAACAACGTTATTTTATCATGATTTTGAAAATTCTTAAATTCGGGGATTTTCTTTAAATTATCCAACACCCAATCTTGATGGCTTTCAACAAAAGAAACCGCTTTTTTGCGCGAACAATACTTCGGAACGGTTAAAACCGCCATGCGATCTTTTCTATCTATCCTTAAGGTTAAGCGACGGGAACGTGCGGAATAAACAATTTTCATATCAAAACCTAAGTCGGCATTGATATCAAAGGTCCGGCCACTCAACAATGTAATTTTCATAATCTTCTACCTCAGATTCATTTATTAGTTTTCTATTTTTTAGGGATTGCCCGCTTTCATGTACCGATACCGCCTTACCTGTTTTTAACGGATGCCAGGACGGAAGGTCTTTGCCTTCATCCAACAAAATATAAGCACAGGTTTTCGGCAGCCAACGCGGTTTCTCCCGAATCGCAGAGAGATTTATATCACGACAATCGTTAATTTTTTTAAAACGACAATCATAAATTTTGCACAAGCAACTTTTAGTATCCAAAAATCTGCAATAAGTATTTGTAAAATGTATCCTTCCTTTGATTTCTATTTTGTTTAAGCAACACTTACCGCAACCGTCACAGAGCAATTCCCATTCTCTTTTGCTCATTTCTTCTAAAGACTTTTTTTTCCAAAATTCCGGTTCAACACCTTCCATATCATCAAAGCGGCTTTGCGGATCATAGCTTTCTTCCAAAATGTACTCATCTTTCGGCATTATAAATCTTCCCAATCTACTATATGGTCTTCCAAATCTTCCTCTTTAACAGCCTTTTCACTGATAACCCGCCCTTTTACCGTGGTCTTTATCGGCTGTTTATTTTCAAAAAGCTCACGATAAGCGCAGGTTTTCGGCATCCATGATAATTTGTCCACATTATCGGGAGATAGTTTCAAACAGGTCGGTACCAATTCGCAACGTTTATCATAAACCGAACAGCACATTTTTTCTTCATCAAAATAACGACAAATAACGTTGGTATAATAAACTTCGCCGGTATTCTCATCTTCCAACTTTATCAGACAGCATTTACCGCAACGACGACAGATACTTTCCCATTCTTCTTTGCTATATTTTTTCATATCAGCCTCGTTGTTCAGGCAGACGGTCTTCCTGAGCTAAATCCGTAAATCTCGCAAACTCGCCTAACCAACACAATTTTACCGTACCGGTGGTACCATGACGGTTCTTTCCGACAATAACTTCACCCAAATTTCTGGTTTCTCTTTCTCTTTGCACCCAATGTTCGTAGCGCGTATTAAACTTTTCATCCGTTTCTTGAAGATTACGTTTCGGCTCTTCATTTTGAATATAGTAATTTTCACGATAAACGAACATAACAATATCCGCATCCTG
>DEKL01000045.1:4478-4850 GCA_002353835.1 Alphaproteobacteria bacterium UBA2723
TATCTTCACGGCCTTCAACCGTACGGTTTAATTGGGATAAAGCAATGACGGGAACATCCAATTCTTTGGCTAATATTTTTAAGTTTCTTGATATTTCAGACATCTCCTGCACACGATTGCCTTCACTTTTCTTACTGCCGGAGCCGGTTATAAGTTGAATATAATCTATGACGATTAACCCTAAGCCTTTTGTCCGCTTTAAACGACGGGCGCGGTTACGTATCGTGCCAACGGTAATACCGGGGGTGTCATCTATGTACAACGGAAAATTTTGAGATTCACCTACGGCGGCGGCAATACGATTGAATGCGCCTATTTCCAAATCTCCGCGGCGCAAATTTTGACCGGGGGTATCCGTAATATTAGATAATA
>DEKL01000097.1 GCA_002353835.1 Alphaproteobacteria bacterium UBA2723
CAACTTCCTGCTGCCTCTCATCAAGGCGGCTTTTTTGTTGTAATGATATTGGGAGATATGAAATATGAAAAAAATAGCGATTATTTTACTGATATTAGGAGTAATTATTGCAAGTATACCTAAAAATGTTGTTTCAATAGAAAATGAATACATGAATCGCTACAACGATTGTTACATATATCCAATACGTGAAGTTAGAATTTCCAAAGGCGTAATTGGTCACAATAAAGGATGGATATGTCAGACAGATAAAAAAGTATGTTATTTGATGGAAGGGAGTAGTCCAATATTGCTTTATTGTGAGAACAAATAAATAACCTATTGAATTAAACTCAAAAGACCACTCAAACAGAGTGGTCTTTTTCAATTAATATCTCGCAACACAGTACGTAAAGGCGTGAGATAAATGACGGGGCTATTGCCAAATGTCCTGCCTCTAAGCGGAGTTTACTTTAAGCGTAAATGAGCATTAGGGGACAGGCTTCCATTTGACAATATGACCGTTATTTAGCGTGCGCCGTTACTAACGTAACGTTGCGCCGGTCTTTTTACTAACCTCATTGATAACCTTATTCATCAGCGCCTCCAACTCGGCATCCGTATAAGTCTTATCTTTCGGTTGGAAAGTAACCGTAATCGCGATAGATTTTTTATCTTCCGGCAGATTCTCACCTTCATAGACATCAAAGATACGAACGTCGCTGATATTATCTCTGTCAGCCGTTTTTGCCGCTGTGTAGATATTAATTGCCGGCACGTCTTTGCTAACCACAAAAGCCAAATCTTTTTCAACAGCTTGTAATTGTGCTAATTCCAGCTTTTTCTTAGCCTTAGATTTGCCGTCGCGCGGTGTCGGAATATTCTCTAAGAATACTTCAAACGCCACAACATTTGTTTTGATATCTAATGCCTTAAGCACACTCGGATGTAATTCCCCGAAATATGCCAAAACATTTTTGCCTAAACGAATAACACCGCTACGACCTGGGTGATAATAATCCGGTGTGTCGGTTGTAATTTGCGGTGCCTCAATCGGTCCCTTCGCCGCCGCAATAGTTGCCAAGGCATCTGCTTTTGCATCAAATACATCATAGCTGCGTTGTGAGCCGGACCAATCTTTGGCAGACGTCTTACCGACACGAATACCGCAAGCAACGATTCTCTGCTCGCCGGGTTGACGTCCGTAAAATTCCGGACCGACTTCAAACAAAGCAACATTCGGATAACCGCGCGCGATATTATTCTTTGCGCCAACCAACAAGTTAGGCAACAATGACGGTTGCATCTCATCCATTTCCACAACAATAGGATTATACACCAAGACAGGAGCATTATTGCGTCTGAAATATTGCGCTATTTTGCTGTCTGTAAAACAGAAAGGAACTGTTTCATACATCCCGCGCAGAGCAAGTTCATGCTTAACCATAAGCACATTATTTTGCAGAGGGGTAAGCACCGGCTTCGGATAATCAACCAACTTCAAAGAGGTAGCCGGAATTTCATCCAAACCGATCATGCGGACAACTTCTTCAATCAAATCTTGTTCATTTTCAATATCGCCGCGCCAAGACGGGGAAACAGCCTTGATTTTACCGCTTTCTTCGCTAACGGTAAAACCTAAGTTTTTCAAAATTTCCATACTCTTTTCTTTGGCAACATCCATACCGATAAATGTTTTTAATCTTTCCGGACGGAGGTAAACCGGTTTGGCATCAAACTTTTCAGCTCCGACAATTTCAATTTCAGAACCTTCACCGTCACAGATATCCAAAATCATCTTCGTCGCATAGTTGTTACCGGAAACGTTAGACATTGGGTCAACCCAACGTTCATAGCGTGCGCGAGAATCAGAATCAAGCTGTAACTTGCGACCGGTACGCGCAATACACTCCGGCATAAACAAAGCACATTCTAAAAGAACGTTAGTTGTATCTTCATAACTTCCCTTGTTTAAGCCACCCATAATACCGCCCAAACATTGAACACCCTCATCATCACAAATTCCCAGACATTTTGAATCAAGCGTGTATGTTTTTTCATTAAGGGCTAAAAATTCTTCGCCGTCATGCGCCATGCGAACATTGATATTGCCTTTAAGCTTATCGGCATCAAAAACGTGCAACGGGCGCGCCAAGTCATAGTTAATATAATTCGTAATATCAACCAACGCGGAAATCGGGCGCAGACCGATAGCCGATAATCTGTCTTTCATCCATTTCGGGGTTTCAGCCTTATTATTAACGCCTTTAATATAACGACCGGTATAAGTCGGGCAAGCATCAGGACAAGCCACCGAAATTTTAATCGGGCTCTTAAATGTTCCTTTAATCTCCGGAACAGTGAGCGGTTTTAATTTACCCAAACCGGAAGCCGCTAAATCGCGTGCAATACCACGCACGCCCAAACATTCAGCTCGGTTAGGTGTAATAGAAACCTCGATCACCGGATCAATGTTTAACACTTGTGCCGCCGGAAGACCGATTTCAACATCATTTCCTAAATCAATAATGCCGGTATGGTCATCACCAACCATCAATTCTTTTTCCGAGCACATCATGCCCATACTTTCCACACCGCGGATTTTAGCCACTTTCAAGCGCTCACCATAGCAGGGAATAAGTGCACCTGTCGGGGCATAGATACCGACCAAACCTTCATGAACGTTTGGGGCACCGCAGACAACTTGTAGCGTTTCTTTACCGGTATTAACCGCCAATACGTGCAAGTGGTCAGAATCAGGATGCATTTCAACCTTTTCAATACGTGCGGTACGAAAATCTTCCAATGCCGCCGCCGGATTGATAACTTCTTCAACTTCCAAACCGATACGGGTTAAAGTTTCGGCAATTTCATTAACATCAGCCGTTGTTTCTAAATGTTCTTTCAACCAAGATAATGTGAATTTCATCGTGCTAATCCTCCGTTATTGCTTAAACCGCTTGTCATAGATGAGAAATCAAGCGGGGTAAATCCGTAATATTTTATCCAGCGAATATCAGATTCAAAGAATGTACGCAAATCCGGAATACCATATTTTAACATAGCCAGACGGTCAGTTCCCATACCGAAAGCAAAGCCCTGATACTCGTCCGGATCAATACCGCCGGCACGCAAAACATTCGGATGAACCATACCGCAACCTAAAACTTCTAACCAATCTGTTCCGGCACCGATTTTTAATTCTTCCTTTGTTTTCAAGCAACCGATATCCATTTCAGCCGATGGCTCTGTAAATGGAAAGTAAGAAGGACGATATCTGACGGGCAAATCATCAACCTCAAAAAAGGCCTTCATAAAATCATACAGACAACCTTTCAAATCAGCCATGGTTGTTTTTTTATCTATAACCAACCCCTCAACTTGATGGAACATCGGTGTATGCGTTGCATCATAGTCAGAACGATATGTTCTGCCCGGCGCAATAATCCGAATAGGCGGTTGTTGCTTTTCCATCGTGCGGATTTGTACGCCTGAAGTATGGGTACGAACAACACAAGCCGTATCCATATCAAATTCCTTTGTTGCATCACTATTGATATAAAATGTATCTTGCATTTGGCGAGCCGGATGGTTCGGCGGCATATTTAAGGCATTAAAGTTATGGAATTGGTCTTCAATATCCGGTCCTTCTGCGACACTAAAGCCCATTTCTGCAAAAATGGCCACAATTTCCTCATACACTTTAGAAACCGGATGAATACGCCCTTGTACTTCCGGTCTGCAAGGAAGAGTTACGTCAATAACCTCCTTTTTTAATTTCTCATTTAAGAGCTTTGTTTCCAACTCTTGTTTTTTGTTGGCAATCAACGTTTCCAATTCAGCTTTAACCACATTGATTTTTTTACCGAATTCAATTCTTTCTTCCATCGGCATAGCGCCCAATGTTTTCAAAAGTTCGGTGACGCGTCCTTTTTTACCGAGTGCCAAAACACGAACATCATCAAGTGCTTTAGCATCTTCGGCTTTAGCAATTTGTTCTTCAATTTCTTTTTTTATAACTTCAATATCACTCATTTTAATCTAACCTCAACAAAAGGGTTACCCCTAACAAAATTTTCTCATCCTCTGCCAAAATTTAAACATAAAAGAGCCATCTTGGCTAACCAAGACGACTCTTAAATATTCTTTCTGATATAATTTATACTAAAATTTATTTAGCCAGAGCCGCTTTGGCAGTTTCTACTAACTTAGCAAAAGCTTGGGGCTCTTTGAAAGCGATATCAGCTAAGACTTTACGGTCAAGCTCAACACCTGCCTTCTCAAGCCCGCTGATAAATCGAGAATAAGTCATATCATTCAAACGTGCAGCTGCATTGATACGTTGAATCCACAAAGCACGGAAACTTCTCTTCTTAGCTTTACGATCACGATAAGCATACTGCAAACCTTTTTCAACTTTTTCAACTGCTACTCTGAAAACGTTCTTATTACGTCCTCTGTAGCCTTTCGCCATATCCAAAATCTTTTTATGACGAGCGTGTGCTGTTACACCTCTTTTAACGCGAGACATCTAACAATCCTCCTACTACAAATAAGGTAAAAACTTTTTAACAATCTGAACATCAACTTCTGAAAGCAAAGTTGTGCCGCGAGCTTGTCTTTTCATTTTCTGACTTTTGCAGAAGAGGCAGTGTCTCTTTTTCGCAAAATTTCTTTTTAATTTGCCGGTTCCGGTAGCGCTGAAACGCTTCTTAGCCGAACTTTTCGTTTTTAATTTAGGCATTTCAATCCCTTTCAATAAAATTAAGTTGGATTTATTAACAGTAAGGCATGCCATTAGCCCTAACCGTCATTCTCAAAGCTTTATATACCAATTATTTTAAATGTAAAGCATTTTTTAATTTAAAATTAAGGTTTAGAACATTTTTTTAAGCCAAAATCGTTAGAATAATGCCCATCGCCAATGGTACGGAAAAGTTATCATCAAGCTCAAACCATTGCTCAAACAATTCCATGATAACGGCTGCAAAGCACGCAATCACACTAGCATAAGTGAAAGTATAAAGCGGGTTAAACAACATGGTGATGATAAGTGCGCTTACAAAAAATGCCGTTGTTCCCTCCAATGTTTTATTCTTATAAATTTTGCGTTGTCCGACTGCTTTGCCGATAAGCGCCGCCAGTGTATCTGATATCAGCATAACCGTAAGTGAAATAGCAGTAATGACATTAGAAAAGAGTAAAGTGCAAATCAAAGCCGAACCAAGTACATAAACCCCGCCTGTAACGGTAAAACGTTGCCGTTGTCTTTCTTTATTTCTTAATAGCAACAAAGAAGGAAGAGTAAATAAAACACGTGCCCAGTGCCACTTTTTATAGTTACCGTATTCAAGCAATAACTCGCTTGCCATAAGAAAAATAAAAACACTTGAAGCAATAACCGTACCGCCGAAATAGACAAGAGCCGGTATCCATAAAGAACTCAAATGGATTCCTTTACGATAAACCTCATGCCGGTAGTCCTTTGGTACACGGGCTTCCAATTCTTTACCGTATTCTTTAATTTTCTGAACGGAAATTCTCTTAGTCAATGTATTTTCTCCATCATCAAACAACTTATCTCGGTTCATATACTAAAAACAATAAGAAAATATACCAAGATTTCTATGTTATCAACAGCTAAAAATAACGTAAATTTTAGAAAATACAACAAAAATATGGTAGATTTGCCAAAATAAAAAGCCTTATCAATATTTTTCGCTAAATTATTATTCAAAATTGACTTTTTGATAAAGAGCAGTTATAAACGCAAAACAGAATTATCAGAATAGGGACTGGAACTATCATGAAAATATTATCTATGGCAATCATCTTTATCAGCTATATGTTTGTTTCTTCCGCAAATTGGGTGGTGCGCAAATTCGGCAAGGTAACATACGAGCAAATAATGTTTCACCTAAAAACGCCGTTGGATTCTGAAACAAAGCTGATAATGAGCTATTTGCAAAATACGGTAATGATGGCCGTTATTGTCACGATTGCCGCTTATATTTTAACGATTAAGATGACCAAGAAAAAATGTTTCCTGTTCTCTTTGGCCTGCCTGTGCGGAGCCTTTCTCTTAAGCTGGAACACCTTAGACATCAGCAAATTGATTGATGAGTACAAAAATCATAAAATCACCGGCACTTTCTATGAAGAGCATTATGTTGATTCTCATCAGGTAAAAATTACCGCGCCGGCGAAGAAACGTAATTTGATAATGATATTTGCCGAGAGTATGGAAAGTACCTATGCCAATGCAGACTACTTTGGCGATAATCTAATTCCTCATCTGCAAAAATATGCCGAAGAGAATATACACTTCAGCCATAACGAGGGGTTAGGCGGCTTCCAAAACATCAACGGAGCAAAATATACGCAAGCTTCTATGGTATCGCAACTTTGTGCTATTCCTTTGCGATTGCCGGTCAGAGCCAAAAGGTATCGTCCGAAGAACGGCTTTTTACCGGGCGCATTATGTTTAGGCGATATCTTGGCTGAAAACGGATATAACCAAAGTTTTATGATTGGAATGACTAAATTCTTCTCCGGTACGGATAAATATTTGGAAACCCATGGCAATCAGAAAGTTTTAGATTGGGAATTTTACTCCAAGAGAGACAATCTGCCGGATGATACGGATGAAAAGCGTAAACGTATTGTAAGAGATATGGATTTATTCAACTATGCTAAAACAGAAATTTTGGAATTAGCCGGTCAAAATAAACCTTTTTCTTTTACGATTATGACCATGGATACGCATTTTGGGGATGAACACTTTGAACCGAAGAAGTGTCAAATTAAATACCATGATAAAGGGGTAGAAGATAAATATAATCCTAAAAACGTTGTTTCCTGTTCTGATTTGCAAATCGCTGAATTTGTAGAATGGATAAAATCTCAACCATTTTATGAAAACACCGAAGTAGTTATTGTTGGTGACCATTTAACCATGTCTTCCACCATTTTTGATGATAAGGTGGAAAGAACAGTTTATGACGTGTACATGAATTCTTCTGTTCAAGATAAAAGCCACACAACAAATCGCCAATTTACGGCATTAGATACCTTGCCGACATTATTGGAAGGCTTAGGCTATACCGTAGAAGGGCATAAACTGGGCTTAGGTGTTTCACTCTTTTCCGGTGAAAAGACTTTATTGGAACAAGGTATTTCCCTTGATACCTTAAACACCGAGTTGGATAGACAATCCAAAATTTATGATAAACTTTTGTTCGGCAATTAAGTTTATTGGATAAGTCTGGTTCAAACTTATCATTGCCTCACGAGAAAGCCATTTTAAAGTATTGGAGGTGCCACTGGCACCGTCATGCCGAACACCCCACTGCGTCATGCTGAACTTGTTTCAGCACGTCTCTCTTTCCCTCTGCCCCACCTTAAAGCACGTCTCTCTTTTCCTCTGCCCCCTTGAGGGGGGAAGTGTCAACGTAGTTGACGAAGGGGGTGACAATAAATAAGCCATATCACATCACCCCCACCTTAATCCTCCCCCCTCTCGCTTCGCTAAGGGGGAGGAAGACTAAGAAACACCCCCTTCCACTCGTCACCCTGAACACACCCCGCGTCATGCTGAACTCGTTTCAGCATCCCTTTAATAACTCATGAGACCCTGAAATAAATTCAGGGTGACGCACGACGCGAACATACTCTTATCCGTCATCGCTCCGAACATAACCATTTAAACCGTCATTTCGCCGAGCACAGTGTAGCAATCCCCTTGTTTCATAAGATTACCCCGTCGCATGTAGTGATGTTTTCTGATTATAAAAAAAAGCGAACAGAAAAGACTGCTCGCTTTGAAATGACATTCATAAAAACAATATCAGCTTAATTTCTCTTATAGCCCCAGCTTAACACACTCATCAAAGTCATTTTGTTCATTTTCAAAATTGCGCCAGTTTTCATATCCGTAATATGTAAAACAATGAGCCTTTTTTCCCTCTTTTCTGCAACTCATTGCCCATATTCCCGTTTCATCTTTATTCTCTCCGTTATACCAATGCATTTCACAATGACACTTCTTACAA
This sequence comes from Alphaproteobacteria bacterium UBA2723, assembly GCA_002353835.1. Taxonomy (GTDB): domain Bacteria; phylum Pseudomonadota; class Alphaproteobacteria; order RF32; family CAG-239; genus CAG-267. The sequence goes on from DEKL01000097.1 coordinate 8,031, forward strand.
TCATGAACACTAAACTTCAGAGTTTTTTCCATATCATCCGGACAATAATGAAGCGCATAATTGTTTTCACTTTCTTCATCAAAAACAGCTTCATCCCCTAGCCCGACAAAACAAGAAACTTTTGTAAAACCCTCATTATGTTTCTCACAGAAAAAACGCAAATTTTCTGTCTTTCCCGTATTCTTCTCGGTTATAATACCTTGACAACCGGATGTTCCGCAACGCGCAAAAGTTTGCGGAAATTTATGCGAACCAAACAAATTTATATCAACAACAAAGCCCTTTGTTTCCCCTGAATAAGTATATTCAAAATCATCATCGGTATCTTGAATAACGTTCTTCTTTTCAAGTTCAAATTCAAAACACGGCCAATCTTGCGGCAAAGCAACCGCCCTGCCGCAAAAAACAAACACTAACGCTCCTATGACATAAAATTTATTCTTCAAATTCACGCAACCTCATGAGTATCCGCCCAAATAAAATAAATCAAAACTAAACACCCTTTAATTCTTCCAATGCATCATCAGAAAAATCTACACATTCCGTTTCCATGCTACGGATATACTCTTTAACCATATCATGCACGGCTATATAGGCGTGCGTGTAAGCACCCAATTCATACATTTTTCCCGTATGCCAATGCTTACCGATATCGCTTCTCTGTTCAAGATTATATCCTTGTTCTATCACCGCTTGCACAAAATCATCAAATTGTTTCTGTCGCTCACCTTTTGAAGATTTATAAAAGGCATCAAAAACCAGATACGCCACATGTTGCATACATTTTATTTTATCACGTGTCACATTTACCATAACCGCATCAGTATCCGCCCCATCCGGATAAACCAACAGACACTCCTGAAAATTTTGCTTTAGTTCTGCTATCTGATTAGCTCGCACTCCCAAACATTCGTCCTGTGCACACGCTTCCCCACAAAACCACAGCGACAAAAATAAAATATATACTATCTTCATAACGTCAAACATCTACCTCCCTGTATAATATCGTTGGTACTTACGAAAATAATCCAGTTTTTTAAATTTGTAAAGTTCGTCAAACTTTTTAGGAACACTATAAAATTTTTTAGTTCTCGCATACCAGCCATTTAAATTATTTATCTTATATGGTTTGTTATCAATAACCTTGAAATAATAATCCATCCTTTTTTTCGTATATAAATCATTCAAGATTACTTTATCATCATCAGATAGAGTATTTATAGCATTCCCTAAAGAATCATTTATAACTTGATTTCTTAAAAACTTTTTTTTACCAAATTCATTCATCGCATCAGACAATAAATATCCGGCCACTGGTCCCGCATTGATTTCTAAATCCAATAAATTAGAGGTAATTTGCGAACCTTTTAATTTATTAATTTTATACCTTTGATAATACATTTCATCTAGTATTTGCATTGCTTGAATTGACTGAATATCTTTAACATTCTTCGGAAAATTTTTACCCTTTTTAAGAGAACTTTTCCAGTTATTATACTCATCTAAAGAATTCTGTGTAACACCAAAATTAGTTGGTGTATCTACAATACGTTCAGAATATCCCCCTTCTTCATCTCTTATTCCCTTGTAAATAAAATTACCTTGCTCATCTTTTTTAGAATAATAAATATCCATAAAACCAGCACTAGGAACATATTGAATATCATTTTCTTTCTCCTCATTTTCCCCGTCACTTTTTGTTCCGTTATATTCATTTTCCGCGGATTGATTTTCTTTTACACGGTCGGCTAAAGAACGAGCACGCAAAGATTCAACCTCTTTTTCACGCGGGGCTTGATACATCGGGTGCTTGGCCGCATTTTTTGCCATATCTTCATCATCAAGTGAAGACCGACTTGTCGCCGGCAGGCTCTCGCGAGCATATTGGGTCAATGTTTCACGCTGTCTTGTTTTTGGTGTATGATTTTTCATATCATCAACGTCATTTTCTTCATCATTGACAATATTTTCCTTGGATACGGCACTGCCACCATCATGCTGAACGTCACTAATTGCGTCATGCTGAACCACGTCACCCTGAACTTGTTTCAGTGGTTGTTTCAGCATCCCCATTTTTCTTTCTGCCAAAACCTCATCAAGCAATTCTTTATTCCCGGAAAACATATACTCCAAGTTATCTTCCACACTGCCATGTTGCTCTAATTCGTCAATCGTGCCGTATTTATCCAGCAACTCATGCAGTTTTTTCTTTTTATGCGGTCTATCCTTATCTTCAAACAACTCATATTCCATCAGTTTTCTCCTAAAAAATTAAAACCACCCTCCGCGTCATTCCGAACAATGTCACCCTGAACTCGTTTCAATGGTTGTTTCGAAATCTCATATGCCACAAAAAAAGCGAACAGAAAAGACTGCTCGCTTTGAAATGACATTCATAAAAATTTTTAAACTTTAAACAGTAAATCACGGAAGATTCAATTTTTTTTATACATATTCTTCCATGATACCCATTTTTATACCACCGCCCGACGGAGATGTCAATAGTTTGCGCGCCAACCCTGTTTAAAATTTTTAAACGCAAAAACAATAAGTTAACAAAATTTTAAACAAATTTTTTAAAGCCAACCCCCAAGCACCCCAACAA
>DEKL01000094.1:0-728 GCA_002353835.1 Alphaproteobacteria bacterium UBA2723
TGATATGCTGACGGCAAACGAGATGGCTAAAACTATCTTGCGTACCGGACAGCTTCAGGCTAATCCGCCGATTTTAACCAATATGGGGTTGATTGACAGCCAGAAACTCGGTTCTGCTGGTGCGGTTATTCGCGGCGGTTTGGATAACCAGGGCAAGCCGGCTGCCGTTTCTATGCAATACGGCAATAACTTGGCGATTACCGCAGAAATGCAACGCGAAGTGCGCTCAGCGATTGAGCGTGCGTTTTTGGTGCCGCTGTTCCAATCTTTAACCCAGTCTAAGCAGATGACGGCAACCGAGGTGGAAAAGCGCGAGACCGAAAAATCTATGTTGTTAGCCCCGATGTGCGAACGGATTGCCGCTGAATGGTTGACCGGAAATATTGAGCGTGAATTGGATATTCTTTCTCAATATGGTGCGCTTGATGATGTGCCTGACGTTTTGATGTATGATAATGCAATTGCCATCAGTTTTGAAAGTCCGGCTATTCATATGCAACAATCTGCGGCAGTTAACGGCTTATTAAAAACTTTGGAAAGTGCCTCTTTGATGGCACAGGTGAAGCCGGAAGTTCTGGAAGTGATTGATATGGAAAATGCGTTGCGCAAAGTGGCGGATTATTACGGCGTAGGGACGGATGTGGTGAGGACGAGCGAAGATGTGAAAGCCCTTAAGGCGTAGGGGCTTTGGGGGCTTGTATAACACCTGTCATGATTGCAAAACGGCT
>DEKL01000094.1:764-14844 GCA_002353835.1 Alphaproteobacteria bacterium UBA2723
TTGCGTTTGTACACCGCGGTCGCCGTTTTGCTTCCAGCACAGGTATTATCCAAGCCCGTTGCTACATGGTTTGTTGTGGTGCCTTGTGTAGCACAATTTATGTCCCCATGGCTGGATGATTTGTCGGGGGCTTTTTTTTTAATTTTTTTAGGAGAAAAATATGACTGATGTTTTTAAGCCGGAGGGGCAGACTTCCTCCGATAACTTTTCTTTGTCTGCAAACCAAAATCTTGAGAAATCTTCTGTGTCACAATCTTTATGGGGCAATATCTCTGAGGATAGTAAATCTTATCTTGATAAAAAAGGTTTTCATTCTCCGGATGATTTGCTCAAATCTTATCGTGAATTGGAAAAGGCATATTCTTCCAAAATTTCACTACCTAAAGACGATAACGAAGAGAGCTTGACGAAATTTTATTCCCGTTTGGGAATGCCTGATGATATCAGCGGGTTTGAGCTTAAACTCTCAAAAGAAGATGAAGCTCTTGCCGATGATTTTAAGAAGGCTTGCCTTTCTGCACATATCTTACCGAAATCCGCGCAGGCTATTTATGATTGGTTTTCTGATTATCGGGTTAAAGAAAACGAAAAATCTGTTCAACAATGGAACGATTTATCCGCGGCGGAATTTGATGACCAGAAAAAATCTTGGGGCGCGAAAGCTGCTTTTAATCTGGAACAAATGAAACGCGGTATTCGCCTTTTTGCCGGTGATGATGAGGAGGCGGTTTATCATCTGGAACAGGCTTTGGGAACTAAACGCTTAATGCAGATTTTTGCGCGTTTGGGCGAGGCGGTTTCGGAAGATAATCCTATCGGTTTCGGGGATAACCTTAAACAGAAAAAAGGGTTTGATGCGGAGGCGTTTTACAGAGAATTATTCCACGACTACTAATTCTTTCCGAAGAATGTTTGGTCGTAACCATAATAATTTCCATAACTTTAATTTATTTTTGAAAGGAAAAACAAATGAACCATACATTGAAAGAAATTGCTGTTGATTTGGCAGAAAAACAACAGCATTTTGTTGATAGTTTAACCGAGGAATCTCCGATTTTGGATAATATGCATTTTGAACCTTCTACCCATGGTTTGTGGAATGCATACGAAGAAGTTGCAGAGATTAAAGGTGCCGGTTTTGTGGATATTAACCAACCGTTGCCGGTGATGGCGGTTGATTCTAATTTGAAAAAAGTTGATTTGTCCATCATAGGCGGGGAAATTTTCTTGCCGGAAGATACNNCCGCCGTTATCGGTATTGCCGAATATTTTGCAAAGAAAATGCCGATCCTCTTAAAACATGCCGGACAAACAGCCGAAGAAAAAATTATTTATGATAATTTCTTGCCTTATGCCATCGGTAACGGCAAAGCGGTTTCTGCCGGCGGACAAAGCAGTTGCTATTCTATGGTTGCGGTGCGTTTTGTTGAGGGCGAAGTGACCGGTCTTTATTCTAACAAAGATGTGAACCATGTCGGGCTTTTAGATGTGAAAAATATCAACGGCGGTGAGCTTTATAAAAATTCTGACGGGGTGTTCGGTTACGGCGCCCGTTTGAAAGGTTATATCGGTATGCAATTGGCTAACCCGAATGCGGTTTCTGCCATTGTTAACATCAATGCTTCAAACATTCCGACTGCAAGCCAGATTGATGATATGCTGATTTCAGCTAAAGCAACACCGGCAAACACCTTTATCTTTTGCCATCCGAAAGTGCTTTCTTTGCTTAATACATATAAGGGCAATGTATTGCACACCACCGGTGGTGATTGGGATTTAAACCGTAGCTTTATGGCTTGGAACGGTATTCGTTTTATTACTTCTTATAACTTCAAAAACGGTACCGAGAGTGCGGTTTCTTTGGCTTAATTTTTTTACTTTAAGGAGTGTTTTGATATGTTAAATAATATTTTGAAAGTCTATGGCGAAGACCTCTTTAACGGCGCTATCAATAAAGCTTCGGCAACGGGCGATAAGGTGATTGCTGCCGGTCAAAGCGGAGGCGCATTAACGGTTAATGTTTTTGCAGTGGGTACGGTGACAACGGCCGCACAGGCAACCGTTACCGTTAAAGACGGGGCAAGCGAAAGCGGTGAATTTTCTTCATTGCTGACTTTTACCATTGCGGCAGATAAAACTTTTGCGGACGGTGAATTGATTGCTACCGCTATCTTACCGCAAGAAACAAAAGCCTATGTGACAGCGGCAATTTCTTCCGCTACCACCAACAGCGGAACAATTCGCGTGACATTGGGATATCTTGCACGCTAATTAAAACTTCTTTCTTTTCTTCTATAAGGGCGCGGGGCAGGTCAATTTATCTATCCCGTTTGGTTTATTTTATCTTTTTTAAGGAGGTTAAATGTCTAAAATTGAAATTATCAATCGGGCGCTTTTAAAACTCGGAGAACCGCCGATTGCTTCGTTAAATGATGCCGCTTTTGCAACATCTTATGAGATGATTTTTAATGATGTCAAAAATCTGTTGCTCTCGGCTTATCCGTGGCGGTTTGCGGTAAAAACCAAAAAATTGGCACGGCTTGAAAAGATGTTTTTTAACCGCTTTATGTACCAACTGCCGGCGGATTTTTTGTTGCTGATTAAAGTCTATATCAGGACAGATGCGGATGTTGCTGATTTTCGTTTGGTCAGTGCTGAAGATTATGAAATTGCAGACGGGTGTGTGACCGCTTTTTATAAGGGTGCTATCCAAATTGATTATGTGGCAAGACTTGATGATGACAGCAATTTTTCGCCGTTGTTTCGGGAGGCAATGGCCGCCAAAATGGCAGCGGAACTTGCCATGCGCTTAAAGCATTCGGTGGCAATTAAACAAACCTTTGATAACGAATTTTTTAATCTTATCCGCCAAGCCGAGCTTAATAACGAAATTATGAAATCAGCGGAATTTTTGCCCGACGGCTCGTGGATTAAAATTCGCCATGCGTGGACAGAATAATTTTTTAGGAGATTTTTGATGAGCATGAAACCAGCAAAGATTCAATTTAACGGTGGCGAACTCAGTCCGTGGCTTGCCGCCAGAACCGATATTGCCAAGTATGATAAAACTGCCAAACTGTGTCGTAATTTTATCCCTTTAACCGAGGGAAGTTTGAAACGGCGCGGCGGTACTTGTTTTGTGGCACAAACGCCTTATAGCGACCATAATGTCAATTTAAGGATTAACCCGATGCCGGAGCATGCCGAGGTTTTGATTAACCATGCTAAAACTAATTCTATAACCATCCCTCGCGCCGATACGGTTTTTTATGAAGTGCGGGCTAAAGGGTATGTTCCCGTGAGCGGAAAAGTGATGTTGGTGGCTAATACCACTCTTGAGGTTAAACTTGTTTCTCAAGTGAAACGGCATACGTTGACAATTACAACCACGCCGGCTATTGCATGGGTTAAAATTAACGGGGTTAAGCGAAATACTTATGAGGCGGCAGAAAATGAGGAAGTTTCTTATATTGTTTATCAAAATTACTGTTTGCCGCAACATGGTACGCTCAGCTTAACTGAGGATAAAACGCTTCATATTTCTTTGGTGCAGGATATTATAGAAAATTTTGACTATGGTGATTGGGGCGAGGTGTTGGCATTTAAGGCTTGTACGCTTTACGGCGATACGGATAAACTTAAAAAATGTTTTTTAATCTGTTTTGAAAACGGTTATTTGCCGGTTTTGTTTGATATCGGGTTAAAGGCACCGCGACAGGAAGATTTTGATGAAAGCCGGTTTATTTATGATGCGACACAAGGCTATAACGCGATTTATAAAAATGACGAGGGTGTTGATACTTTGGCGGTGATGCGTTTTGGTGAAGACGGTATTTTTTATGATGATTTATCAGGTAAAGCGCTTTGCGGTTTTGATTTTGCCACGTTAAAAAGTTGCGGGCTGTTTAAGGACAGTCAAGAAACGTTTGAGGGAGAACTGGCAAACTATGACAGTTTTGCCATCAATGACGGGGTAAAAGTTTGTTATAATGGCGAGGTTGTGTGGGCGTTGAAAGGAAGAAACAATGGTTAATGTGAGAAGTTTTTTGGTGCCGTTTAAGTTTAGTCAAAAGCTGACTTATGTGCTGGAATTCAGCCAACAAAAACTGCGGATTTATGCGCAGGGCAAACCGGTTTTTGCACCGGCTGATGCCAATAATGACAGTCAGGAAGAACAAAATTATACCAACATCACGGTGATGGGCGGTAACGGTTATTTTTTGGATAATAATGCCGCATTCGGAACGGATAATGAGGCAAATAGCCGTTGGGAACCGATTATTGACGGTGATGAAATTTATGAATTGCAAACACCTTATTGGACGGAGGATTTGTGGGATGAGGACGAGCTTTGCTTTAAGTTGCAAACTATCCAACATTCTGACGTGCTATATATCTTTAGCGAGAAATTTCCGATTAAGGTTTTAAAACGCTATGCGCATACCGATTGGCGCTTGGAAAATTTGGAGCTTATCGGCGGTCCGTTTGAGGCGATGAACAGTACGGGAGTGACCATTACCGCAAGTGATACCGTCGGGGTGATTACCTTAACCGCAAGCGAGGATTTATTTTCACAAAATGATATTAACCGGCTGATAAGACTTCGCGGATATGAGTCAAATATCAAGGTATGGACGGCGGGGGCAACGGTCTATCAAAATGATGTTTTTATTTCCGATAACAAATATTATTTGGCGATAACCGGCGGAACCTGCGGTTCTAAAAAGCCGGTGCATACCGAGGGAGATCGCTCCGACGGGGGTGTTTTTTGGCACTATCTGCATGACGGAACCGGGGTGGTTAAAGTGTTAAGCTTTACCGATAATAAACATGTGACGGCGCAGGTTATCGGAGATGTTTTGCCCAATGCAATAACGAACGGTACGGTCTATTGGGAATTGGGGTTATTGCATAAAGGCGCAAATTTTCCGAAATCCGGTGCATTTTATCGTAACCGTTTTTGTTTTTTGGTTAATACCAAAGAGGGGCCGAAAGTTTGTTTATCCAAGGTCGGCGATTATAATAATTTTAGTGATAGAGAATACGGCGAAACAACGGCTGAATCAGCAATTACGGTGCCGGTGCTCAGTACCGAATTTAACGAGGGAAAATGGTTGTTTGCCGGAGATGTTTTGTTTGTCGGAACCGGCAGTGCGGAATTTTATATTGATGTGCTTTCATCTTCTTCGGCGCTTTCCAACGATAATGTCAAAATTCTGCAAATCTCTCATGTCGGCAGTAAGGCAATTATGCCGGTGGCTATCGGCGCACATGTGTTTTTTGCCGATAAGTACGGTCTTTCCTTGCGTGATTTGGCGTATAACTATTACAATGACGGTTATGACCAGACCGATATTTCGCTTTTGGGAAAGCATTTGTTTGCTGCGCGGATTGTGACCATGTGTTACCAAGAAGTGCCGAATAAAATTTTGTGGTGTTTGACCGGAGACGGACATCTTGCCGCGCTTACTTTTTCTTATGAGCAGGAAGTGGCGGCGCTCTCTCGCCATGATTTTGACGGCGAAGTGGAGAGCTTGACCGTGGTCGCGAATTTTGAAAGCTGTTGTGACGAAGTGTGGATGACGGTTAAACGTATGCTTGACGGCAAACTGGTGCGCACGGTGGAATATATGGAAAACGGTATGCCGCTTGCTTTACCGAGTGAGCTTTCTTATACTGATAAAATGATGCAATATGCCACGCTTGAAGAAGAATATGTGCGCCGTCAGGCAATGTATTTGGATGGCGCCGTGCTCTTTGTTCGCGGGGCAGAAGATGATACCACCGTCGTTTCCGGCTTGGCACATTTGGAGGGAAAATCGGTCAGTGTCTTTGCAGACGGTGCTGTTTTAGACCCGCAACTGGTGGTGGACGGAAAAATTAAAATCAATGCGACGGATACCCGTGTGCTTATCGGGCGTGCAATTACCAGTCGTTATATACCGCAACCGTTTTATCTTAATACGGAAGAGGGAAGCGGTATCGGCGAAAAACAACGCATAGACCATGTTTTGCTGATGCTTTATCTTTCCGGCGGCGGGCAAATCGGCGAAGATGAACAAAAACTTTCCGATATTTATTATCGGAAAACGGATGCCGAAATGAATAAACCGCAAGCGCTTTTCAGCGGTAATAAAGAGGTGCTTTTTAACGGTTCTACGGATGCTAACTCGGAGCCGGCGGAGGTGATTATTCAAAACAAGTCGCCGCTGCCGATGAATATATTGGCTATTATTCCCTACATAGGCTAGCTTTTTTTGGGGGGCTTGTCTAGCGCGCATCATAAGAGTGTCGGCGCTCGCTTATGTACCTTACGTTTGTACACCGCGCTCGCGGCGCCACTCTTAGCATACGCACTATCCAAGCCCATGGCAAAAAGCATTCTTTGGAACGCTTTTTCGGTTTAATAGATGAATTTATTTGTATCAAAATAGGACTTGCGTTTAATAATTTATTTTAATTTTTTATTTAGGAGAAATGAAATGATGAATAAAATTGTGACTACAGTTGGACGGTATGCAGTAAAGAAAATAGGAAATAAATCTTTAGAAAATGCTTGGGAGGATTATGGTAATTTTAGAAGAAAAATTTTCAATAATGTAACAGGTATTAAATCTCTTAATGTTGGAGAAGATGAAGAAATGGCATGCTACAGGCAATATCCGCATGATGTTGTGAGGTGCAGGGGGATTGGTAACAGAGTGAGAGAAGAATATCACCGCACGGGTAAATATAATCCATACGGAAAAAATAATATGCGTAGGTAATATATAAAATCATTGCCTTTTTATTTTTTTATCGTATCATTTATTCAAGTGAGGTATAAATGCATAGATTGAAAAAAATATTTTATTTTTTGGCAGGTCTAATCTTGTTCCCTGTTTTTGTCGGCTTGATTCTGTTTTGGGGATTGGGATATGATAATGATTACCGATATGTTGATTTCTGGGGTGGCGCTTATCTTTTGGTGTACCTCATCTTTCCTCTTTTGTATCGGGGAAAAGTCAAGGAAAAAATTAAAAACAGATATATCTTCTATGCACTTCTTTACGTGCCGTTTATTTTGCTCTTTATTGTCCTTTATTCGTAAAATAATTTCTTTTAAAAGATGCAATGAGAACAGTCTTCGGGCTGTTTTTTGTTTTTAAATATTGTTACGGGTGACTATTCGCATGGAGGAAGTATGATCAGAACATATCAAAAGGGGGACGGGGCAAGGGTCCTCGTGCAACCGGAACAGGCTTTGGAAGCGCGCAATTTTGCGCGCTTTTTTGATGACATTGTTTCTTATACCTTAACCGATAATGACGGTATGATTAAAGCGGTGTTCGGCTATCGGTTAAACGGCTTAAAGCAGGCCGAAGCGTTTGCACTTATCGGGAAAAATATTGCGCCGAGCGGATTGTTGGAAATTATCCGTTTTTTGCATGTTTTTATTCCGCTTAAAATGCAAGAAAAAAATGTTTCTTCGCTGAAAATTACGGTTAAAAAAGATTTCTTAAACGCGCACCGCTTGGCGTGTTTTTTAGGCTTTTCTTATCTTGCCGATTTACCGGCTTTTTACTTAAATCAGGATTATCAACTTTTTGAAAGGAAATTGAAATGACTTTATTTAGCGGTGCCCTTATGGGGATAAATTTTGCAACGGGTTTTTTAGATGGGGTTAAGCAGAGTAATGCTTACAGGCAAAGTGCTTATGATTACCGCCAACAGGCGGCAGCTTTTCGGCGTAATGCCTATTTAACCAGACTTTCCGGTGCGCTTAATGAAGATGTTTCGCGGGCTAAAAATCGTGCGTATCTTTCTAATGCTACTGCCTCGGCAGCAGAAATCGGAATGAACGAAAGTCCGACTTTTATTTCCGCTTTATCTTCCTCGGCGGCCGCGTTGGAACAAAATGTGTTAAATGACCGCTATTATACCGAATCTAAAGCGGAAAATTATCTTTATCAGGCACGGGTGGCTGATGCCAATGCACGAATGCTTAAAAAACGTTCGCGTCATGCGTTTCAAAACGGACTTATCAGCGGTATCGGCAGTGCTTTTGGGGTTTATTCTTTGTATTAAAAAAGGAGTTTGATGATGGCAAATAAACAACGTATTCCGTCGGTTAATCTCGGCGGGGCTAATCTTAAAGAAAATATCAGAACAACGTCAGTTTTAACAGATGTTAAAAGCGTTGCTGATGAGAACGATTTTTCGCTTTGGAAAACGGCGGTTGATGTCGGGCATAATTATCTTTCAGCACGGTATAAATTAGAACAGAAAAATCTTAAACTTAAAGCGGCGGCAACACTTGGAATTTATCAAAACGAGCTTTCTGAAACAACATCATTGAAAGATTTTGACGAGCTTTGCTTAAATAGTGCGGCGCGGTTTGAAAAAGATGTTAAAGAAGAAAACGGCGGTGATGATTTTTGGTGTGAATGCGGGGCGGAAATGCTTGCCGATTATCAAACAAATGCGGCGGCGTTACGGGAAGATAAAGAGCGCGAATTCGGCAGAAATTGTTTGGATAATATGCTTGCGGACAGTGAAAATATTTTTGCCAATGCGACAATTCCGGAAACTTATTCTCTTTTAAAACAAAGTCTTGATGAAATTGATACTTCGCCTTTTTTAGAAGATGAGCAAAGAAATGACTATCGGGAGCATTATCTTAAAACCGCAGTTCTTAATATGGCGCTTACTTCTCCGCTTAATGCGAAAAAGGCTCTAAAAGAATATTTGGCTGATGATGCGGACTTAAAACAACAAATTGAGGAAACCGAAAAATTGGCGCAACTTGGCAGAGAAAAGGCTCTTAATGATAAACAACGCCAAAATGCGCTGAACGGGTTAACCGAAGCTTGCGCTTTGTGGCAGAAAAAAGAGGAGGGGGTTATCAATGAGGCACAGTATTATGTTTTAACTGCCGGCAAAGATAAGGTTTTTGATGAGGCTGAAAATAATGATAATGCTATTGTTGATGCCTATCGCTTTGTTAAGAGCTTAAACAATAAAGAAAATTTCGCAACCGATGATTTGAAAGCGGCAACCGTTAATTTGGCGCTTGCTTATAAACAGGGTAAACTCGGATTAGATGAAACGTCGGCTTTGCAAAACCAGTTGTTACTTTCTACACAGGATAAAACTAAAGCAAAGCTTTTGTTTGATAAAACGCCGGATATCTTGGCTGATAAGATTTTGACCGAAGATACGTCCAGCAATTTGCCGGAAGCAAAAATTTTTATGGAAGAAAAGGCAAAAACCGCATTTGAAATTTATGATACCTATTATACCGAAAAAACAACACTTGCTGATGATTTCGTAAAATCCGGCGGGGTAATGACAGCAGGGGTGTTAAAAAAACTCTCTCGTGATGCGCTTAACAATGTGTATCAGATGTTCGGATTTGCCGAAACTAAAGATGTTTATTCTTTTGAAGAATTAAACCAAATGCTGAATGATGTTGCCTCGGTTGAGGCTAAAAAACGTATCTGGCAGAAATTTGCCGAGGAGGCACCTTATGCGCAAGAGAAAAAGGTGCTGATGGCTAAATTGGTCAAAAATGCCGTAAAAACTTCCGCTTTGGTTTGATTATTTTAAAAAAGCTGTTGCAAAAATATTGTGCCGTTCTTATAATGCGTCTTAATATGTGTTTATGACGGAGTGTCTTGTGATGAGTGATAATGAGATCGCAAAAATTAAAGAATGGAACAAAGTACAATTGCTGACAGTAGCTTTGGTGTGTTTGGCCGTGCTCGGGGCAGTTAGGGAGTATTTCCATATTTCAACACCTTCTGATGAAGCGGTCTTGGTTTATCACTTCGGGGGAGATAATGTACAGCCGGTGATGGAAATTAAAGCACCGGAGCCACAGCCTCAACCTGAAGCAGAGCCACAACCACAGCCTGAAGCAGAGCCTCAACCACAGTCCGAAGCCGTGCCGGTGGATAATAATGCTAACGCATTGCCGGAATTTTTGGACTATATGCACGAAATGCAAGAAAAAGCGGCGACTATCACTTTTGACGGCACAGTGCTGGATAAAATTCATCAGAGCGAAAATGTTGCTCAACCCGAACCGCAACCGGTGGCTGAGGAACATAATGCCGAAAATGCACAGCCCGCACCGACGGTTGTAAAAGAGGAAAATGCTGCGGTTGCTACGCCTGACGAGGCTTCTGTTATTGAAAAGGCAAAAACAGATGTCATCAATAATGTTTTGGATAATGTGGACCAAATCGTTGCCGATAGCGCGACTTTGTCAGAAAATGAACAGATGCAGGATGATGATGATGCGGCAATAGCCGAATATATCAACCGAGAGCAGGAAGCCGAGGATGCTGCACGTCAACAGATGAGCGAAGAACTCGGGGCAGTTGATGGCGAAGATGAAAATGCACCGATTGTCCTGCTTCCGGGCGTGTTAGACCAACAATAATTCAATAGGCTAAACTGTTGTATTTGTTATTTCTTTTTGAAAAGTTGGATTTTTTTTCAAAAAAATGCAAAAGATTTGTTGACTTATTTATTTTTTCTCTATATAAATGCGCTAGTCAACCGTTGGTCCCATCGTCTAATGGTTAGGACATCGCCCTTTCACGGCGGTAATATGGGTTCAAATCCCGTTGGGATCACCAATAAAAATAAAGCCCCTATCCTTGTGGTAGGGGCTTTTTTTTATTTGACGAAGTCAGTGGGGATTTGAACACATGGTAATGGGTTTAACTACAAGCGAAAGGCGGGCGGGAGAACGCCGGTGAGCGATAGCGAATGAGCGCAGTGCGGCCGAGGATTTGCGTTAGCAAACCGGAGGTCAATCCCGTTGAGCCGAAGGCTTTTTTGTGAGATAAAATAATGTCACCCCCTTTGTCAACTGCGTTGACACCTTGCTTGCTTCGTAAGTGTTGCGTTTGTGCGCAACACTAACTACGCTTCGGTCAAGCCAGTTGTAACGTTTGCTCTTAGCAAACTAACAACTGCTATAGCTTTCGGAAATAAATTTCCTGCAAGCCGTTGGGATCACCAATGCAAAACTCCTCGTTAAGAGGAGTTTTTTTTATGCATTGGTGACCCAGGGGTGCGAGGCGCACCTCCAATATTTAGGGTTCAAATGTCTTGCTTCGTAAGTGTTGCGTTTGTGCGCAACACTAACGTGAACGTACTTGAATAATTTGGTTTAATTTTTAATTTAGGAGAAAGAAAATGCCTAGATATGGTGATAAAACACAAAAGGAACTTGATAGTTATATTAAGGATTATAAGCTACCGGTTGGACGTGTGCGAACTGGTCTTGTGGCGCCGATTAAGGATTTGAGTCGTAATTATTTTACAATGAAAGAAAAACAATTGGATCCAAGCGATCATTTTTTTCATTGTAAGGCTAATTATGAGGCTGCTTCAAGAGGAGCATATGGAGAAACAGTTGCCGAAAAACTTGGTTATTTGAAAGAGAACTTTGATGTGTTGGTTAAAGGTGACAGCAGGGAAGCTTCAGAAACTGATTTAAGGGCAAATGCAAGAGGTCGTGCAGGCGCAAGAGCAGGAAAAACTTTGCAAGAGACATGTCCAACGCATCATACAAAATATAAATAAATCGGAGGTATAATGAGCAAACAAGCTTTTGTTATTTTTAGAGCAATGACCGTTTTTATAACAATGGTTGTCTTTTTATTCTTACTTCTTTTTATGGTGATGGATTTTGTTATTGTATTTCCAATGAACAAATATCTTTTAGTGCTCTATGGTGCAGTAATGCTTGTTTGCTTATTTTCTCTGTTGGGAACGATGTTTATAAAATTACGTAAAGTTTGTTATGTCGTATTTGTTATAAGTTTTATGCTTTATTTAGCAATGTATCATTTTAGTGAGGCAATTGCTGATGAACATGGTGCAGATAGATGTTTAGATAGTGGAAATGGTGTTTGGGACTATCAGGAGCACCGTTGTAGAACTGATTGCTGGCATTGGAGTTGGGAAACAGGCTGTGAAAAAAAATGATTTTGTTTGGTCATTGTTAATATCGGTGAAGAAATCTATGTGGCAAGGGGATTACTATGGCGGAAAAGGCTTTTGTTGAATCTTGTTGTCTTTTTTTAATTTTGTGCTAAGATGAGGGTATGTTTTGATTTTGTAAAGAGCGTACAATGCCCAGAGATGTGACACATATCATTTTAGCTGATGAGGCGGCGGAAATTATCAATGATAAGGATATTGGTGATAATCCTGAAGCGTTTCATATGGGCTGTATTGCTGATGATTCTTTTCTTTATACGATGTCTCCGAAGTTGTCATCCAGATTGCACGGGATGTTTCGTGATGATACGCGTGCCATTGTATTGGAAATGGCTGATGAATTAAAAAAAGAAAATGAGCCGCTTAAAAAGGCGGAAAAAAAAGCTTTTATTGCCGGATATGTTTGCCATATGGCGGCTGATTGTACTTTTCATCCCTTAATTTACAGTATTTCCGGTTCGCATTTTAATGCATCATCTAAGCGTGAAGCGGAAATTTCCAAGGCTTGCCATCGTTGTGCGGAAACATGGCTTGATATGTATTTTTTACGCGCCAAAAATTTAACTTTTAAGAATTTCAGACCGTTTCGTAAAATTATCAAACGTGTTGCCATGCGGGTGCGCATTGATGATTTCTTTACGGATTGTGTGCAAAGAGTTTTGAAAGCCAAAAAATATACATGGGGGGATAATTTTGACCTGCAATCGCAGTTTCATAACGGTATGACGCGCCAACTTTTTGTTGATAAGGTAACACAAAGCCAAACTATCGGTAAAATGTTGCGCAAGCTTGATACGTTTTTTAACGGTAAACTGAAGTTATATACCTCGGGTTTTTATAATGTTAACGGCGAAGTACCGCAACTTTTAACCAAAGGGTCGTTTGTTCATCCCGTGACCGGGGAAAAAATTGATAAATCGCTTGGCGATTTAAGGCACGATGCGGTTCAAACCTCAGTTAAATTTATTAAAGCGGTTGATGAATACATTAAATCCGGAGATAAAGAGGTCTTTTTACAATCTGTTCCCAATATCAATTTGGATACCGGCATTGAAAATACCGGACGTGAGGCATTGAAAAATAAAATGGCACCGGGGGTGTTTGCCATGATGACAGGGGAAAGGAAAAAAGCTAAAAAGGCGATGAAAGAGGATAGTTTGCGTACTCAGAAATCAATAAAAAAGGAGAAAAAGCAAACTGTCAGTCCGGTGGTTATTAAACCTCAATTTAAGCCTGAGCCGATAAGCAAAGAAAAAGAACGGCTTAAAAATCCGATGTCGGAAGATAACATTTCACTTCAAACGAGGCAGAAAAAATCTTTTAATGAACGGATTTAAAAAACTGTTTACTTTTATTTATAATCGCGTATAGTTTTGCCTAATTTTATTAGGAGTGATGATATGTATTACAGTTTGTCTGAAATTTTTGCCATCGGTATCGGACCGTCAAGCTCGCATACCGTGGGACCGATGAAGGCGGCAAAGCGTTTTGTTGACGGTTTGGGCGAGAAAATTTCAGAGGTTAAAACAGTTAAGGTTTATTTGTACGGGTCGCTGGCCTTAACCGGTATCGGACACGGTACGCTTAATGCGATTGCTTACGGGCTTTTGGGGTTGGTGGCGGATAAAATTGATTTAAGCCAAAATTACATTGAGCGGATTGTTGCCGAAAAACGCCTGTTGCTCGGGGGCAAGAAAAATGTTCCTTTTGATTTTGAGACGAATTTTGTTTTGGAAAAAACAACTTTTCTTAAAGAACATTCTAACGGTATGAAATTTGCGGCTTTTGATGATAAAAATGAGGTTATTGCCGAAGAGGTTTATTTTTCCATCGGCGGGGGAACGGTTGTCAGAAAAGATGAAATAGAAAATAAAATAGAAAGACAACCGCTAGATGTGCCTTACCAGTTTTCAAGCTTTGCGGAATTAAGGGAAATTTGCGAGCGCAATCAGCTTTCCATCAGCGAGTTGGTGTTGCAAAATGAGCGAGCGCTTTATTCTGATGAAAGTACGCAAAAATATATCCGCAAAATTGCCGGAATTATGCAACAGAATATCAATGACGGGTTGCATAAACGCGG
>DEKL01000094.1:14890-17216 GCA_002353835.1 Alphaproteobacteria bacterium UBA2723
TTGCATAAACGCGGGACACTTCCCGGTAGTATTAAATTAAATCGTCGCGCACCGGATATGTATGAAAGTTTGCAACACCGCTTTGAAAATAATGTTGATGATGCCCTTTATATTTTGGACTGGGTGAATTTATGGGCGTTTGCGGTTGCCGAAGAAAATGCCTCCGGCAGTAAAATCGTGACGGCACCGACAATGGGTTCGGCCGGAATTATGCCGGCGGTCATGCGCTACTACCAAAGATTTGCGCACAAAAAGGCTTTTTATAACGAAGAAGCTGATGTTGTTTACTTAACCACGGCAGCGGCAATTTGCTCGCTGTATCGCACCAATGCTTCCATTTCCGGCGCGGAAGTCGGTTGCCAAGGGGAGGTCGGTGTGGCTTGTTCTATGGCGGCGGCCGGTCNNNNTGCGCGGTGATGGGCGGAAGCCTTAATCAGATAGAAAATGCGGCAGAAATCGGTATGGAACATAATTTGGGATTAACCTGCGACCCGATTAAAGGGTTGGTGCAAATTCCTTGTATTGAACGTAATGCCATGGCGGCAATTAAGGCGGTTAATGCCAGCCGTTTGGCAACGCAGGGAACGGGCGAACATAAGGTTAGTTTGGACAGTATCATTAAGACCATGTATGAAACAGGGTTGAGCTTAAAGACAGACTATAAGGAAACTTCTTTGGGCGGTTTGGCGAAGAATGTCATTTGCTAAATGCGGTCATCATGAGGATAAAAACTGTTTTGTTTGGTGATAAAATTATTGACAATTAAGGCAAAAATGATTTAGCTTTTTGTCGTTGGAGGGGAAAAACTTGAAAAGTATTAAATCAAAAATCGTTTTTATGACCTTTGCGCTGTTGTTTGCGCTGGGGGTTGTTATTGTTTGTGCGGCGGCAATGGCTTTCTACCATGACCGGGAGTTGCTTATCGCCGGTAATAATACGTCTATTACCGCTTTTGAGGGACAGATTAACCGCGAAATTGCCGAACTTGAGAAAAATGTGTCTGACTTGGCCTTGATGGGCGAAGTTTACTATCAACAGGACAAACAGCAGAGGGTTGGTGAGTTTTCAACCAAACAAATTTTACAAAATTACCCGAGCTCAATGGGTAACGGTATTTATTTTGCACCGTATAAAGTTGATGCCGAGCAGAAAATTTCTTGTATTCATGCGGTATGGAACGAACAACATGAAGTGGAAATGTTATATTCGTGCGAGAACTCAACGTTTGATTATTTTTCGCAAAACTGGTACAAGGATTTGATGCGGGAGTTTCAGAGCGGGAAAAAAGTTTCATGGGCCAGACCGTATAAAAGCACACAGTTGGGAATCTTAATGACAACGGTCGGCGCGGCTATTTATAACCATGGCGAGTTAGTCGGTATGGCCACCGTGGATTGGGAATTGGATACCATTTTGAAATCTATTTATAAGATTAAACCGACACCAAACAGCTTTGTTTTGTTTGCGGATAAGAATAATGACTATATCTTAGCTACAACCGAGCCGGGGGTGGATAATGCCGCGGCGATGGGAACCTCGTTGAAAAACGTTAAGTGGTATTCGGAAAAACTTAGTGAGGGTAAAGCTTTTAATTATAACGGGATTAAGTATATTCCTTATATTAAGCGGCTGAGTAACGGCATGTTTTTAATGGTGAACGTGCCGATATTTGAGCTGTTTCAAAATGCGATTTATCATTTTCTTGTTCTGTTAAGCGTGTTGTTGGTTAGCATTTTTGCGATTGTTTTTGTGCTGTATCAAATCTTAAAGCGCAATGTTAACCAGCCGATTGCGACATTAACCGAAATTGCTCAACAAATCAGTGAAGGCGATTTGGAGAAAACCATTGAGTTGGAGGAACCTTCGGAATTGGCGCAGTTGGCGGCGGCATTTAATAAGATGAAGACGGATATTAAAACGCATTTGACCGAATTGGCTAAGGTTTCTTTGGAAAAAGAAAAAATGGCTTCCGAATTGGCGATTGCAAAGACAATTCAAGATTCTGCGTTGCCGAAAGATTTTCCGGAAAATGAATATTTTGAGCTGATAGCGTCTATGACACCGGCACGTGAGGTCGGGGGCGATTTCTATGACTTTTTCCCGATTGATGAAAACCATTTCGGTTTGGTGATGGCGGATGTGTGCGGTAAAGGTATTACCGCGGCGCTTTATATGATGTCTGCCAAAACCGTGATTAAAAGTATGTTGGAGGCCGGATACCCGTTGAAAGAGGCAGTTTGCAGAGCAAATAATTCTCTTTGCAATAATCGGGCGCCATTGATGTTTGTGACGGCGTTTGTCGGCGTTTTGGATTTAAGAACGGGAA
>DEKL01000052.1 GCA_002353835.1 Alphaproteobacteria bacterium UBA2723
AAAGTCTGCTTTATTAAAATTAATAAAATCACGATTAGTGCTAAAAACAGTCTAACAACTATGGATATATCACCTAGTAAACCTATAGCTAAAATAAATAGCCCCGCTAAAAACCTTCCTAAACTTTCCATTGTCTTTTCCATATTTTTAATCCTTATAAAATTGAAAACAAAAACCCGCTTTGAGATATCAAAGGCGGGCGGATGCTAGAAAACCGTATACAAGTCAAAACGGCTCGGCTTATTGGGGCAGAGCCTTATTCGCCGACATCCACCCCTCTTCTGAGGTATGACGTCGGCGCACTTTTTAAAGTCGTGTGCGCACGACTGAGTTCTATTTTCAAAGGGTTTTCTAGGCCCTAAGCATTACTCTTTTCTAAGGAATAATGCTTGAAATAAAGCTAATTTATTTTTCTTAAATTCGCAAGTGTTTTTTAAAAAGCAAAACCGCCATCTTAAATGATGACGGTTTTACTTAATTCTCTTACCATGAATCAGCTGTGTGGGGGGTGGGTTGTTGCAGGGAAAGGTTTAAACTTTCTAAGAGGTCTTCCACTTCCCTGATGGTCTTTCTGCCGCAACTACGCAACATAGCTAAGTCTAACCGGCTGTAAAGCGTTAAATCGCCAACGGTGTTAATATTTTCCCGCTCGCAGATTTGTGATAGTCGCTTAGACGTGTTAAACTCCGTGATTTTTGAGGATAGAACTTCTTGTTCTTCCTGCAATTTCTTTAGCACATTTTCAGCGATTTCATCACGTGTTGCCTGCTCTAAAAACATGATAACATAGTGCCTGAACATATAGTTCATCTGATTGTAATGTTCCTTTGCATAAGTGACAACAAGTTCCACATCACCTTTTTGCAAAAGTAACTTTTCAAATTTACTTAGTTCTTTTTTCATAAAACTGATAATTATAGTGAGACATAACTTTATTTTTGTAGGCGCATTATAGCGGTCTTTGTGATTTTGTCAAACCTTTAATTGATGCGCAAAAAATTATATCTCTTTAAAATCAATATGATGTGTCTGAGGATTATAAGACAAAGTTATTTTTCCGAGGCGAAATGCTTCGGCTGTTTTTCCGAAAACATCATATCGCCAACCTTTTAAGATGTTGTGCTTGCCTTTCGGGTTTTTGATGTATTCACGCAATTCTTTTTCAGATGTGATTAAATGGGCAACAATACCATATTCGTTACTCTTTATCTTCAACAACAGTTTAAGAATTTCATACAAAGACTGCGCACCGGCCGGAAGAGAAACGTCTTTTTCTTTATCCTGTTTAACGAGTTTCTTATCAAACCCTTCTTCTCTTAATTTGTTTAAGGCGGCAAGCATTTCTTCCGCTAATTTACCACGGGCAATATCCGAACGCATACCACGCACTTGTTTCATCTCTTCTACGGTTTCGGGAAAAGCGGTTGCAATGTTTAACAGCAAATCATCTTTGATAATATTCGGACGCGAAACATTTTGCGCCATAGCCCTTTTCTCACGCCAACAAGCCAACACTTTTAAGGCATTGATAAATGCAAGCGAGTGTGAATTATGGCGAATCCGCTGCCAGGCATCTTCGGGATTTATCTCATAATGAGAAATATCCACCAAATCTGCTAAATCTTCAGCTATCCAATCTTCTCTCTTGTTTTCTTTTAAGTATGTGGCAATTTTTTCATAACAGGTGATTAAATATGTAACATCACCGGCGGCATAATTTAACTGTTCCTCGGTCAACGGACGCAGTTGCCAGTTGGTCAAACGACAGGATTTATCCAATTCAACACCGCAATAAACACGAACCAAATTTTCATAACTGACGGCTTCTCCCAAACCGCAAACCTGCGCGGCTATTTGGGTATCAAACACGGAAACCGGAACTTTGCCGGAAAGCTTATATAATATTTCTATATCTTGTCTGCCGGAATGAAAAACTTTTAAAATCTTCTTGGTTTGCAGAATTTTGAAAAACGCACTCATATCCATTTCTTTGGCGAGCGGATCTATTAAAAAGGCGCTATCTTCGTAACCGACCTGAATTAAACATGGTATGGGATAATACGTTTTTTCTCGTATAAATTCACAATCTATCGCGATTACTTTTTGCTTCTTTAAGGTTTTACAGGCTTTTTCAAGCTCTTCTGTGCTGTTTATCAGATTCATTTTTTCTACTTTCCTTTATTTTCTGGCATTTTATATGGAAAGTTTTAAGATTTTTTTAATTTTAGCTTGCATTATCCAGATTTTGGGATAAGAATGTCGTCATTGATTAAAAATGTTCAGGGGTACTTATGATAGAATACAGAACTCATACTTGCGGCGAGCTTCGTGCCGCCAACGCCGGTCAAAAAGTTAAACTCTCCGGCTGGATACATCGTAAACGTAACTTGGGAAACTTGTGCTTTGTGGATTTGCGTGACCACTACGGCATTACACAATGTGTGGTTGACAGCTCCAGCGATTTGTTTAAGCAACTGGAAGATATCCGCGTTGAAAGTGTTATCACAGTTGATGGTACAGCGGTTATGCGTGAGAGCGTTAATAAAAATATGCCGACCGGCGATATTGAAGTTAAAATCAGCGCCATTACTTTACACTCTATGGCTGATGTGTTACCGATACAGGTTTTCGGCGAAGATAATTCTCCGGAAGATATGCGCTTGAAATACCGCTTCTTAGACTTACGTCGGGAGAGAATTCACAACAACATCATTTTGCGCTGTAAAGTTATTAAAAGAATGCGCGAATTGATGAACGAACAGGGTTTCTTAGAGTATCAAACCCCGATTTTAACCGCCTCTTCTCCGGAAGGTGCGCGTGACTTTTTGGTTCCGTCTCGTTTAAATCCGGGTAAATTTTACGCTTTACCGCAATCTCCGCAACAATTTAAACAGTTGTTGATGGTTTCCGGTTTTGATAAATATTTTCAAATCGCACCGTGCTTCAGAGATGAAGACCCACGTGCAGACAGAAGTCCGGGGGAATTTTATCAGCTTGATATGGAAATGTCTTTTGCCACGCAAGAAGATGTTTTTGCGGTTATGGAAAAGACGATGGGAACGATTTTTAATGAATTTGCTGACGGTAAAAAAGTTGACCAGGCACCATTTAAGCATATCACTTTTAGAGATGCCATGCTTAAATACGGCTCAGACAAGCCGGATTTGAGAAACCCGCTCGTTATTCAAGATGCAACTTCTTTCTTTAACAATTCCGGTTTCGGAGTTTATGACGGTAAGGCGGCAAATGGCGAGCAACTGCGTGCTATTGTTTTGCCAAACTGTGGCGAAAAACCTCGGTCTTTCTTTGATAAGCTTGACGGCTTTGCCAAGGAAGAAGGTTTCGGTGGTATGGCATACGTTGCTCAATCTGCCAACGGGGCTAAAGGTATTGCAAAATTCTTCTCTGAAGAAAAAATGGCTGAACTTAAAGGCAGTTTCGGGGTTAATGATGGTGATGCCATTGTCTTTATGGGGGGCAATAAGAAACTTATCAATAAATTTGCCGGTAAAGTTCGCACAAAACTCGGTGAGGAATTGGATTTGATTGAAAAGGATGCTTTCCGCATTTGTTGGATTGTTGATTTTCCGTTTTATGAGGAAAATGAAGAAACCGGTGCCGTTGAGTTTTCTCATAACCCGTTTTCTATGCCACAGGGCGGTATGGATGCACTCTTAAATAAAAACCCGTTTGAAATTTTGGCTTACCAATATGATATGGTGTGCAACGGTGTTGAGCTTGCTTCCGGTGCGGTACGTAACCACAAGCCGGAAATTATGTACAAGGCATTTGAGCTTGCAGGCTATGACCACAGCGTGGTTGATAATAAATTCGGTGGTATGATTAACGCTTTCAAATATGGCGCACCACCGCACGCCGGTTGTGCTCCGGGGGTTGACAGAACGGTTATGTTACTCTTAGATGAGCCGATTATCCGTGATGTTATTCTCTTTCCGTTAAACGGTAAGGCGCAAGATTTATTGATGCAGGCACCGAATACCGTTACGCAAGAGCAAATTGATGATTTGCATATAAAAATTGTGGAAGACGAAAAAGAGGAATTAAAAAAGGGAGCATAATTAAGGTGGGGGTGATGTGATATGGCTTATTTATTGTCACCCCCTT
>DEKL01000120.1 GCA_002353835.1 Alphaproteobacteria bacterium UBA2723
AGGCGACAGCCGTCAGGCTGTTAAAGCGCCTTGCATAGGTTAAAAATCATTTTTGCCATGCAAAAATGATTGCAAGGCGCTCTTTTACTTTCCCCGTCACGCTCCGTTTAGGGGGCGGAAAAGTAAGAAGAAAATCAAGCCGTTTAATACCATTTTTAAATTTTCTACAAAAATATGACAAAATTATCTTGCTTTTCCACAAAAAAAGTGTATAATGGGCACTGTAACAAAATTATGATATCTATTATTGAGAAGAAGATAAAGCTGATAGAGAACTTCTTCTATGTATCATATTTTGTCAATTTAACCGCATCTATAAACATTTAAATTCATAAAGTATGAAACAGTTACTTATCGCGATCGTGGGGCTCATGAGTCTGCTCGGTCTGGTGTCTTCTTGCGAACAAGACACTTCTACGTACAAAAAAACTGAGGAGTTTTATCCTTACTGCTACCTTATCAAAGACGCCACAACCATCCAGGTGATGGGAGTTGACCAGTTGTGTGTCGCCGAAAAAGAAAAGACCGATTGGGAAATCATCGGTCAGGTTGAGATGAGCTTCACAGGAAGCCAATCTCTTCAAATTCTCGGTGAAAATGTTTACCGTATCACAGATGAAGATATGGATAACAACACTCTGAAGTTAAACTTCCAGACAAATGCGGATGATATCGCTGAAGATCTGGAAGATGAAGATGACGAAGAAGATGGTGAAAGCGTAAACGTCCTAACCATCGTGGTGAAAGGCTTCCTTGAACCCTACACCTACATGGGGAAGGAACTCCAATTGGGGTGTTTCACGCCCCTCAAGGTAGAGATAGACATCTCTATTGAGGAAAAGGACGAGACCGTTTTCTGGGAAAAGGGAAATGTCATTTACACCCTAAAAACCTTTGACGGCATTGTCTTAACCACAAAAAAGGTGCCTTACACAATAGCTACCATCGAGGGCTACAGAAAGCACCTAAATATTGAGGTAAAAGAAGAAGAAAACAACAAAAACGAAAAAGCCTTATGAAGAAAATTGCTTTCATGATGTTGATGTTCGCGATAGCAACGTCAGCAGCACAGGCGCAGAAAATGACCATCACGACCGCTAACGGTCAAAAGGTAGAAATATCTTGTGAAAATGGTCTCACCCCAAAAGAAGTATCGGTTGCCCCTGACGGCACCGTAACCTTCAAAATCAATGGTGATAATAAAAGCGCCACCAATGAGATTAAGGCTGATAACGTTGTTGTTGACAGCCCTAATGTTGAACCCGAGCCAATGCAATTTGCAACGGCTGACTCTCTGAAAGCTGAATCGGATAGCATCATAACCGAGATGCCGCAATCAGAAGCCAATTCCGAGCTTGCCGAAGCTGACAATCAGGAGGCAGAGGCAGATGCCGACAGCGTTGAAGCTGAAGCCGAAAACGATTCAATCGCTCTGGCTAAAAGCTTAGCTGCCGCCGGTAGCTCAACCGCAAGTATCATCGCCAACACGCTTGTTCGTGAATACAGCCCCGAATATGCTGAATTTCAGGATCAGACCGGTAACAGCAAGATGGAGTCTGAAAAAGACGTCTATAAAGCTGTCGCCAAACAGTTTGTTGACGAAGATGTTGTCGAAGGACTGGACTTCTTCGGCTCATTGTTGAGCGGTTTGAGATTAACCAAAGATTCAACCTTCGTTCCGACCTACGCGCAGAGAAAACCCAAGCCCTCATGGCGCGCCTATAATACCATCAGATTAAGTGGTACATTAGGTAAAAACATCGCCAGTTTGTCGGATGCCGTTACCTCTAAAGTCAAAGAAGATGACTATGGTGATGACACCGAAAATAACCAGAAATATGGTGGAAGCATTGACATCTCTCGCACCTATTTGCTAGGACGTGCAGATGCCAACGGCGAATGGAAGCCGACACCGGTTTACTTCGCATGGTCATGGGGGGGGCTGGTTTCATACTCCTACGAGCACGAGATCGGTTCTTACCTTAACGTCATGGGCAAGGTCGGTGTTCAAATCGGTCAAGACATTTGCATAGGCGTGGACGCGCTGGTTGGTTTCGGTATAACGCCGTACAATACATTCTTGAGCAACGATATAAATTACAATATCGTCAACAAGTCTGTGTGGTGCCCGAAAGTCGGTGTTCAGGCATGGGGAAGTTTGAATGCTTCCAGAGATACATATACCATTATCTCCGGACAGTATATCACTTCAATAAAGCCCAATACCGGCAACTACAACCTCTCCAGAGGTTGGGAAGTGGTTGCCGAGGACTTTGACCCATCTTGCTGGCAGGTAAGCTTACGTGTCGGTTACCGATTCGGTGCTCCCGAGCCTCTAAAGCAGGACAAGCGCTTGCAGGCAGGGCTGAAATATGGCTTCCAGTTTACGGGTAATTCCGGCGCATACGTTGCCGCTGAATTCAATCGTTTATCGCAGGTAAGCAAAAGCACAATTTTGAGCTATGGCTTATCTGTTGAAAACGTCTTTGAAAAACCATCGGAAGGCGGTAACTGTTCTTCACTGATGGCTTCAGCCGGATTCAATGTCTGCCAGCCGTGTAATAGCTGGTTCTGGGGTGCAAAGCTTTATGCCGGTGTCGGAGAATATCCGATATCAAACAAGGCTTCTAATGACAACTACAACTATGTTGACTTTTCCAAGAAATTGTGTGGCAAGGCTGCACTGGAATTGGAAACCGGTTTTAAGTTTGGCAAAAAGAAGCTTTCGGCGTTGACCCTAAGCATCCGTCCCGGAGGTCACTTCGGACAGGCCATGAAATTTAACGAGTTCAAAAGCAGCAATGCCGAGAACATTTCAGGCTTTGATTTGTCCGCCGCCCTCGGGTACAGTTTTATCTTCTAATATTAACTTAGCCCCTGCCGTTCATTCGGCAGGGTATT
This sequence comes from Alphaproteobacteria bacterium UBA2723, assembly GCA_002353835.1. Classification (GTDB taxonomy): domain Bacteria; phylum Pseudomonadota; class Alphaproteobacteria; order RF32; family CAG-239; genus CAG-267. The sequence goes on from DEKL01000120.1 coordinate 2,902, forward strand.
TTTTTGCCTTTTTTTCTGTTACCAAAAAATCCCCCCCTCTGCCCCCTTTACAACGAAAGGGCAATAATTCTGCTTATCTTGTCATATTGAAAACAAACCATAAATGACTATATCTCCTAAACAAGGAGAAAGCCATGGAAACCTATTTATTTATTGCCTTAATATTCATTTACCTCATCACCGCACTGTTTTTGCCGAGCTATATCCAGCGCCGGATATGGACCGCCGGCTACATTATATCATTCCTCATCACCGCGATTGCCATCGGCTTTATCAAAATATATGCCGGCGAAACCTTAATGAAAGTCGGCGAATTAAACTGGTATTACATCTTATACGTTTTCGGTTCTATCAGCATTATTTTGGGTATCATCAACCTCTGGATGTATAAAAAGCCCCTCATTGAAATTTTCAGTAAAGAAGACGAGGATGAAGACCGCCTTTAGCCTAAATAAAACCTTGCATTTAAAAGAAAAATATATCATAATCACCCGCAAGCAAATATTATTATAAACTTTTAAGCATATGGAACGGATGGATTATTTAGTTAATCAATTTATGCAGCAGCATAATTTGAAATTAGACGACTTGTTTAACTATCTTGTCGCCCGCAAGAACAAAGAGCAGATGATTCCCTTAAAAAAGGAAGCTTTAGCGCAAATCAAGCCCGGCATGTACTGGTATGATGATGACACCGTATCTTTCACCTACTATCCCGATCGCAGGTTGAAATCTATGGTATTAGCGGTTTATAACGACCACATTATCGGCGATACTTTTCATGAAACCAACCGCATCACGAACTACAATTTCGCCATGTGTGAGATAAGTTCCTTTGAGAGCGCGTACATCAAAAGAGGCCAAGCCCACAAGGCAACCTTAAAAGATTTGGAAAGCGTTTTACAAAACAAAGAGGTCATCAATGCCGCCCTAAGGGCAATAGAAAAACCGAGATGGCGCTTTTTTTACTGGACAGACTCAATCAACAAATACGAAGATGACTGGTATAAAAAAGAAAAAAAGTGGCACTACATTGTGGATATGGAAAGGTCATTCCCCAATAACTACTGTCACACTGCGCCGGATAACGAAAAGGCTGATGCCCGTCCCCTGCTCTACTTTGCATTACACTAGCAACGAACCGCCCCTCGGGCGGTTTTTATTTTGCTATATCGTCATTTCCCCTTTGACG
>DEKL01000134.1 GCA_002353835.1 Alphaproteobacteria bacterium UBA2723
TACATTTATAAAAAAAATTAAAAGTGGACTTATTTTGTTTCTGCGTTTAGTGTATATCATAAAGCGGATGGGAATATGGTATTTACAGAGAAATATAATCGTCTTTTTCATAATATAGCAAATGTACTGGCTTGGGGGTTGCTTCTTGCCGGATTAAGTTTTATGGCGTGGACAATTTGGTTTACGGAAACCGGAAACGGCGATAATGTAGAGCACATTCATGCAACATGGCTTGTTGCCACGGGTAAAGTGCCTTATCGCGACTTTTTTCAACACCATAATCCGCTGTTATGGTATATGTTTGCCCCATTTATAAAGAGTGTGCCTAATGTTTTGATAATGCTTGATATTGCACATGCTATCGGCATTATAACCGGTGTGCTGACATTTTTTGTCGTCTATAAAATATGCAATAGTTTTTTTGCCTCTCCCTTGGCTTCGCTGTGTTCTTTGCTGATTTTATGCCCGCCATACTACTATATTTTTTGCTTTAATTATAATCCTGATACGTTTATGGCATTATTTTATGCTCTCGGGCTTTATTTTCTGCTGACCTATTGGGATAAAAGACAATTATATACCCTTTGTTTTGCTTTTAACTTATTTTTTATTGCCTTTTTATTTACACAGAAAATCTTATCGGTGACCATTGTTTTGGGTATTGTGTTTTTATATATGTGTTATAAACAAAAGACACCTTTAAGCCATATTTTTTATGCCCTGCTTTTGCCGGTGCTCTGCACAATTCTCGGAGCTGTCATACTCTATAAAGCGGATATGTTAGACATCTATTGGAAATCTAACTATGTCTTTAATATGGTTATGCAGAAATATTACGGCTTTAATAAAGTTGCCGTTATGGACCATGAGTGTCTAATTCTTTCCTGTATCTTTGCAATATGCAGCATTTTGTGGCTCTTTAAAAACGGGCAGATTTTTTATAAAATTTTAGCAATTTTATTTATATCCGAATTGGCTCAGAGATGTTTTTATTTTTCTATTGCACCGTATTATTTATTGCCGTTGATGATTTATATCTGTTGCTTGAACAGTGTTCTGATTGATAAACTGATACAGAAAAATATTACTTTGATTTTTATATATTTGGTGGTTGCAATCTATTATCTTGGTATTTCTCCAAGCAGCTATTTGTCGGCACGCGGGCAGGATCGCCGTTTTGCGCGCTACCTTTCTAATACAATTACTCATTGTGATTACGTTATAAACAGCTATCTCGGAAATCAGTCTATTGCCAATAAAGACCCGCATTACTATTGGGGAATTTTGGGACATGTGGATATGGCGGGAGAAGAAAGCGGAAACGGAAAACATCCGGATTTAAATGCGCTTGTTTTACAATATAAACCTAAACTTATTTACGGAAAAGAATATTGGAGCAGTTACCATCAAAATCGCGGTCAAAATGTGTTAATTCAAAAAATTTCACCGGAGATTATTGATAAATATTATTTGCCGACACCATTTGACGGATTTTATATTCTAAAGTATGAATATCAAAAGAAGGATTGTCGTTATGATGAAAAACGAGGAGACTGGTATTATGCAGACTAAATGGTTGCAGAGATTTTTGTGGCTTTATATGGTGCTTATGATTTTCGTAAGCGGTTATATCTACGGGTTTGTGCTGAAAGCAAATGGGGATAATGTGGAACACTTACATACCTCTTGGATGGTGTGGATGGGGTATTTTCCGTATCGCGACTTTTTCCAGCACCATAATCCGCTAACATGGTATCTTTCCGCCCCATTAGTCGCCTATCTGATTGATAATATCAATATTTTTGCAATATTTAATGTTATCAGTATGCTCGGACTTTATGCCATAGCTTACTACCATGGTAAGATATTTTTGTTGTACGAAAAGAACAAAACCGCAGCATTATTTTTAGCCGCAAGTATTGTTTCTGCGTATTCTTTACTTTGGTCAACAGATTACAGACCGGATACTTTTATGTTTATTTTCTTTTATATGGGGTTGTTTTACCTTTTGCTATATATAAAAGAACCCAAATGTCGCGCACTTGCCATCAGTTTTTTGAGTTTCTTCATCAGCTTTATGTTCACACAAAAAGTATTGATGCATATGGTTATTCCCGGTATTGCTGTTATTTATTGGCTATATTGCGGTAAAATGAAAATTATGGACTTTATTAAAGCATCTGTCGTTCCACTTGCTCTTTTGCTCGGCTTTATCGGCTATCTATATTATAATGATGCACTTAAAGTTTATTGGCTCTCTAATTTTGAATTTAACACACATATACCGGAAGTTTTTGAAGAAAACAGAATTATTTTGCCACCGAGAGAATATATTGATTTTTATTTCTTCGTGCCGATTGCCGGTATTGCTATGATATATTTCTTATTTAAGGGTAATGGCGTAGAAAAAATGTTCAGCTGGATGTTTTTGTTGGAATTGATTATCCGAGCATTTTATTTTTCCGCCTTTTTGCATTATGTTATTTTCCTTTTAATGTTGGCTATCATGTTAACCGTTATGTTCCTGAACAAACCGCTAAAATATAAAAAGCTCATTGTTTGGGCTGATATAATTTTTGTTTTATGCATTGCCGCTTATGAACTTAAGCTGAGTTATTTGGATACAAAGGTAATGCTTGTTGTCGGAATATTGGTAATTACCCTGTTCTTAACCCAAAATATAAATAAAAATGTTTTTGTTTCAGCTATCGGGGTTGTTTATTTATTATTTATGGGTTTTTACAGTTACCAGTTAACGTACAAAAGAAATATCGTAAAATATGAGATTATGGGGGGACACGAATACGCCTTTACGGTTTTAACACCCTGTGACTATGCGCTTAACGGCTATTTTACGACCTACAATTTAAAAGCTAAAGATGCCGGATACTACGCCACACTTCTCGGACAAATAGATGTGTTGGGAGAAAAAGTCGGAATTGCCAAACGAGATGATTTTGATGAGATAATCCGCCAAAAATTGCCTAAACTTATTTCCGGGGGTAATTTTTGGGATACATATTTGGAACAACGCGGACAAAAAGTTTTATCACACAAGATTAGCGAGGAGTTGATAAATAAATATTATCAGCCGAGCGGTGCGGGGAACATCCTTATCTTAAAGCCGCAATACCAGCATCATGGATGTGTTTATAACGGTAAAGAATGGAGATATATGGATTAAAAATGTTTAACCTTAAATTAGGTCTGAGTATCCTCAAACAAAACGTTAAAATCGCGCCAGAAGCTCCCGGCGTTTACCGTATGCTGGGAGAAAATGATGATGTTCTTTATGTCGGCAAGGCTAAAAACATAAAAAAAAGAATTGTTGCTTATACGCGAATTGACCAGCTGACAATAAGATTACAACGTATGGTCGCAGAAATTCGTAAAATGGAGTTTATTATTGTTGAAAATGAAAATCGGGCGCTGATTGTTGAAAATGAACTTATCAAAAAGTTACACCCGAAATACAATATTCTGCTGAAAGATGATAAATCATACCCGTATTTAATGCTTAATTTACAGGAAGATTTTCCGGCATTAAGAAAGTTTCGCGGAGTAAGAAATAATAATTGTCGCTACTTCGGACCATATGCGAGTGCTACTGCCGTTAACGAAGTTATTGATACAATTCAAAAAGTTTTTCAACTCAGAAGTTGTCGTGATAATGTTTTTAATAATAGGGAAAGGCCTTGCTTATTATATCAAATAAAACGCTGTTCAGCGCCATGTGTCGGCAAAATCAGCAAAGAAAATTATATGCTCTTGGTTAAAGATGTTATAGATTTCTTAGATGGTAAGAATATTGATATGCAAGAAAAATTATCGCGTCAGATGCAAGATGCCAGTAATAATGAAAACTTTGAGCAAGCCATTGTTTTACGCGAAAGGATTAAGGCCTTAACCGGTATTCAAGCCCATGCAAATCTGGAATATGCCGGACTGAAATCTGTTGATATTATAGGAATAGCCTTTAAGGATGGCTGGTTTTGCATAGAAATATTCTTTGTGCGTGGCGGGCAAAATTGCGGAAATATTCCGTATTTTATCAGACAGACGGAAGAAGCGACGTCGGCGGAAATTTTAGATGAATTTTTAAGCGGTTTTTATGCCAACCATATACCGCCTAAAGAAATTTTTGTTTCCGAACCGTTAGAAAATAATGAATTGCTGGAGAGCGCACTTAACACTAAAATTATGACATTTAGCAAAGGTAACAAATACAAATTGGTTGAAAATGTGCAGAAAAACGCCGAGGCGGCCATAGAAAGACGATTGGCGGAAAATAAAAGTATTCATCAAAATTTGGAAGAAATGCAGCGCTATTTTGATTTGCCTTGTTTACCGCAGAGAATAGAAATTTATGATAACTCGCACAACCAGGGAACATACGCTGTCGGTGCGATGGTGGTAGCCACGCCGGAAGGGTTTGATAAAAAATCATACCGGACATTCAACATTAAAAATCAAGAGATTACGAATGATGATTTTGCTATGATGAAAGAGGTCTTAAAGCGGCGCTTTGAACGTATGAGCCCGGAAAATAAACCCGATGTTATCTTGCTTGACGGCGGCTTAGGGCAGTTGCACGCTGTTCATGAGAGTTTGAAAGATTATGATTTAAGTTCCATCCGCATTATCGCTATTTCAAAGGGGGTTGATAGAAATGCCGGTAAGGAGTTTTATCATCAAGTTGGCAAAGAAAGTTTCGCTTTACCATATCGTTCAGCTATTGCATTTTATTTACAAAAACTGCGTGATGAGGCTCACAGATTTGCCATCGGAACACACCGTAAAAAAAGAGCAAAATCAATGACAAAATCTGATTTAGATGAGATAGAAGGTATAGGTTCACGTCGCAAAAGAGATTTGCTTAATTATTTCGGTTCGGTGGCCGCTATTAAAGATGCCTCCGTTGAAGATATCATAAAAATTTCCGGAATAAGTAAAAAAACGGCTGAAAACATTTATAATTTCTTCCATAAATAAAAAAAAATATTATCATTAAGGCAAAATGTGTCTGAAATTATTGGAAAGGAACGTGTCGTGTATAATTTGCCAAATTTACTTACTCTTTCAAGAATTGCGGTAATACCGTTAATCTTTTTGTCTGTTTATGTAAAATGTCGCTTTTTTAACTATCTGGCCGGTATCTTGTTTATTGCCGCCTCTATTACGGACTATTATGACGGCAAGTTAGCGCGTGCGCGCAACGAAGTTTCAGCTTTCGGTCGGTTGTTTGATCCGATTGCCGACAAACTTTTGGTTGCAACGGCTTTGGTTGTCTTTTTGGTTAAAGAAGTAAATATTGACGGGACCGCAACACCGATAATTTCAAAAATCAGTTATATTCCGGTATTTGTTATTTTGTGCAGAGAGTTGCTCGTATCCGGTTTACGTGAATTTTTAAGAGAAGTAAATGTCGGACTTCCGGTTACTCGTTTGGCAAAGTGGAAGACCGGTTTCCAGATGACAGCGTTATCTATGCTGTTCTTCAAAGGCTGGTTCATTTGGGGCGGCTTAGGAGAAATTTTATTATGGGTTGCAGGTATTTTAACCTTTATTACCGGCTATCAGTATTTTGAACAAAGCTTAAACTATATCAAAAATGAAAATAAATCTAAATCGGCCCCTAAAGTGACCGAAGAGGTAAAAAGTCAGCCGGTGGCAAAGAAGCCTGCTTCAGCACCGAAGAAAAAGCCTATAAAAAAAGCTCCTGCTAAAGCAAAGAAATAAAGGTATTTAGACATGGCAGAAGATAAAAAACATCTTTTGGTGGTTGATGATGATACCCGTTTAAGAAGCCTTCTGCAGCGTTATTTAAGAGAACAAGGATTTCTCGTTTCGGCGGCTGAAAATGCTGAGCGCGCCAAAGATTTCTTAAGTCTATATACCTTTGATTTGCTCATTGTTGATATTATGATGCCCAAAATCAGCGGTACGGAATTTTTAAGAGGTTTGCGTGCCGAAAAGAACAATGTTCCGGTTATTTTACTAACGGCAATGGGTGATGTTTCAGACAGAGTTAACGGGCTGGAAATTGGGGCAGATGATTATGTTGCCAAGCCTTTTGAACCTAAAGAGCTTGTTTTAAGGATAAATAATATCTTAAAGAGAGCCTTTGAAGTTAAAGAGCAAGCAAATAGACTGATATTTCATGATATTTGTTATGATTTAAGTCGCGGTGAGCTGATTGATAGTAAAGGAAATGTTATACACATCACGCCGGTGGAACGCGTCCTGTTAAATCTCTTAGGGAAGACCCCGGGAGAAGTTCATAGTCGGGAAGAATTGGCAGAGGTTTTGGGAAGCTCGGAAAGTTTGCGTACCGTTGATGTACAAATTACAAGACTAAGAAAAAAAATTGAAACAGATACCAAAAACCCGCGCTATTTACAGACAATACGCGGTAAAGGGTATATGTTAATATCTGAATAAAGGAGAATAAAATGCACGTTAAGTTTCCAGATAAATTAAATAAAGTGTTGCAGTATTTGAAGCTCAAAATAATGCCCAATACGTTATTTTTCCGCACAATGTTGCTGATTTTTATTCCATTGATTTTGGTGCAAGTTGTTTCGGTTATTGCGTTTTGGGACGGCAACTGGGAAAAAGTTGGTCGCAGGCTCTCCAATAATTTGGCAAGCAACGTGGCAACAGCAATTGAGCTAACCGCAAATAACCCGCAAGATTTGGAAAAAATACAAGCATTGTATAGTAAGAATTACAATATCAAATTTGATTTAATAACAGATGAAAAAGAGAAATTATCTGTTAAATCAAGTACTCATTACGGGGAAGAATATAAACTCGTAACAGGTTTGCTTGAAAAGTCATTACACCGCAAATTTCCGCAAACGGTTACAAATGTATATTTAAATGATAGTCATGAAGATATTACAATATTGGTAGAAACAGGAAAAGGTTTATACCGCTTTAAGACCTCTACCAAAAATATTTTCAGTTCCTCATTATTTGGCTTCGTCGCATGGATGGTCGGAACGTCATTGTTGCTGTTCCTGGTGGCAACATTGTTCCTACGTATTCAAGTTCGTTCTATTGCAACATTGGCACAGGTTGCGGAAGATTTCGGTAAAGGTATTAACACTCCGTTTAAGCCTTATGGTTCTTCAGAAGTACGTAAAGCCGGTATTGCTTTTATCAAGATGAAAGAGCGTATCTTAAAACAGATTTCTGAAAGAACGCAGATGTTAGCCGGTGTTTCACATGACCTACGCACCCCGTTGACAAGAATGAAATTGCAACTGGCTATGTTACCGGAATCAACTGAAAATAAAGAATTTATTGATGATATCGGTGAGATGGAAAAAATGTTGGATGGTTACTTAGCATTTGTCTCCGGTGAGGGTGGCGAGAAAAACACCTTTGTCGATATGAATGAGCTTATTTTGAGTATTATCAATAAGTTTCGTAATGGTAAAGCCATGATTCGTTATTCAACCAACGATCAAGTAAGCGCTATCCAAGGACGTGAGCAAGCGCTCAAGCGTGCCATTACCAATATTATATCCAACGCCTTTAATTATGGTAAGGTTATTGCCGTTGCTTTGGAGAGCAATAATAAAAAGCTTGAAATAACCGTTGATGATGACGGGCCGGGCATCCCTCCTGAGAAGCGAGAAGATGTCTTTAAAGCATTTTACAGATTAGATGAATCCCGCAATTCGGAAACCGGTGGTGTCGGTTTGGGGTTATCTATTGCACGTGACATTATTACATCACACGGTGGCAAAATTGAATTATCAGATAGTGAGTTAGGAGGCTTGAGGGTACTCATTTCTATTCCCTTATAACTCGCACATACGAAAATATGTGTTCCGTTGTGGTAACTAAAAAGCGCGGAAAAATCAAAAGGGGGCAAATTGGCTCCCTTTTGATTTATATAATCTTAAATATGTTGTGATAGTTTAAGAAACATAAGGGAATCGGGAGGGAATCCGGGATTGGGAGTTTAAAACGGATAAGCGTTTGATTTTACTTTAAAAAACGGCTGTGTCGTATAATAGTGCTTATGCATCCTCTACCCAAATCACAGCGTCAGACGGCCGTAAGTTCGGGGCTCCGACCATCTTCTCAGAAGT
>DEKL01000085.1 GCA_002353835.1 Alphaproteobacteria bacterium UBA2723
CGACCTAAACCGCCGTTACCGAGGGCAGGGTCATATTCTGTATCAAAAAGCTCTTCCAATGAAAAATCCGGAAAATCATCAAACTTAATATCTTTAAGAATATCATAAAGACCAAGGTTGTGTAGATTGTTTTCCAAAGACCGACCGATGAGGTATTCAATGGATAGATAATATACACGCTTTGTAGATTTTTTCTTATTATAACGGGCCATGGTAGCGTAAAGCTCATCCATGGCAAATTCACGTACGGCAAGTGATATAACATACAAGGCTTCTTCTCTTGTCAGTTCACAAGTACGTTTTCCGATAAAATATTTAATATAATGCTCAATAGAAAGTTTAAGCCGAGCTTTTTTCATCTCATCACTAATTTCTAATTTCTGTTTTTTCAAAACACAATCTCCCAGATTTAAACATACGCTAATATTCACAGTGACTATAGTGAAATATTTTGATTTTTCAACCATAATATAAGATACTTTTTACAAAATAAAAATAATGTTTGGCATTTTTTTAACAAGTGTTGTATAAATATTGTAATATGAAAAGAAACAGAGGGAATATAATATGAAAAAACAAGTTGTTATGGGAGTATTATGCGCAATAATGGCTGTTCACACAGCAAATGCGGATACTTTGGAAGCTGCATTGGCAAAAGCTTATGAATATAATCCGGCGCTAAAGGCGGCTCGTGCCGGTAAACAAGCGGTGGATGAAAATGTCGCATTAGCAAAATCCGGTTACAGACCGACATTAAAAGTTAACGGCGGCTATACTGACACCAAAAATAATTCTAATGCGCCCTCACCATACAAACCGACATACGGCTACAACAGAACATTGGCAGCCACCGTTTCTCAACCGATTTTCAGCGGTTTCAAAACGCTAAATTCCGTTAAATCAGCAAAAAGCTACGCAAAAGCCTCCAGAGCTTCTTTAATGGCGACGGAACAAGCTGTTTTATTGGAAGCCTCTGTTGCATATTTGGATGTATTGCAAGACGAAGCAATTGTTAAATTACAAAAGAATAACGAAAACTTATTAAGAAAAGAACTTGATGAAACCAGAGAGCGCTTTAAGGTTGGCGAGGTTACCACCACTGACGTATCGCAAGCAGAAGCAAGTTATGCCTCGGCTCAATCGCAAAGAATAGCCGCAGAAGGCAATTTAGAGGCATCAAAAGCTGTTTATAAACAAATAATCGGTACCAACCCACAGGGCGTGAGTATTCCGAAAGAAATAGAAAAAATGTTTCCTCAAAGTTTAGATGCGGCTTTAGATTATGCCAGAAAGCACAGCTATGCCTTAGAAACAGCCCGTCAAACCTTAAATGCTAAAAAGCATGATGTCAGCACCAGTAAAGGCGATCTGCTTCCTTCCATAGATGCGTACGCGCAGGCCGGACGTATAAAAACGCAGAACTATATGTTGGAAAAGAACCCGACAAATAATGAAGTTGAATTAGGAGTTAATTTCAGTGTACCGATTTACAATGCCGGCACCAGTCGTGCTAAGATTCGCCAAAGTAAATATTATCATTGGCAAGCACAAGAAAACCTGCTTAATACGGAAGATGCCTTGCGGGCAGATATCACCAGTGCTTGGGAATATTTAAGCGCGAATAAGGCCAGAATAAATTCTGCAAAGGCACAAGTTAAAGCTTATCAAGTCGCATTGGAAGGTGTACGTGAAGAAGAGGCTCTCGGTAACAGAACGGTTTTGGATGTGTTAAACCAGTACCAATTCTTATTAAATTCTGAAGTGGAAGAAGTGACAACCCGTCATGATTATTACGTATCCGGCTTAACATTATTGCAGGCGATGGGTAAGTTAACCGCAAAGGACTTAAACTTGAATGTTAAATTATATGATGTTGATGCCAATTACAATGAAACAAGCGGAAAATGGCTTTCCACAGATATTAAGAAATAAAGGAAGATAAGATGGCAAATAAAACAATAGATGAAACAACGGAATTGCTGCGCCAGAGTATAATAACATCTAAAAGCGCTAAACACTGTATCAAAGATTACAGCGGTGAGGTTTTTGAGTTAACGGCAGATATGCTTGTGGAAGGTCGCTATTTTGATAAGACACAAGCTAAGGAACTTTCCGGGATTGCCGAATGCATATTACAAAAATATACCAAGTTGCTTTCGCTTGCGAAATAATTTAATGAGAGCAAACACGTGCCACGGTCAAAATATCAACAGATTTAGCACCTGCTTTTAATAGTATCTTTGTACATTCTTTTGCGGTAGTTCCCGTTGTGTAAACATCATCAATTAAGACGATTCGTTTTCCTTTAATTTTTAGCGGATTAGTTATCTTAAAAGTATTTTTTACGTTGGTCTTTCTTTTAGTGCTATCACACAAAGACTGCGGTTTTGTGTATTTTCTTTTTTTCAACACGTTTGGCGCCACAGGGATAGACCATAATTTAGATAATTCCATAGCTAAGAGAGCGGATTGGTTGTATTTTCGCTTAATTAAACGAAGAAAATGTATGGGGACCGGTATAATCAAGTCAATACCGGCGTCTAAAATATCCTTTCCGGCAAAATCAAGCCAACGAACAAGCAATGGTATATTCTCAACACGGTCAGCAAATTTAAAGTCCAAGATAATTCTTTTGGAATACTCATCATACTCTATTGCAGAACGGCAAAGGCGGTAGGGGTCTTTCTTATTTAAGCAAGCAACGCAGGAAAGCCCCAAAATATCATCTTTATGTCCGATAAGAGGTTTACCGCAACGTTGGCAATAGGGCTTAATAATAAAAGAAATATTATCAAAACACTCTGAACATAAACTGTCTTTCTCATGAATAATCTTGCCGCAAGACAGACACCTTAACGGCAAAATAAAATCAACTAAATTTTTAAGACAGTTTATAATTGAGAAAGACATTTTGTTAAGTCAGAAAGATTATCAACAACAATCATCCCGGAAGATTCTAAAAGCTTCTTTTTTTCTTGCGGGGTAGTAATACCTCGGCAAAGAATATCCGGCGCTAAACCAAAATTGATGGAAAGAGAAGTCGGATCTTCTATCATCAGAGCGATAACCGGTTTTTCTTTAGTCATTTCAGCATAGACATGAGCTGTTTCTAACTCATAATTTCCTCCGATACCACCGACCAAAACAATCGCCTTCGTATTTTTATCGGCATTAAATTTTTTGATAATATCTATAAAACCGGTTCCGATAATAAAGTCATCACCTAAACCGACAACAGTAGATTCTCCAAAGCCTGCTTTGTTAAGTTCTAAAACGACTTCATAAGTTAAAGTTGAAGAGCGTGAAATAATTCCGATATTGCCTGATTTGTGGATATTATCCGGAAAAATTCCCATATACGATTCATCAGGTGTGATAATTCCCGGTGTATTTGGCCCGATTAAGATGGTTTTCGTTTTTGTTAATTCATGACGAATTTCCATCATGTCGCTGACAGGAATACCCGAAGTAATAACAACAATCAAATCCAATTTGGCATCAATCGCTTCTAAAATTGCGGCTTTAGCTGATTTTGCCGGCACAAAAATAAGAGAAGCCGTTGCTTTAGTTTTTTCTTTAGCTTCTTTCACGGTATTAAAAACAGGCACACCCAAGTGAGTATCTTCTTTTTTATTCGGGACAACACCGGCAACAATATTAGTTCCATATTTAATCGCACGTTGAATATGAAAAGAAGCTTGTGTACCGGTAATACCTTGAACCATAATTTTTGTGTTTTTATCAACCAAAACAGCCATTACAAGTCCTCCTCAATCGCTTCTTTGAGCATGGTTAAGCCGGTATAAGTATCCGGTGCGATTTTCAGCGGTAAACCGGATGATTGCAAAATATTTATGGCTTCTTCCTTGTTGGTTCCTTCAAAACGTGCAACAAGCGGAATATTTAATCCCAAATCATTAGCGACAGCAATAATGCCGTCAGCAATCAAATTACAACGGGAAAAACCACCCAAGATATTGATGAAAATGCCGTCAACCGTAGGATTCGTCATAATTAACCTGATACTTGCGGCAATTTTATCTCTGTCAACACCACCTTTAAGATTTAAGAAACATGCAGTTTCCAAATTTTGTTTTTGTGCTTCATTGATAATATTAAGCGCTAAACCGCTACCGTTAGTAATAATACCGATACCATTATCCAACTCCTTATACTGAAAACCGTATTTAGAGGCGGTGGATTCGCGTTCATCAATACCGACTTCATCACTTAACTTCAAAATGTCATTATGGCGATATAATGCATTATCATCAAACATAATTTTAGCATCAAGAGCCCAAATACGTCCGTTTTTTTGAATGCCGACAGGATTTATTTCTAACATTGTTGCATCATTGGCATAAAAAATTTTTAATGCCTTATTAAAAAATGATTTTAATGAAGCTACATCACCGGCATATTTCATAAAATCAATAGCCTTTTGTAAAACGGCATTTGTAATAGTTTTATGGAGACCTAAATTTATTTTTAAAACATTTTCGGTGTTTTCTATGGACTTATCTAAAATATCCTCATCATCATTTTCTTCAAGAGGCATAATCAACAACATAGCGGAAGCAGAAATTCTGTCCGACACAATACCCAGATAGAATTTTTTTGTAGCTTTGACATATTCCTCAATATAAACGCGGCTGACAAGACGACCTTTTGCATCAGTTTGCCTTGTTACCAATGTGTTTTCTAACATTTCATCCGCATTTTTAGCAACATCATCAATATTTCTTACTAAACGAATGCCCCCTTGTTTTCCGGCGCGTTTATCTAAAAATTTTCCGTTACGGCGAGCACCGGCCTGTATTTGTGCTTTAATAATCCATGGACCGTCCGGAGATACTTTCAAGGCAGCCGCTTTTGCTTCCATCGGGGTATAAGCAATCATCCCAGCAGGAATGGAAATACCGAAATTCTTAAAAATCTTTTTTGCCTGATATTCATAAATATTCATACTGTTACTTTCCAAGCGACTTTGCGGAATAGTATTTAATCTTATCAACCATAGAGAGCATTCCGCTGCGTCGGTTTGGAGTAATATGCTCTCTCAAACCCATTTTATCAAAAATTTCTTCAACATCAATATCTAAAATTTCTTGTGCAGGTTTATCTTTGAAGATTTCTAAAACAACTGCAATAATCCCACGAACGATAATGGCGTCACTATCACCTTCAAAATAAATATGAGCTTTTTCATAATGCGGAATAATCCAAACCTGAGATTGGCAACCGGGTACCTTCCACTCTTCCGTTTTTAATTCATCACTGATATGTGGTAATTGTGAACCCAACTCAATAAGATACTTATACCGGTCTTCCCAAGAGTCTAAAAATGAAAAATTATCAATCAGTTCATCAATACTCATCACAGCAACTCCAACATCATCCTTGCTTCTTCACTTAAACGTTCTAAAGACCAAGCCGGTTCCCACACAACCTCAACTTCAACTTTACCGATACCGGAAACCATAGCAACCGCATCAGCAACTTGTTGTGGTAGAACACCGGCAACCGGGCATCCCGGCGCTGTTAAAGACATATCAATATGAATATCACCGGAAGGTTCTTGATTTATCTTATAGATTAACCCGAGGTCATAAATATTGATAGGTATTTCCGGATCATAAATTGTTTTAAGTGCCTCAACAATATTACTCATTTCAGCATTTTTTACGCCGGATTTAAGCGTTTCACCAGCATAAGCTTTATAAACCGGAAGCTCTTCGGTATCATCAACACTCATTGCAGATAATAGCTGCAATTCGTTTTCATCTTCTATTGTTAAAGGTTTTGTGTTATCTTCTGTCATGGTCGATTACTTAAAAAATTCTTTTGCTTTATAAAGCGCTTTAATAAAGATATCAATATCCTCCTTAACGGAGTAAATACCTAAAGATGCTCTCGCCAAAGAATGATAGCCAAGTTTGTTAACAATCGGTTCTGCGCAAAAATGACCCGTTCTGATAGCTACTCCTTCTTTTCCTAAAACAAAAGCTAAGTCTTGCGGATGAATGTTGCCTAAGGCAAAAGAGAAAACGCCACCCTTTTCTTCAGCCGTACCTAAAATTTTTAACTCCGGCACATTAAGCATTTGTTCTGTTGCATATTTAGTTAACTCTTTCTCATAAACCTCTATTTCAGAAAAATCAAACTGCATAACATATTGTAATGCGGCACCTAAACCGACAGCTTGCACAATAGCAGGTGTTCCTGCTTCAAAACGCGCAGGCGGTTGAGCGAAAGTTGTTTTTTCATAACTGACATTTTCAATCATGTCGCCACCAAATTGATATGGAGGCATACTTTGCAATAAATCATATTTACCGTATAACACACCGATACCGGTCGGCCCGTAAACTTTATGTCCGGAAAAAGCAAGAAAATCGCAATCAAAATCACGAACATCAATTTTTTTATGAACAGCGTACTGGCAAGCATCAACAAGTACGACCGCACCAATCTTATGCGCTTCTTCACATATCTTTTTTATCGGAAAAATTGTTCCTAAAACGTTAGACATCGCTGTTACGGAAACAATTTTAGTTTTTTCATTCAAAGCATTTGTGAATTTTTCTAAATTAAAAGCACCGTTTTCTGCCAAATCAAAATACTTTATTTTTGCGCCGGTTTTTTGGCACCACTGTTGCCATGTAACCAAATTGGCATGGTGTTCTGCAACAGAAAGCAAAACTTCATCCCCTGGTCTTAGATTTTGAGCACCATAAGTTGCTGCAACGAGATTTATAGATTCCGTTGCGTTTCTTGTAAAAACAATCTCTTTGTCACTTTTTGCATTAAGAAATTTGGTAACAATTTTACGGGCATTTTCATAACTTTCCGTAGCCTTTTCTGAGAGCCAATAACTCCCGCGGTGTACATTGGCATATTCTTCCAAGTATGCTTCACGGATTCGCTCTAATACAGATAAAGGTTTTTGCGCAGATGCGGCTGTATCAAGATAAGTATTCCGCTTACCCTCTATCATCCGGCTCAAATTCGGAAAATCGTCCCTGACTTTATAAGCATCAAACATTGTGTATACCTCAAAAAATTAGAGATAAGATAAAACCTATCTCTAATTTTTTCAACTTTAAAATATGGCGTTTTGTTTTAATCTATAATCATAGCCGTAAATTCTGCCTCAGAAACAACATGGTCGTCAACCATAGCAGTACCCTTGAAAACAAAAATATTGCGTCGTGCCTTAATTTTTTCAACATGCATTCTGAGTTGATCGCCTGGTTTAACTTGTTTTCTGAATTTAACGCTATCTATTCCCATAAACAATACATTGCGTTTACTTTCGGCATAGTTTGCATTTTGAGAGACAACAACGGCACCTGCTGTTTGTGCCATTGCTTCAATTTGCAGAACACCGGGCATAACCGGATTATTAGGAAAATGTCCCTGGAAAAATTCTTCGTTCATCGTAACATTTTTAATACCGACACCTTTTTCGCCCGGAACTTCAACTTCCAATCTGTCAACCAACAAAAAGGGATAGCGGTGCGGCAACATCTTCATAATTTCTTCAATAGGATATACTTTAATATTTTCAGACATAAATTATCTCCTTAATTATTTTTTGCTATTTTTCTGTAAAAAAGCAACTTGGCGCATAAAATCTTTAAACGGAACAGTAGGCGTTCCCATAACAATTGCTCCCGGTTCAATATCTCTCATAACACCGGACTGCGCACCCACCTGAGCACCGCTACCAATATTTAAGTGGTCAGCAAAGCCG
>DEKL01000055.1:0-2850 GCA_002353835.1 Alphaproteobacteria bacterium UBA2723
TGCATTTTAATTCTACTCATAATCTTTATCTCCTTAATTTTAATTGTTATTATTCTACATACCAATCAATCACCAACCAACCATAGGTATCTGAAAGATAGTTATTGATAGCATCATCATCATCTGGCTCTATGCCATTTGGCAAATCAACTTCTGTTGGGAGGTCAACTTCCTCACCATCGGTTTCCCAAGTAATGTTTTTAATCTTCATATTCTTAATCTCTTTTTGTTTTACGATGCAAAGGTACGAAAAAAAATTGAATCTACCAAATTTTTTTGTGGAAAAATGTAGTGGGGAAATGTTAAAATCCCCAAACTACATCTATTTCGCTATCGAGGTCAATCACAAAGGGAGTGTTTGGTTTCACAAACTTTCCGCTTTTGTAGTCGTTTGCAGTCTTATGGTAGTGCAACCCCATGATAGAACCCTTTGGGTCAAGGTAGCGCATATCGTAGCCGTTTGCGTCCACCACATTGTAACCCCTAAACTGCTTTGGCAGCGTTTCATTCTCGCTATAAAACACAACGGCAACCTTACCGCCATGCTGCAAAAACTTCTCACACTCTTCCCAGTTATATCCGTCATAACTGAAAGTGAGGTCATAATTAGGGTATTGTTCCATTAACTTCACTCTGTTATAAACCTTAGTGTAGTCATAGAATTGAACATCTGGGAACATTTCCAATATGTTCTTACCACTAATAGGGTCTCTGAAAGCGAGAGGGGAAAGGTCGCTTGTACCATTAAGGCGAACACTAAACCCATATCCAAGACGTTTTGCCCTTGCTCGTTTGCTCTCAATCTCATGCACAAGTATCTCCATGAAACGCGCTCTGTCCTCATAGAACAACTTAGTTTTCTTGATGCGTGAGCGATTTATCTTAGAGCCTTCAATACCCCTTGCAAGTTCATCACACTTATTCTGTCCACTACCATTAAGGCAAAATTCATGGCAGTGCTGACCTTTGGGACAAACATTATGCCCACTCATATTCCAAGGCGCAAGGTACAAACAATATGTCATTGTGCCGTGCTCATAAGAGAGACGCATTTTCATGCTCTGTGCCACATTACCAAGGTATGTAACACCGATTTCTTGTAAGGCTTTCATGTAACCAATCATTTCTTTATTCTCCTTTTTCTTTTATTGTTAGACAAGTTGTTTATCTCTTTCGTGATGCAAAGGTACGAAAAAAATCTGAATTAGCCAAACCAATTCAGATTTTTAACACTTATTTAACACTTCTCAATGTTTGCTTTCAGCAAGTCTTGCTCTTCCATGTCAACGAATATCAGTTCTTTACGTGCTCTCGTTAAAGCAACATACTTCAAGTTCATTTCTTGTTTCAGTTGCCAATCTAACTGATGCGACCACTTCAATGGTAGTTTATTGGGCAAGAGAATAAGCACCCTATTGGCTTCAAGTCCTTTGCTCTTATGGGCAGTTGAAAGCATAACTGCGTTTTCAACTTTCTCGTCCGTGAATAGCCTATCAATATAGGTTTTAAGTTCTGTAACGTCCTTAATGCTATAGAGACAAATGTTCTCAATGCACTTGCACCTATCTTCAAGGTTGAGATACTTCTGTGCTTGTTTTGCTTCCGCTTCTGTGCATTTTCTATCACTTCTAATGGTAGCAATCAGTTTGCTCTTTTCATTTTCAAGGTAGTCAAGAACTTGCTGAATGTTCCTTGTATTTGCGTTCTCTATCAGCACTTTAAGGTCTTGCGCTATGTCCTTGCCCTTAACAACGGCAGTAATACCACTTTGAATTAACTTCATACACAAACCAACCAAGGGCGCAGATGTACGGCAAAGAACCATATCATTATCCTTAAACAGATTATAGGTAAGTTTATTTACATGATTAATTTCTCCGTCAATAGCACCCTTGTGTGCTTGTATTTGTGGCACAAGTTCTTGTGCTAACTTAATCATGTTTTTTCCACACCTATAATTTACTGACAAAGGCAGTTCAATGGTATTGGGCAAAGATGCAATCTTTTGGAATGAATTGCAATCAGCCCCAGCGAAACCATTAATGGCTTGATTTCTGTCACCAACGGCTACAAAACGTCCACCTTTCGCAGCGCAAAGCATTAATTCTCTTTGGGCAGTATTAAGGTCTTGACACTCGTCAATGAAAACGTATTTGTATGTCGGTATTGCATCTTTATGGAACAAAGGCAAAACAATCATGTCAACGTAATCAATCACAAGGTCTTTCGGCATAATGTATGCGTCTTTCAACAAGATATTGCAAACCTTAACCTCGTCAAATAAAGTTACCAAGTTGTGTTCATCACACAATTCTTCTAACTTCTTGATTTCCCCATGCTGAATGAGATTAACCCTTGCAAGGTCAAACAACTTCTGAACGTTGCAGCAGAAACCCCACACCTTTGCAGCCGATGTGTCAGGGGTGATAATCGTTGACAAAGAATAAACGTTCTGCCTTACATACTTCTGATACTTCCAACTATCTACCTTAATATACATACGATATTGGGGAAAGTTGTAAAGTTTTTTCAGTATGCTAAAACCAAAAGCATGGAGAGTTGAAACGTCAGCATACCCTTTTAATTTCTCTTTCAACTCGTCAGCAATTAACTTGTTGAAAGCAAGGAATTTTACATCACGCTCATGCAGATGCAGACGCTTACAAGCCATAACAATGGTAGTAGTTTTACGGCTACCTGCAACGGCATTAATGGCAATGTTTTCCATACCGTTTTCCACCTCGTCAAAGATGTCTGTCTGATATTTTGAAAGTTGTAATTTTACTAAAGCCATATATATTATTAATGTTTAACTCTGCAAAGGTACGAAAAAACTTTGAATTGACCAAA
>DEKL01000055.1:2915-3326 GCA_002353835.1 Alphaproteobacteria bacterium UBA2723
AATTTGGCTATATCAATTTAATTTCGTACATTTGCATCACGAAACAATTAAATTTATAACGATATGAGCAACAAGACAGACAAGGAAAACAAAGAAGCCCAGAAGTTCATTAACAAATGCGTTAATGTCTGCAAGAAAGCGGGCATGAAGACGCAGAAGCAAGTTTATGAGTGGCTTCTCGCTGAACTCATGGAAAGCTACAAGGATGAAGCACCCAAGTGGAAGTTGGAGTGGATTGCAGAGGATTTCACAGAAAGCATCTGTATTAAAATGAATATACCTCAAACTGGAGTTCGTTAAGAACTCCACTTTTTTTCAGTAGAGGAAATTATTATAAATCTAAAATAACTATGGCAAAGAAAATCAAGTTCCAATATCAAGTTAAGAAGCTCTTTGAGGGCAAATGGGAAG
>DEKL01000088.1:0-2968 GCA_002353835.1 Alphaproteobacteria bacterium UBA2723
ATATCTTTAACATTTTTAGTATTAAAATTGGAAAGGTCTAAATTAATTAAAGAAGAACATCCAGAAAACATACATCTCATATCTTTTACGTTTTTAGTTTTTATACAAGAAATGTCGCATTCTTCTAAGAGAGAACATTCATAAAACATATAACTCATGTCAATAATAGTGGTCCTGTAAAATTTATTTAATTTAAAAAAATTTTTATTATGATTAAAGAACTTGTATCGCAGTATGCGACAAAGAGTGGAAAAACAGTGGATGTTAACTTGAAGGCTCTGGCTAAGGACAAGGATTTCCGTGAAGAGGCCATTGCTGCAGTGCTGAAGCGAGTTGAGGCAAAGAGCCCGACGCCATGTGTGATCGTTCCGGCGTTTGATTCCGCATCAACCGAGAATCACCTCGGTAGCCTGATCAATGAACTGGCACTGAACCTTCAGATCAAGGCGCTGGTTACCGGCGATGTATCCAACATCAAGAGTCTGCGCGTTCGCCCGGAGGCCGTACTCATCATCAAGCAGAGCTTCCGTACCGGCAAGGGACTGCAGGATCAGATTGAGGATCTGAAGGCTCAGGGTGTAGGACAGGTATCCGTGCTCTGCTTCATTTCTCACAACAGCGGCCGTATGCAAGGCTTTGGCCACGAGAATGGTGTGGATATAGAAGCGCTCGTCGCTACGGACGACATCCGCTACCTGGAGGGTTAACTCTTCCATGGCTACTAAAACTACTACTAAAACGTGAGGTCGGGTTTATCCCGACCTTTTTTGATTTTAAAAGCCATAAAAAAGCGGAGCTTTTAACTCCGCTTGTGAAATCCAGAACTATAAACTGTTACTCTCTGCCACCTTTCTGTGGTATTTGAGTTTGTTTTGCCTGCTGATCGCGTTCTTGCTTTTGTTGACGATCTTTTTCTTGCAGTCTTTCCAAATCGTTCTTATCAAAAGCATTGGCAACGGCAACAATAGCCAAACCTTTTGCGATTGTCGGATCCATATTTTTACCGTCAAAATCGGTAATTTTAACTTCATGAACCGCTGTCGGGATATCAGTCATACCTTTAGCCGGATCCTCAACTTTCATCTGTCCCGTAGAGATACCGGCAACAGAGTTGTCAATCATCTCATTGGTTTTAAGTTTATTACGCGGCTGCAAATCATCACCTTTAACGGCATTTTCAATTTGTCCGGCAGAAATCTGCTGATTGTTTTTATCAATCTGCTTATTGGCTTTATCAATATCCTTATTAGCTTTAATCAAGCCCTCCATTTCTGTTGTAACATCTTTAGTCTTGCCGGATTTAGCATCAACTAATACCCAAGCCGGACCTTGCTGCTTAATGGTTAAGCCACCCGGAAGTTTGATATTGGCATATTTTTTCTGCATTTCCTCTTTCTTTTTGGTAACTTCCTTGCTGTCCTTATCTTTTGTTTGCTCTTTTTCTTTCTTCTTATCTTTATCGTCTTTTTCTTTCTTCGGAGCTTCTTTCTTCTTGGCGCCGGCTTTTTCTAAGTCTTTTTCATTCTTAAACATCTTTTTGGTCAGCTTATCTAAGCCCATTTGTTCTTTTTTACGTTTAGCCTCTTTAGCCTTCTTTAACTCTGCTTCTGCCTTTTTGATGGCTTTCGGGTCATTTTTCTTCTTGGCTTCTTCAAGTTTTTTCTTAGCTTTTTCAATAGCTTTATCCTCTTTAGAAAGTTTCTTTTGTTTATCTTTTTCAGCTAATTTATCCCTTTTTTCGCGTTCATCAATATCTTTGATAAGCTCCTTAGGCTTGCGAGGGGTCTTACCTAATAGTTTAGATTTCTTTGTCGTCTTTTCCAGCAAATCTTTGATTTGTTCCGGTGTCGGTGCTTCTTTTACCATGGTCTTTCTCCCATAAATAAATTCCTTTTATACCTTTATAATACCATAAAAAAACAGAACCTGCAATACTTTTCGGGTTCAGAAAATCGGAAATTTTTGTTACAACACAAAATAAAATCCCCGGAAGATTTCTCTTTCGGGGATTTCGTAAAGAGTTCAGTTAAAATTACTTAACAGATTTCTTCAAAACAGCACCAGCCTTAAAGCGAGGAGCTCTAGAAGCAGCGATTTTGATTTCTTTACCGGTAGCAGGATTGCGACCTTTACGAGCAGCACGTTTTACAACGTCAAATGTACCGAAACCGGTAATTTGGATAGCTTCGCCCTTCTTCAAAGACTTTGTAACTACTTCAATAACAGCTGCAACAACTTTGTTAGCATCTACTTTTGTAACACCGGCATTTTTAGCAACAGCATCAACGAATTCTGTTTTATTCATTTTAAAATTCCTTTCTTTAACGTTAAAGTTCAAGAGAGGCAAACCGCGCCTCTGAATATAGTTTGAACTATGGTTTTATAAAGTGTCAAAAAAAAATCACACATTTCACACAATTATTTAAAAAAAAGTGCATAAAAATGCACATTTTTGACGATTTTCCTTTAAACACCCCCCGAAAACATTGAAAAAAATCCCTAAAAATGCGCTAAAATGCAAATTTTACGGCAGAGTCGGAATGAAATATCAGTAAAAACAAGATTCTTAAGGCATAAAAAAAACTGTCTATTTTTATAAGACAGCTTTTAAAACAAAAATGGTGCCGACACACGGACTCGAACCGCGGACCCACTGATTACAAATCAGTAGCTCTACCAACTGAGCTATGTCGGCATCAGTAAGAGTTTATAAAGTAGGCTTTTTTTATTGTCAAGCAATATTATTTTAATTATCCTATTTTTTTAGCATAAGTCTAAATTAAGCTTGCACATCATTTTAAGAGTATTAAAAACAAAGCAAAGGAGAATACTATGACACCGGCAGAAATTTTGACTTATATCCGTAATGTACCTGATTTCCCCAAAAAAGGGATTCTATTTAAAGATATAACAACAGCCTTAGAAGAACCGGAAGTTTATAAAGCTATAATAGATAATATGGCGGAGC
>DEKL01000088.1:2988-23851 GCA_002353835.1 Alphaproteobacteria bacterium UBA2723
AAATAGATAATATTGCCGCCATAGAAAGCCGCGGTTATTTATTGGGTGCGTCATTAGCATATAAATTAGGTGTGGGTTTAACCATTATTCGTAAACCCGGAAAATTACCATCCAAAGTTTACAGAGAAGAATATGACTTGGAATATGGTACAGATGCTTTGGAAATGCACCAGGATGCCATAAAAAAAGGTGCTAAGGTTTTGGTTGTTGATGATGTATTGGCAACCGGCGGTACGGCAAGAGCAACCTGCAAACTCATAGAAAGAGCCGGTGGCGAGGTTGTCGGGGCTTTATTCTTAATGGAACTGGTTGCGCTTTCGCAACAGACAGGTTTGAAAGCTCCGGTTCTAAGTTTGATTAAGTGTTAATTTCTTCCCAGTCACAAAGGAATAAACACAAATCTTCGCCGCTTTGCGCGTGGGTTAAGACGTGTAATGTCCGGTTATCCCCCAAAATCTGAACTTTGGAAATAAGCTTTTCCCCGAGCTTAATCTCTTTCTTAAAAGCAATATCCAACGTTTTTAATTGATGATGTTTCTTAAATTCATAAGCCAAAGGCTCTAACGCCCATATAATGTAATTACCATTGTTGGCGTGTCTGTTGCCGTCAATATCATTGTAACGGACTTCAAATTCTTTTTGAGCATCAATTTGTGTCATCGGCGGTATTTTACCGAAAGTTAAATCATTTTCGCCGGCAACAAACTTAGACATATACGGGCTGTTAAAAGATGTTTCCACATTAACCAAAGTTTTAGTCTTAAAATTAACCAAAGACCAAAGGGTAGAGGCCTTGGCAATAAGTTTTCCGTTAGAAGACATTTCAAAATTACGGTAAGCAAAAAGCTTGTGATAACCGCGCGGCTCTGTTTTAAGTGTAAGAGTCTTAATATCAGTAGGATAGTGGGTAAATTCAATGCGATATTTCAAGAGAACCCACATTAAATCCCTCGGTGTTGTAGCAGATTCGCCAAAACCGAACTTTTCCGCATTATCAACGGCAATATCTTGAAAGAAATTCAAGATGGAAACCGGTTTTAAGCGTTTTTTAAAGTCCAAATCGGAATATCTGATGTTAATAGTTTCTTCTGAAACGGCACTATCCATTTTTTTATGCTCCAAACTTAAGTTTACTTCATCAAAATAATAGGTAAGGCAAATAAAAGTGCCAAACAACCGAAAATAAGCTGGTTTCTAACAGTTTGCTCTTTATATTTGATAGCGGAAATAACCATCACAATCGGTGCCGCCATCCGTCTGAAAAATGCCGTGAAAGACACTGGCAAGATATTGACCGAAACCCCGATAATGGTAATTTCCAACATTGCACCGATAATACCTGCCCAAACAACATCTTTCGTGGTAAAAATCAGCTTAAGCTTCTTATAATTCAAACCGGTAAAAAAAGCAAATACAAACATTGCAACGTTGGATATAAAAAAGTATGTATAGCGCCCGAGGTCGGTAATGGCGATATGGTCAATGACGGGACAAACGGCAGAAAAAAATATAGCAATAACAAAGTTAATCTTTCCCGTATAAGACATACGTTTTGCATCACCGGCAAAACAAAAGAATAATCCCAAAATTCCGAGACTTACGATAGAAAACAAATGTGTCGGCGCCAAATTTTCATGGAAAAACAAGTTAATGGTAAGTGATGCCGTCGCCAATGATATAAATGGAAAAAACACGGTGGAAGAAGTACTGTCATGGTTAATGATTTGCGCATATTTATAGGCATACCAAATAAGAACACCTTTAAGGATTGTTAAAACAAAAGAGGCAGGGTGTGCCTTAATCGTAGGTACGGCATCAATAAGATAAGGGTACATAAAAGGCAGGCTTAACAAAATAAAAGGCATAATCCAAGCAACGGTAAATTCCGGTGCAAAGTTTGCCGGATATTTTTCAGCCAAAGGGCGGTATAAAAAGGGCTTGATGATAGATATTCCGAGCAAAGCCAAAATCGCCGCATATTGTAGAAGTGTCATAACCTTTTTCCCAAACGTTTTTATCTCATATAGCGCATAATTCTTATCATTTGCTTAAATTATCGCTTAAAACAAACAAAAAGAGTCTTAAAACATAATGTTTTAAGACTCTTTATTGTTCAGATAATCTCGGTTTTACCTTTGTTCTTGGCAAACATACGGCAGAAGCAGGGCTGGTCATTTAGAACAAAACTGTAATTGTAGGAAAGGAAGCCTCGGTCCTCATACAATGTCTTTGTCAGCCAAATTAAATCTTTAGAAAAAATCAAGCTGACATTAACACCATAAGCGGATAACTTGGCCAATGTATCATTGATGCTATCCTTTTGTTTAGCGACATCATCAACATTTTCCTTTTCCGGCAAATCCACGCGCAGCTGCGGAGTGGAAAGTGTTTGCCCTAATTCAAAACCTTTATCTACCGTCATTTTATCCGGTTCGTAGGTCAATTTCATGCACAAGAACCTTTTACCGACATGAAGTCCCCACAGCTTGTCCCTTAATTCCGGTCGGAACTCGGAAGAAATTTTAAGCACTCCGTCAACAAGATATGCCAACGGGTAGCCGACATCAATCGGTTTCTTTGTGACATAACGGCTAACCAAGCGCAGATAGCCGTTAGACATTTCTTTCGGCTCAAACCCGACACGACCTTTGCCCATGTACATAACGGTTGCTTTGTCGCCGTCATCTTCGGTTGACCAATAAGCACCTTTGCGCCATGGTTCAGCCTTAATGCCATGTGCATTTAAGATATCTACCGTAGCATTAAAATCCCTCTGGTATATACACGCTACATCTAAAGCAGTCGTAGAAGGCATTGATGCACGGCTTAAAGTATCACTCAGCTCTTTAGCTGAATTCCAGTCGCCATCTTCTTCGTGGACAAGGCGAAACACCAGTCCATGGATAGCAATTCCCCAAATTTTGGCTTTTAACTTCATATCCACATAAGGACGAAGCCAAAAATAGCCGGCAAGGGGATCACGATAAGCGATAAGACACGGTGCCTGCACCGGTATTATCATTCTGGTCTGTACACCCATAATTAGATATATATTTATTTGTTAATAATTCGGAATTTATGCATATTTTAGAGAAAAAAATATTTTTTGTCAAGGATAGTGTGCTGCATTAATATTTTTAACAAAATACAATAAAAACACATAGTTAACAAAGGAAATTGAATCAGAATTGCAAACTTTAAGGATTTGTTAATAATTTTCCTCTAACCTACCAACGGGTTGAATGAAAAATATTTTTTTCTTGACATAAAGAAAAAAGTAAAATAGTTTCGCCAACAGTTTTTGTTAAAATTTGGATGTATAATACTATGACAACAGCAATGAGCATATATTTATTAAAGCTCGCTTTAAGACATTTCGGTACAAAAGCCGCTTTGTCTTTATTGGTACTGCCTATAGTTGCGGTTACACTTCTCGTATATTGCTTTATTTAATCATATAAGAATCAAAAATATGTAAAAACTGCCTTTAGGCGGTCATTTTGTGCTGTCTAAAATATTTGACAACCCCTCAAAAATATGGTACTATAATAGTGTTAAAACAGTATAGATATGAAAACAATTATCAAAGTCATCATAGTTCTCGCTATGATGTGTGTTGGAGTTCAAGGTTACGCCCAGCACTATCGCCCGATGCCGCGTCATCACTACCCGCATCATGTGTACCATCGTCCATACTACTATGGGTACTATCACTATGTGCCGTACAGTGCATACCGGTGGTATCCTAGTTATAGGTACTACTATTATTCTCCGCTCAGCTTGTATCTCTATGATAGCTACGATCGTCCTTCTAAAATCAAAGTTGACTGCATTGAGTTCAAAAGGACATCTAGCGGACGACTGAGAATAAAGAACGGCACAGAGCCGAAGATGTATTTGGACATGTACAAAGACAACCACTTACGTTATTCATGTCCAAGTGGCGTAAAAGTGGATGTAGAGACCGGTGACGGCGATGCACAGATTACAGTATATGGTGCAGATGGTAAAACAACTGCACAGTATACACTTTAGAAAAGGAGGCTTTATGCCTCCTTTTCGTATTTTAAAGTGATGGCCGCAGCGCCTCCGCTGCCCTCCTTTTCGTATTTTTAAACAACGCTTGCAATAATAAAACAGACTCCTATAATCAACCACATAGGAGCAAAAAATGAAGAATCTTCTGAAATATACCGAAAAATTAAAACACCTGCCGCGCACCGGCTGGCTCAGGTACAATATTGCCCAACCGGAAACCGTTGCCTCTCATAGTTGGCAAATGGCGATGTTAGCCTTAAAACTGGCGGAAACAGTAAAAAATTATGATATGGATAAGGTCATTAAGCTTTGTTTATGTCATGATATCGGCGAAAGCGTGATAGGCGATATTACTCCGCGCGACAGTCGTTACGCCACCAAAGAAGAGATGGAAAACAAAGCCATAGCCCAAATTGCCGCAGAAAGTGATTTTTCGGTATTGGAAGCTCTTTTTAGCGAATATGAAGCAAATCAGACTCCGGAAGCAAAACTGGCCAATGATTTGGATAAACTGGATATGTATGCGCAAGCTTTGGATTATGAAACAAAGTATCAAGACAAAGATTTAACAGAGTTTAAGCATTCTGCCGTTAAAGCCATCCAAACCGATATCGGTAAAAAGTTATTGGAAGAACTATCGGTATAAAAAAGCTCCCTTGCGGGAGCCTTTTGTTTAACGTTGGTTGATAAGGTTATTATAAGTTTGTTTAGCCTTTTGGAAATCTTGCTTCGTTTGTTTTGAAGCGCTATCCATCGCGCTGAAATCCGTCTTCTTATCAAGTGTTTTGGCAAACTCACTGCCGTCTTCACCCAAAGCTTTATCCCACTTGTTGAAGTTAGATAAATCAACATCTTCGCCGTTAAGCAAAGCTTTGCAGGCTTGACCGGCTTCTGTTCCCGGATATTGTGCATAAAATGAGATAACATATTTAGCGCGGGCAGAAGTTAAGTCATCAGCAAGCTTAATCTTGCCGTCTTTAACCGCTTTTTCAACAACTTCGTCAAGTTTATCAAGACTGATATTAAGCTTTTTCTGCGACTCCTTAAAAGCTTGAATTTTTGCAAGTGACAAATTGTCTTTAGCCTTTTGCAATTCGCTTCTGACATCTTGGAAATTCGTTGCAGTTTTTGTTTCAGCCTTCTGCTGTACAACTTTTTTAGGTGTCGCAACCTTTTCCGTTGCCGGTTTTGTGTCCTGATTATCAGCGCCACTAAACATTTTCTTGAATACACCGCCAAGCGCGGTTGCCCCAACGGCAAATGCCAACCCAAGCACAATCTTGCTCAAATGACGCTTATACCAAGGATCTTTCTTCTTCGGTGCATCTTCTTTTACTTTCGGCTCGGGCTTCGGCTCCGGTTTCGGTTCTGCTTTCGGTTTTTCATCTGCAATAACCGGCTTCTCAACGACCGGTGTCGGTTTAGCGACAACAACTTCCTCTTTAGCCGCATCCTTAGCTTTTTGTCTGTAGTAAACGACATTTTTCTGCTGTGTTGTACCGGTCTTAGAAACTAACTTCTCAAAACCGTCATCAGCGGCAAGCTCGCCTTTAAGCACTTTTTGAATTTTAGCCTGCGCAAAAGAGCAAAGCATATTATATTTTCTTGTAAAGACATTATGCTCTCTGGTGTTTTTCTTAGCTTTTGCCAAACGTGCGCTCAAAGCTTCTTCTAACAAAGATAAATCTTTTGAAGAAAGCGTAGCCATCTTTTTCTTGTTCTCAAGAACAGAAAAATTATCGTCAATTAAAGGTTTTACTGCTTCGTTACGTTTATTTGCTGAAACATTTTCTCTCTTTTCTTCAATGACTTTTTCCTGCTCAATAACAGGCTCTTGTTTTTTTACAGGAATTTCAGTTTGTAAAGCAGGGGCAACGCGTTGCGCCTTTTGGCGATTATAAACAATATTTTTCTGCTGTGTTGTACCGGTCTTAGAAACTAATTTATCAAAACCGTCATCAGCGGCAAGTTCCCCTTTAAGCACTTTTTGAATTTTAGCCTGCGCAAAAGAGCAAAGCATATTATATTTTCTTGTAAAGACATTGTGCTCTCTGGTGTTTTTCTTAGCTTTTGCCAAGCGTGCGCTCAAAGCTTCTTCCAATAAGGACAAATCTGTTGAAGAAAGCTCTGCCATCTTCTTTTTGTTTTCAAGGACGGTAAAATTATCATCAATTAAAGGTTTTGCCTGTTTATTGCTTTTAGTTGGCGAAATATTTTCTCTCTTTTCTTCAATAACTTTCTCTTCTTCTTGAGCAACTTTAGCGGTAGGAAGCTCTTCAACGGCGGGTTCTGTTTTTACTTGCTGCGCTTTTTGGCGATTATAAACAATATTACTTTGTTTAGCCGTACCCTTTGTTCTGGCAAGCATTTCAAACCCATCATCAGGCGCTAATTCGCCTTTAAGAGTTTTATCAATCTTGTTTTGGATATATCCGCGTAATTTATCCTTAAGTCTGGTCGTAGAATAACCGGTTTCTTTATCAAGCATTTCAGCAATAGCCAATAATTCCTCGGAACTGAGTTGCGCGGCTTTCTTTTTATTTTGTAGGATAGCAAATTGATTAGCTTTTAAGGCTTCTTTATCAATTTTTACTTGACGATTGGGCATGTTCCACCTCCTGCTCAATAGAGATAAAGTACTGATTTATCTAAGGTATACCATAATTAAGGTATTTTGTCAACATTTTGTTTAATGAAAAATAAAAAAAGCCGAGCATAAAACTCGGCTTAAAATAATCGCTTATTTCAACAAATTATATCAATTTTTTTATATCCTCAATAATTTGCTCCGGCAACATACCTAATTGGCGTAATAAATCTTGAGGATTATATCGGTCGTAAAATTCTTTTTTAAGACCGTAATTTTTGACTTTCATGTCGCTCGTTGCGTAAAAAGTCGCCACTTTCTGACCGAAACCGCCGTCAAGAATGCCATCTTCTAAGGTAACAACCAGTTGATGGTCTTTTTCCAAGTCCTTAAGCAGATTTTCATCCAAACCGGAAGCAAATCTCGGGTTAATAAGGGTAGGGGTAAAGCCTAACTTTGTTTTAATCTCTTTAGCAAGAGCTTCGCCGCGTTGGTAAAAATCACCTAAAGCCAAAATGGCCACCTTTTCGCCTTTCTGTTCAACTTTGAATGTATTGATTTTGCTGTAATCTTTATCTGCATGTCGTTCTGTTATGGCATTTCCCGGCATTAAAATCATGACCGGATGTTCTTTTTGCTCAACCGCCCAATCAAGCATATTAAGGTATTCTTCCCTTGATGTTGGTGCCAACATAACCAAATTTGGGATATTAGAGAATGCAGAAATAGCAAAAATTCCCAAATGTGTTACATCAGTTAATCCGTCAAAGGATGCATAATTAAGCAAAATCGTTACCGGATTATTATTGATACAAACATCTTGTGAAACTTGGTCATAAGTGCGTTGAATAAATGTTGCGTTCGTCACAAGTAAAGGCTTACCGCCGGCCTTTGCCACACCGGAAGCCATGGCTACCGCATGTTCTTCAGCAATACCGACATCAACATATTGTGAACCGAGTTGTTGTCTTAAATCTTGGCTTAAACCGGCAGTCATCGGCATTGCCGGGGTAATAACCACAAAGTCCTTATCTTTTTTAGCCTTATTCATAATGTAATCGGCTGTTAAGGATGTATAACTCTCGCCGAAAGAGACCTTCCATTGACCGGTTTGTTTGTCAAATGGCATACACCAGTGCCAAGCTTCTCTGTTTTCTTCAGCAAGTTTAAAGCCTTTGCCCTTTTTCGTGTTAATATGAACCACAATCGGGTGGTCAATATCTTTAACCTTCTGAAAAACTTTAATCATCGACTGAATGTCATTGCCGTTTTCTTCGTAGATATAGTCCAAACCTAGTGCTTTAAAGAGATTATTTTGTGATTTTCCTTTTGTTTCTCTTAACTCTGTTAAATTTTTGTATAATCCGCCGTGCACTTCAGCGATGGATTGCTGATTATCATTAACAACGATAATCATGTTGGAATGAATATCCGAACCGACAAAATCCAGAGCTTCTAAAGCTTCCCCGCCGGAAAGTGAGCCATCACCAATCAAGGCAATTACATTATAATTATCGCCTTTCAAATCTCTTCCTTTAACCAAGCCTGTTGCCAAGGAAATAGAGGTAGATGTATGTCCGACATTAAATAAATCATGCTCGCTTTCTTCCGGGTTGGTATAACCGGAATCTTCGCTAAAATGTGCATCATCAATATAGCCCTCTTTACGTCCTGTCATCATTTTATGCGGATAGCTTTGATGAGATACATCAAAAACAAACTTATCTTTAGGAGAATCAAAAACATAGTGCATAGCAATTTCAGCTTCTACAATACCGAAATTCGGTCCGCAATGTCCACCGATTTTAGTCAAACGATTAAATAAGGCATCACGAATATCAGCCGCCAATGTTTTCAATTGTTCGGCATTTAATTTTTTCACATCTGCCGGAGAGTTAATGGTCTTTAAAATTTCATACATGCTATTTTTCCTTTCTTACATTGATGATGACAAACTCGGATTTCGTTCCGGTTTTGAATTTAATTGCCCAATCGGATATACCTGATGTTACGACAAAGTTTGTTTTGTTACGCTTTTCATGGCCATAAATCAAATCGTTGGCTTTTATCAATTTACCGACCTGATTAAACGGGAAAAGCTGTCCGCCGTGCGTATGTCCGCATAAAACCAAATCAACCTCAGCTTTGGCATCTTTATCAAATTCCACCGGTTGATGATCTAAAACAATCATATATTTGCTTTTATCCAAACCTGCGGTTAATTCTTCCATAGACTTCCGATGTCCGCCTTGTTCTTTTTGAACGGAATAATCCTTGCGCCCGATGATATAAAAGTCATCATCAACCAAAACACTCTCATCACGCAATATGTTGATGCCGTTCTTTTTAAGCTCATGGAACAAATCTTCTTCCGAAAAACCGCGATGAGCCGCCCCGTAATAGCCTTTGTCATGATTGCCGGAAACAAAATAAATTCCATACTTTGTTTTAAGCTTTCCCAAAGCACGGGTAGCATTGACCATTTGTTTTTTACCGGTACCGTCATCAACATAATCGCCGACAATCACCACCAAATCCGGCTTTTGTGCCTCAATTGTTTTCAGGTGTTGGGCAAACCCTTTATCATCAAACGTTGTACCGAGATGTGAATCCGCAAACATCGCAACTTTTAAATTTTTCACGTTTTTATCTGTTGTTAAGTCATAGTTTGTTTGCCATACATGATGGTCCGAATACCAACCGATGACCAACGATATAACACAAACAACGAGTGCTGTCCAACCGGCATAGTCATGCGCAAAGGTGACATGTAAAAACTTTTCTGCCAGCCAAAACATAAAATCGCTTAAAGCCCATATCATCGCCAAATATGTAATGCACACAATCGCATTGATAAAATCCAGACATAGCGTTATAATTCCCACTAAGCCAAACGTTGCCAACAATCCGTATAAAGTTCTTTTCGCCGTAGATAAATCGGCAAGCGCCGCAAAATTGAATAATTGCGGAACTCTGAACCCCAGATACAGCATTGAAGCCGCCCAAAAGGCAATAACTGACCATAAAATAATAATCCACATCGTCATCATTAAAGTCCTTATTTCAATTTATTGTATACCTCATCTGTCACCGGCTCCAGCCACTCATTAGAGCCGCCCTCGGCAGGTACTTCCACGGCAATATGCGTAAACCAGCTATCCTTAGCGGCACCATGCCAATGCTTTGTTTCTGCCGGAATATTAACCACATCACCGGGGTGTAATTCGCGAGGTTCTTCGCCCCATGCCTGATACCAACCGCGCCCTTGGGTCACAAGTAAAATCTGTCCCCCTTTGTGGTGGATATGCCAGTTATTACGACACTTCGGCTCAAAGGTAACATTAAACATCGGTACCCCGTTTTCGGTGGTAATCTTCTGCAGATAGCTTTTGCCGATAAAATATTGCCCGTACGGATTTAATTCGCCAAAGCCGAACATAACATTTTTGGCTTTTACTTCGGAAGCAATAGCTAAAATTTCTGCCACATCTTCATCTGTCAACCCGTTATGTTTGCCGATATTGATATGGGCATTGAGCTGGCTTTCCACCCCGTCACGTACGGCAAGCATGGCAATCGTTGCAATCTCACGGGTTTTCCAATCCACATTATCACGAGCAAAAATATCGCCGAACAAATGCGCCTTCAAATATTCATCTATCGCCGGAGCAAATTCAAACAATTTGCCTTTAACCTCTGCACCGACCAGTTTGGTTTGGTTTTCGCTACCGTAAACGAGCGCATCACCTTGCGGTTTTGCACTGGCCTCCCGTCCTAATTCATCTTTGTTGCCACGTTCATCAACAACTTGCATAAGTGTTCCTAACGCATTCAAACTGCGTGGAAATCCGCAATAAGCATAAGCCTGCACCAAAATTTCTTTAAACTCATTAACCGTCACCCCGTCATCAAGTCCTTTATTTAAGGCCTGTTTTAAGCCGTCTTGATTACCGCTTGCCGCATAAGCCGAAACTTCAGCCACCGCTTGTTGTTCGTTGGTAAGACTTTTTGCCATTGCTGTTCCTCCCCAAAATAAAGATAACATGAACATGATTAAAATTTTTTTCATTTTTTTACTCCTTGATAAAGTCCTTATCCTTCATGGGAATACCGGCAGTATCTTCAATATAACGTTCAACTTTCATATGCAGGTCATATTTGTTACGCAGTTCGGTAATTTTATCCATCATCGGGGTGGCGTGGTGTTTGTCAATAGCTTCCTGGCTTTCCCAACTGTCAATAAGTAAAACGGTTTCAGAGTCATCTTTCGGATAAAAATATTCATATTTTTTATTGCCTTCTTCGGCACGGATGGCCGCTACTGTTCCGCTTTGTTCCATTTCTTCGGCAAATTTGCGGGCATTGCCGTTTTCACCGGTATAGTAAATATTGATTGTTATTGCCATGGCATTTTCTCCTAAAAGTGCAGACATTGCCAATATCATTAAGAACTTTTTCATCCTAAAAATCCTCAAGCACTATTTTCCGTCCGGAAAGCTGGTAAATGTTATGGGCTCATATTCCGGTCGGTTGATACCGTTTTTCTTGCCCAATTCAATGCATTTCAGCAACCAGGCCATATTTTGTCCCAAAGTGCGCATCGTTTGCAAACCTTCTTTGTCTTTCATAACATCTTCGGGGGTAAAACCATGAACCATGTTCCAGTATTGAGAGCTTACAACCGGCATATTATTCATCGTAAAGTATTTGTTTAGGCGGTCAAATGAGGCTGTTGCGCCACTCCTGCGGCAAGAAACCACAGCAGCCCCTAATTTGCCCGCAAATTTTCCGAAATTAGAAAAGAACAATCTATCACAAAAAGCGCACATTTGCCCCGATGGTCCGGCATAATAAACTGGTGAGCCTAAGATAATAGCGTCAAATTCATCAAGTCTGGCACCAATTTCATTAACACCGTCATCAAAAACGCATTTTCCGTTTTCTCTGCATTTCATACAGGCAATACAACCGGCAACAGGCTTTGTCCCGATATAAAAAATTTCTGTTTCTATGCCGTTTTTGTTTAAGGTTGTTGCCACTTCGTTTAATGCGGTATAAGTACAACCATCTTTATGCGGTGAACCGTTAACCAACAAAACTTTCATCATTTTCTCCTAAAAACCTAATTTTTTAAGCCAATTTTGTACATCTTGCTCTGCTTTATCGCGTTCATTTTGTGCCACATGTCCGTAAACAGCCAATCCCTCAAGCACCTTGGCATTTGTTGCCTCCTTAATTTTATAGGGAATTGAGGACAATCCGCTTCCTTCATGAGTGACAAACGGTATAACTGTCTTTGAGCTCCAATCATGCGCCTCAATAAACGTATATAATGGCATCGGCATATCAGCCCACCAGTTCGGCGAACCGATAAAGATAACATCATAATCGGCAAAATTTGCCGCATCACCGACAATTTTCGGGCGTGCATTAGCTTTCTTTTCAGCAAGGGCTGCTTCGGTTAAAGCCTTATAAGCGGTAGGATATGTATCATTTTCAAGTTTAATCTCAAACAAATCCGCTTTTGTTTTCTCGGCAATCATCTTTGCAATAATGGCGGTATTCCCCTCCTTGATATTACCGACCCCGTATTGTTCACCGGTTTTTGAAAAATAAACCACGAGTGTTTTTTTACCTGTCATTTTCATTTCCTCCGCTGTTGTTTTATTAGAACTAAATAATGCCAATCCGCATAAAATAATTGAAAGTAACTTTTTCATCTGATTATTCCTTTCTGACTAAATATTTATCCAACATCGGCTTGACCTGTGTCTTAAAAAAAGCCTGTGTCTGCTCTTGCGGTTCAAAAAAACCGTCAGACATACACCAGCAAGTCATCATACCATACAACTCGCATATAATAATATGCACCAGCAAATCAACCGGTGTTGTTCTCTTTAATTCCCCGCTCTGAACAGCTTTATGTAGAATATCCTGCAACATGCTGACATCAAATTGCCACTTGGAATTATCCCAATCTTCACCGGCGCACTTCGGGTCTATCACATTTTTAATCCACTCTCGGCAGATATTGATTCCGTAACGTTCAACTTCCTGCATAAAACTGATGAAATAATGCTCCATGCGTTGCGTAAAGTCTTTATCCTTCATTTTCTCTAAGCGAACAGCAATCTGATTAAACAAATTCCGGCAGATTTCGTTGCTGATTTCTTCCTTGTTTTTGAAATAAACATAAAAAGTCCCCTTAGCACAACCGCAGGCTTTGGTAATATCTTCCACTTTCAAATCATTAAAATCGCCTTTAATGATAAAATCGGTTGCCGCATCAAGCAGCTTTTGCTTGGTTTTTAAGGCATTTTCTTGTCTTATCGTCATAACTTCTCCCCCATTGTTTGTTACGTTTTACAATTTCAATGACTAAAAGTCAATGACTTTTTTCATCATCAACAAAAAATATTCATAATCTGCTTGATTTATACTCAAAAAATGCTATAATATGGAAAAAGGAGAAGGCAAATGTTAAAGGATAACAAAGAAAACCTAAACCCGTTACAAAATGACAAATTCCTGATTGTCGTTGATTTTGCCGGCACCTTATTTGCCTTAGGACCGGATAAAGACCATATTAAAGATGATTTTCTCCCTGAAGACGACGAATATTTAAGCGGTAAGCGTGCCATAAAAGGTGCCGTAGAGCTGGATCCTGTCGGCTGTCGCGATAAAGAATTAAAACCGTTTCAAGGGGGAGTAAGATACGGTTGGACAGTTATCCCCTCGGTTGCAAAATTACTTGAGGAAGTCAAAGGCATCAATATCGTCGCTTCCAGTGTCGCAGATGATAAAGAACAGGTTGCGTTGCAAGAAATAGCCTATCATGACAATAACATTACCATCAACCACATCATGACCAAAGATGCCGAAGGCATTATCGCTAAAGGTTATCAACCCTCAACCATTGTTGTCTTAGGCGATACCTCCAGTGATGTCAGACTTGCGGAAAAACTGGCGGAATTATCGCCCAAAGCCAAAGTTATCTGCGGCTTCACCCCATCAGGTATGGAACAGCACAAAGCCGTACGCGCTGTCTTAGATAGCAAACACCCCAATATAGAACTCATCAGCAATCAAAACTGGAGCCGTGTCATCCGTAAGTTAAAAAAGCACCTGCCGCTGAAAAGTCGTCACCTCAGCGAATTTAAGAAAATCAGAGCACAAAGAGAACTTGCTAAAAACAAATTCTTATACCAATTTAAGCAACACAAGAGATAATCTTATATTTTGCGGACAATTCCCGTTTGGCCGTCAACTTCCACCATATCCCCGTCATGAAACAACACGGTCGCATTTTTCGTGCCGGTAATACAAGGCTTTTTCAATTCACGTGCCAAAATCGCCGCATGGCATAAAACCCCGCCTTCATCAGTCACAAATGCCGCCGCTTTTTCTAATGCGATAATAAGCGAAGGCCATGTCATCGGGCAGATAATCACATCTCCCGCACAAACTTTATTAACCTCACTGATATTTTTTAATATTCTGGCCGGCGCTTTAACGGTTCCGGCATAAGCCACAGTTCCCTTAACTTGGCAGAGAGAAGTATCAGTTTGCTTATCCGGTAACACAAACTGTTGCAGAGCCTTTTCTATCTCTTTAGGACTATCAACAACTTTTCGCTCATCACCAAAACGGTACCACAGCCACTTGCCGTCTTCCCTCTTCTTAAATTCAGCTTTTCCGTAATACCATGCAATAATCTCCTCTGGCATCATATTACGAAAATCAAACCCTTTATAGCCATGAGGCGCGCCGATTTTATCAAATATCATCATAAAATTCTGGCTGAGCCAATGGTACATATCCAAAATATGTGTTCTTAAGAAGTTGGCCTCTTTCACAAAAGCGATAAATTCTTTTTCAAACGCATTAAAACGGTACTGCTTAAAGATATTTTGCACCGTCTTTCGGTCATTGATAACATTTTTGCTAAAGAAATTTTTGCCGTTTTTCAAATTTTCTTTTAAGCGCTGAATAACCTCGTCTTTGGTCATAAACTGCCCACGCATGGCACGCACCGTCATACCCGAAAATTTTTCCAAATGGCTGTTTATAAGGTTATTGATATGGCTGTTTGTTTGCCAATTTTTATTTTTTTTCGCCGTTTCAAGTATCGCCTGCATAGATTTATTTTCTTCTTCAACCCTGGTTAAATCCTCGTTAACTGACAAAATAGCCATTTTATCGGTAACATCAGCCATTTTCTTCTTTTGGATTAAGCTTAACAAATCTGCCGACACAATATCCGATAAATCCATCAGCATATCAACAAAAACCATCTCAAAATGCATCCGCTCGCATATTTCGCTAAGCATTTTATCCAGTTCTTCCGGTGACGGAATTTTCTCTTTATAGCGCCCCAAAACTTTTTGATAAAAACGGTAGTTACGCCGGCAAATCTGCCCGATTTTGAAAAACACCGAAAAATCTTGCCGTTTATATGCCCAATAATAAGCATCACGGCTTTCTAACGTAAACTTATTGGAATAGCACAGATAATTCCCATCATAAACCGCAACATCTTTATCTGCCTCATGCGGATATTTGAAACACTTTTCTATCAGCTTGGTCTGCGCCATCAGTCCCTCAAAGCCGTCTTGCGCAAACAACGGCAACCCCGGACGCTCAAAACACCGCGGCACCCGATAATCTTTTTCGCTGTTATGAAGTGTGGTAATCGGCCTTGCCTGCAAAATATAGATTTTCTGTTTTTTAACCGCAAATTCCACATCAACCGGAAAACCGTAAAATTTTTCAATTTTTGCCACAGTATCGGCAAGCTCTAAGATTTTTTGTACGGAAAGCT
Organism: Alphaproteobacteria bacterium UBA2723; assembly: GCA_002353835.1. Classification (GTDB taxonomy): domain Bacteria; phylum Pseudomonadota; class Alphaproteobacteria; order RF32; family CAG-239; genus CAG-267. The sequence goes on from DEKL01000088.1 coordinate 18,435, forward strand.
TAGGTTTATTTTGTTTGTTATCAACAACATCATCCCAGACGAGTTTTCCCTTTTTAAGATAAAGCCCCTTAGTTTGTTTTTCATGTTTTTGTTCCAAAACACGTCCGGTTTTATGAACCAAATATTGGTCCGGTGTTACCTCGCCTGAAACGATGGCTTCCCCAATTCCGTAAACGGCATTAATAAGCACTTCATTGACATTTTGTGTAAGCGGATTAACCGAAAAAGCCACTCCGGCCACCTCGGCTGCAACCATTTCCTGCACCACCACGGCAATTGAAGCTTTATCAAGAATATCCCCGCCATAAGCCAATGTCCGCTCTGAAAAGAGCGATGCCCAGCAAAGCTTAATGTTTTGGATTAAATCCTCTTGACGGACATTTAAGAAAGTATCTAACTGTCCGGCCCATGCTTTATCGCTTGCATCTTCACAAGTCGCCGAAGAGCGCACGGCAACAAACGGACAGCGCAATCTGTTAAAATGTAGGAGTATATCACGCACAACGGTTTCATTAAGTGGGGCAGACACAATAAGTTCCTTAATTTTGTCGGACTTTTCAAAATAATCCCCCTTATCGGCGATAATTTTTTTAATCTTATTTTTTAACTGATTTTTTGTAATAAACGCATCAAAAGTATCCGCTAGCACAACAAACCCGTTCGGTATCAAAAAATGTTTAATCATGCGCCCCAAAGAATAGGCTTTGCCACCGGCAAGATATTGGTCTTTAACGCTTAATTGCTTAAATGTCTTTAACATATTCCCTCTCTCCGTCTCATTTTAGTATATATTTTTGCAAAATCAATTAAAATATGCACACAAAAAAGCCGAGTGTTTCAAACTCGGCTTTGGCAGGGATTAAATATTCTTTCCCAATTCATAGGCTTTTTTGAGCAAATCATCACGCTCTAAAGCCGCTTTCGGCTCGTCAATTCCACCGCCGACAAGTGCGCCGGCAAAACGAGATTGCTCAAAACACTCAATCCACCCCTTAAGCCCGCTGATAGCACGGTCAGCCGCTTTTTCGGAACTATCATAAGCCGAGGTAATCAAATAAACATCTTTAAAGTTATTGTCCTGTCCGTAAAGCGGGTTACAGCGGTCTAAGAAGGTTTTTAACTGTCCGCTCATCTCGTAATAGTAAATAGGTGTTGCAAAAACAATAACATCAGCATTCTGTACTTTGCCTAACAGCTCAGCCACATCATCTTTTTGCACGCATTTATGTATTTTCTGGCATGCCAGACAGCCGATACAGAATTTAATATCTTTGCCTTTAAGGTTAATAAATTCCACCTCGTTGCCGGCATCTTGAGCTCCTTTTTCTGCCTCGTGCGCCAAAATCTCGGAATTACTTCCGCCCCGCAAGCTTGAAGAAACAATCAATACTTTTTTCATTTTTTCTCTACTTCAAATTATCTTTAAAAATGTTCCATTCTATCAAAGCAATTCTGATATTTTGGTTTCAACCTCGTTCATATCGGCAGTTGGCTCAAAGCGCTCAACCACTTCGCCTTTACGATTAACCAAAAACTTGGTAAAGTTCCATTTGATATCCGGTTTTTTATCCCAGTCTGTATCTTCTTTTGCAAGCATTTCCGCCAAAAGGGAGGCTAACTTATGTTCACCAAACCCTTCAAACCCCTTTTGTGATTTCAAATAAGTATAAAGCGCTAATTCATTTTCCCCGTTAACATCAGATTTTTTCATTTGCTCAAACTTGGTATTGTAATGCAATTGGCAAAACGCGGTAACCTCAGCATCATTCCCCGGTGTTTGATGTCCGAACTGATTACATGGAATATCTATCACTTCCAAACCTTTATCATGATATTTTTCATAAATTTGCTCAATAGCCTCATATTGCGGGGTAAAACCGCAACCGGTGGCGGTATTGACAATAAGCATCACTTTCCCCTTCAAATCAGCAAGTTTTAATTCTTCACCGTTTGCCTTAGGGACATTGTAATCATAAATATTCATCTTTTTTTCCTAATTTGTTCATATTGCCGATATATTTAGAGAAATTCACGAGCCCATTGACTTAACTCTTCTTCAGAAACGTTGCTCTGAAAACGTTTTCCTTCCAAAACTTTAGCTTTTGGTGCCAGTTTTTGCATAATCTGAGATGAATCTCCCATACCGCTACCGCCGGAAGTTGCAAACGGAATAACTGTTTTACCGTTAAAATCATAGCTTTCCATAAATGTATCAATAATAGACGGCTCACGGTACCACCAAATCGGGAAGCCGACAAAAACAACGTTATATTTGCTCATGTCTTCAACCTTAGAAGCAATTTCCGGACGAGAATTTATATCTTTCATCTCAACAGAACTGCGGCTTTCTTTATTTCTCCAATCCAAATCCGCATCTGTATAGGGCTGAACCGGTTTAATCTCAAACAAATCGCCGTTAACGGCTTTAGCTAACCTTTCTGCAACTCCTGCTGTTGTACCCGTTGCGCTGAAATAGGCCACTAATGTTTTCTTATCTGCCATATTATTTTCCTCCGCATTTACATTAAATCCCGTCAAAAAAGTCATTATTGCCAAAATTACCGATAATATTTTTTTCATATACTTTCTCCTTTTATCTATTCATGGTTGCCAATTTTTTGCCTAATTCATAGGCTTTTTTTAAATCTTTCGGAAATTGTTCATCACGCATTTTTGCCTTATGCTCGGCATCAAACAAATCACAGTCATACTTTGCATAGTCGGAGTATTGGAACGTGTCAAAGGCATATAATGTTTCGCAATAGCCGAACACGGCACGCAAACTCATTTCATTATCCCCCAACACCACATCATAATGGTGTTGCTTAAACTGTTCCTCGGTTGCATTCATGGTAAAAATCATGGCAGTCGGCAGTGTCCGGTCTAAGACACGTTTTAATCCGCCGTGTTCCTTATCTAACATATATGTATGCGCCGGAAACATAAAGCGTTCCATAAACGAACGACACATACCGGTCGGGTAGGAGTGATATACCGGCGAGCCGATAATAACCGCATCAGCGTTTAAGCATTTTTCCAACACCGGTGTCAGTGCATCCTTATAAAAGCACAAACCGTGCTGTTCTATGCCTTTACGTTTGCATACCAAACAGCTCATACACCCTTTATAACTTAAATCATAAAGATTAACAATTTCCGTTTCGGCTCCAACATCTTCCGCGCCTTTTGCCGCTTCTTTCAATAACTTTGCCGTATTAAAATTTTTACGCGGACTGCCGTTAATAATCATAACTTTAGACATATCTGTTTTCCTTATGATATTATATCTTACGCACCAAATTATAATTATCGCCGAAAAATGTCAATCTTTGCCGGCGGGTTTTATCATTACAAAAATAAAATTTTCCTTGAAATCATAAAGATAGTTTTTTATACTGCGCCCGTCAAAGAAAGTAAAAACTTTGAATTTTTATATTTCTTTGGTGAAGGTTATAACATATTTTCACTAAGAGGAAATAATGAAGATACTCGTTGGAATGAGCGGGGGAGTGGATTCTTCCGTTGTTGCGTGCTTATTAAAAGAGCAGGGGCATGAAGTTATTGGCGCCACCATGTCTATTTGGGATAAGAGCAAACACTACAAAATAAATGCCCAAAAAGATGCGTGTTTTTCGCCGCACGAAGAAGAAGATATTAAAGCCGCTGAGGCAATATGTCAAAAATTGGATATCCCATATCATGTCATAGATTGCACCAAACAATATCAGAAACTTGTTTTGGATAATTTTAAGCAGGAATACTTAGCCGGGCGCACACCAAACCCTTGTGTTATGTGCAACGCCACCATAAAATTTGAAGCTTTGCCGAGAAGTGCTGCCGAGCAGGGGGTGGTGTTTGATAAATTTGCCACCGGACACTATGCCCGATTATCGTATAATGAAGGCTTAAAACGTTATCAATTACGTTCTGCGGTGGATGGTAAGAAAGACCAAAGTTATTTTCTCTATCGCTTGCAACAGGAACAATTAGCAAAGATTATGATGCCTTTGGGCGAATACACCAAGGAAGAAGTCAGAAACATTGCACGCAAATATGGTTTAGCAGTAAGCGATAAGCCGGACAGTCAAGATTTTTATACCGGCGATATTAACGATATTTTGGAACAAGAGCCGAAAATCGGCAATTTTGTAGATAAAAACGGCAAGATTTTGGGTACGCATCAAGGAATATGGAATTTTACGATAGGTCAACGCCGCGGTTTAGGTATCAGCGCCGACAGACCGCTTTATGTCATTGGGCTGAACAAAGATAAAAATGAAGTAATGCTGGGTTATGCTGAAGACGGCTTAAAAGATATGTTAACAGCCAAAGATTTAACCTGGCTTTCCGTTCCGCCCTTAAAAGAAAAGACTATTCTTAAAGCAAAGCTTCGTTCCTCGCAAAAGCCGATTACAGCCGAGTTTGAGCCGGATGGTAATCAAGGTGTTGTGCGTTTTTTTGAAAAACAAAAAGCGGTTGCTGCCGGACAATCTGTCGTCTTTTATGATGAAAATGATTATGTTTTAGGCGGTGGAATTATAGAAGGAAGCAAAGATGTCGCTGACTAAAGCCGAGATTATCAGATTATTGACGGATGAAGAACATCAGGAAACCCTGTTAAAAAAAGCAGATGACGTTCGCAGACAATATGTCGGCGACGAGGTTCATCTGCGCGGTTTGATAGAGTTTTCAAATATTTGTCGCAATAATTGCTTATATTGTGGTATTCGTTGCGGCAACAAAAAAGTTATTCGCTATCGTATGGAAGAAACCGAATTGGTAGAAACGGCGCGCAAGGCTTCCGTTTTGGGGTTTAAGACGATTGTTATGCAATCCGGTGAAGATATGTATTACGATAAAGACCGCATGTGCCGGATTATTGAACAAATCAAAAAGTTTAATGTTGCCGTAACATTAAGTATCGGCGAGCGCAGTTACGAGGAATATAAAGCCTTTAAGGAAGCCGGTGCAGATAGATATTTAATCCGTATAGAAACCACCGATAAAGATTTATACCATAAGCTTGACCCGAAGATGAGTTGGCAACAACGTTACGAATGTCTGTTAGCCTTAAAAGAATTAGGCTATGAAGTTGGCTCAGGGATTATGGTAGGGCTTCCGGAACAAAGCATAGAAAGTATCGCCGAAGATTTATTGTTCTTAAAAGAATTAGACGTGGATATGGCCGGNNGTATCGGTCCGTTTATTCCGCATCCTGAAACCCCGCTTGCCAAGGAAAAGGGCGGAACCTTAAATTTAGCCCTGCGCACCATGGCAATTATGCGTTTGATGTTGCCTGATATCAATATTCCGGCAACAACTGCCATGGAGAGTTTGCACCCCGAGGGGCGGATAATGGCTTTAAAAGCCGGTGCAAACGTGGTTATGCCCAATGTTACCGAGGGCGAATACAGAAA
>DEKL01000096.1:0-450 GCA_002353835.1 Alphaproteobacteria bacterium UBA2723
GTTGTGTGGCAACTATCGTCAATGGATAACATCAAGTGGTGGCACCGTAATATTTCTCGGCAAGGTTTCCAGATTAACGGTGCAGTCCATGCTTATCCGGATATCATTGCTATGACTGAGTCAGGAAAAATTCTGATGATAGAAACAAAAGGTGATCATCTGGATAACGCTGAATCAAAAACAAAAGCGATAATAGGTAGTAAATGGGATGCTTTGTCGGAGAGTCAGTATCGATATTTTATGGTATTTGAAACAAAATCACCAGATTATCCCGGGGCATATTCATATGAACGGTTCTTGGAGATAATCGAAGGGGTATAGTAGAATAACAAAGATGATACCGGTAACACTTTTTGCAAGAAGTTGGTATGAGGTGATATGTTGAGCCGGAATAATGCATATACAGGTAAAGTCAACTATAGAGATATTGATTTTTCTTTCGTGTTTGTT
>DEKL01000096.1:492-1396 GCA_002353835.1 Alphaproteobacteria bacterium UBA2723
TCGAAATTGAATGGCAATGGATAATGAAACCTTTAGGTGGAGGTGCTTATACATTTGCTGATCCTATGCCGGTTGACGCAGGATATCTAATAGCATTTTGTAATGAAACAAATCAGAAGATTGTTTTTATTCCAATGCAAGGAAGTACGTTGAGTTTTAATAATACTGTTGTAATTATTGAAATTGAATCTTTTGTAATTTGTAATTCGAACGATGATAAAATTGATCGTGTTACTTTTTCCTGCCCAGAAATCAACTACATTCATCCAATCAATAAAGCATATACGATACTNNGATACAAATCCCTAATGAATCTGCAAAAGAAGGCGTTATGTACTTTAATACACAAAACTTTGAATTAACGACTACAGAAAAGCAAAAGTTTGTAGTTGATGAAAAAGAAGTACAGGTGTTTTTCGGGGTTACAAGAACCATATCTAGTAAGATAGAGAAACCTCCGCTGACTTTGGAATCAGTTATGTATTTTGAATTTGAAGCGACGGATGATTTTAGTTTTATTCTAAGATTATGGCAAATCGCAAGAGATTTTATTAGGTTTTTATGCTATCGAAATAATATTTTTCTTTCAAAAATTGAACTTTCCGCTCCCACTAATGATGGTGAACACAGAAAATTTGCTGCAATGTATATTGTTGACAGTGATGAAGAATCGGAAGAAAAGCCTCTGCAAAAAGGACGTTATATAAAGCAAGTGCGTATTGCCGGAAAAGAAGGGGAGATCCTTTCGGATATTGCTTCCGACAGCATTTATTTGCGACATTTACCTGAAACCTTTGAATCCGGGCATCATATTAACGCGGCTCGGTTTGTAATGATTACAGCGGCATTTGAATGGGAATTTAACCGGTTGTATCCGGAAGGAGTAAAAAGAGAAGAAAAACAT
>DEKL01000096.1:1413-1762 GCA_002353835.1 Alphaproteobacteria bacterium UBA2723
GAGCAGAAAGCGCCGTGTCTGAAGAAATCCAAAAAGCGATTGAAGACAATACAGGAATCAAAAAGAATATCTACAAATTTTTACTTCGCCTCGTGAAATCTGATTCCTTGCAGTCAAAAATTATTCAGGCGGGAAAAGATTTATCAGGCATTATAGATGTTTTTGGAAATCACCTTTACCGATTAAATGGTCAAGAACTAAAATATTCAGAAATGGGCGGACGACTTGCAAGTCAACGCAATGATTTTGCACACGGCAACTTGGACAAAGACTTTATCGGTTTATCATTGTTGGACTTAATATTCTTAGAAATGGGTGTTTATGCAATGCAATTAAAGTGTTATAATGT
>DEKL01000096.1:1780-2991 GCA_002353835.1 Alphaproteobacteria bacterium UBA2723
GATAATAAAATCCAAAAGGCAGTAAATGATTTATTCCAACAAAGACTTGATTTATAAGGGCTGGATATTCACTGCTATCGAAAAACTCTGGACTTTCCAACCAACCTGTGGTATGTTGTTGTGCTTGAAAGGCAGGTGAGCACAATGACCACTCTGGAAAATCTCTATTACGGCAACATTGCTCCGCATGAATATGAAGTGGAGCGTGGCAGCGAGTATGACGTTACAGCAAAGCTGGTAATCCGTCATGAACAGGAGTTGTCCGCAACATTGACAGAACAACAGAAAGCGGTACTTGAAAAAATCAAAGACAATCACACAGAGTTGATGAGCCTCGGCGAACGCGATGCGTTTTGCCGGGGTTTTTCGTTAGCTGTCAGGCTTCTGACAGACGCCATGAGCGGCAAAACCTAACGCGCAAAATTTCGCCTTGTGTGGAGCAAATAAAAAGCTCGCAGTCGTACCCAACCAATCCGAACAAAGCCCACACAGCCGATTTGTCGCGGCGTGTGAGTGCAGAAAAGCACCTCCTGATAAAACATCGGGAGGTGCTTCAATTAGTCGAGTTCGTGAACAACGGACAGGAAAAATTCATCGGAGATTTCTCCATTCAGCCATTGCTTTTTAGCTCGCTGTACTCTTTCGAGCCAATTATAATAATCATCCCATCCAAGCTGAATATCTTTGACATACTCTTCTTCTGTCCGTTTGGCGCGCTGATAATTTCGCTCGACTGCTTTGTCATAATCCTCAAAACCAAACAGCGTTGATTGCAGTTCAGCGCGGTTCTTAGGACCAATCTCACTGCACTTTTTATTGCTATCAAGCTGAACCCTGTCACAGTAAAGCGTTTTCTTCTTCGTCTTGGCGACGAACAGCTCACCGCAGTTCTGACACAGACAGATATTCGGATTCAACTGAATCAGATTCAGCAGATGGCAGTTAAGATAATTCGCTGCGGAATCAAAAACGTAGCACTTCGTTAATCCCAAATCAGACTCTGTCTGCTTTTTCTTGTTGATATAGTAGGTTTCGCTGTAACTGTGGTCTAAAAGCTGTTCATCAATATCCAAGATACGTTTCGGCTTTTCTTCGAGCGGACAAGGTAACTCCGCGTAAATATTTGTCAGCACCTTTGCGTTTTGAAACGCTACACCGAAATCATGATATATTTTTCTCTGCAAGGCAATCGCTTCTTCATACCCTCTCCT
>DEKL01000044.1:0-226 GCA_002353835.1 Alphaproteobacteria bacterium UBA2723
TCCGGATTCCCTCCCGATTCTACGTTATTTTTTGTAAAAAAACACTATTAAGAATTACGCTTTTACACCACCGGCACCGGCTGCTTTCGGTGCATCCATATCTAGTGGCCAACGCGGGCGCGGTTTGAAATCCAAAGGAGAAATATACCCTTTCTTAAAGCGTTCCAGCCCTGCCCATGCTATCATAACCCCGTTATCCGTACAAAAACGAATTGGCGGGGCGGCG
>DEKL01000044.1:257-6800 GCA_002353835.1 Alphaproteobacteria bacterium UBA2723
ACTTATTATCATCGGCCAATTTCTGTAATTTGCTACGTAAATAAGTATTTGCCGCAACACCGCCGGAAACGACTAAATGTTTTCCCTCCGGGTAGTGCTCCTTAAAATAAGATATGGCACGCTTTAATTTACGGCATAGACAATCCGTTGCCGTATATTGGAAACAGGCACAAATATCAGCAACATCTCGCGCCGGAACATCAGCGTGAGTGATATCTCCATCCGGGGCATAGGTTTCAACAATTTTGCGAACAGCAGTTTTTAAGCCGGAAAAAGATAAATTACAATCCGGAACACCGATTAACGGGCGCGGTAGGGTAAAGCGACTTTCATCACCGGTGGCAGCTAATTTCTCCACAGCAGGACCTCCGGGATACCCTAAACCAAGCATTTTCGCCACCTTATCAAAGGCTTCGCCGGCAGCATCATCAATGGTTGTGCCTAGGCGCTCGTATTCGCCGACATCTTTAACAACTAAAATCTGGCAATGCCCGCCGGAAGTGAGCAACAATAAATATGGAAATTTAACATCATTGGTTATTCTGGCGGCAAGTGCATGTCCCTCTAAGTGATTAACCGCAACAAACGGCTTGTTTAAGGCAATAGATAAAGCTTTTGCCGTCATCACACCGACAATAACACCACCGATAAGTCCCGGACCGGATGCGGCAGCAACAGCATCAATATCGTTAAAGCTAAGATTTGTCTTAGCAAAACACTGTTCTAAAATATTGTCTATATGCTCCAAATGCGAACGAGCGGCAATTTCCGGTACCACCCCGCCAAATGCTTTATGTTCTTCTTGTGATAAAAGAGCCTCGCCTAAAATTTCTTTCTTATCATTCACAAGCGCAGCCGCCGTTTCATCACAGCTACTCTCTATTCCTAAAACTATCATGTTTGTTACTTCCAAAAATATTGAAGTTTATTTTTTTATTTTATAAACTATATTTATTGAGATTGCAAACAACTATTTTAGGGAGCCAGTAAAAATGTCTGAAAAAGCCGTTAAATCAGAGAAACAAACACCAAAAGTTAAATCTTCAAAGGGTTTAATGTGGGCAATTGCCGTTGTTGCGGTTGTTTTGTTGGAGGTCGGCGGTGTTGCTACCGCAGTTAAATTAACAGAGGCGCGTAACCAGGCTGATACGGCAAAACTCTATAATATCCAAGAGCAAATGGCCGCACAAGATATTCGCATAGAAACATTGGAAAAATTACCTTCAAGCATCTCTACAACAAGTCAACAATTAGGTGCAACAGCACATACGGTTAATGTTCTTTCCGAAAACTTTGGTAAGCTTTTTGATGAGGTTGGCAATAATAAAGTTCCTGCTTTAGAGCAAAAAGTTGCTACTCTGATGCACCAGATTGAGGTTTTAGAAGAAAATCGCAGTAATGATAATCTGCTTTTAAGCTTGGCGCTGATTATCAAGGAAAATGCTTTATATCACAAAGATTTTGCATTGGAGGCAACTGTTTTAAACGACTTAGGGCGTAACAATGAAGCGATTAAGTCTGATATTGAAATAGTCAGCCTTTATAAAGGTAAAACCATCGCGGATAATAAAGAGTTGCTGGACCAATTCACGCAAATTATTAAAGATTTTAATTTCAAAAAGATAGAAGAAGCAGAAGCGGTTCAACCGAAAGAACAGGAACAAACATTTTTTGCCAAGTGCCTTAAGTTTATAAAAGGAATTGCAAGCGGTATGCCTTTTGATAAAGTTGTTGTCTTAAAGAAGGAAAAGAAAACAGCTCATCAAAAGCAGTTATTGGCTGATTTGAGCAATTTGGTAAATCAATATAAATTTTCTGAAGCGTTACAGTATATCACAGAAAATAGTGAATTTGCTACGGCAGAAAATAAAGATTTGGCAAGTTGGCAGTTAAAAGTCCAAGATAATCTTGCTTTCAACAATGCTTTATCTCATATCATCACGGCACAATTAAATGCCTTGCGTGAAGATATAAGCAATAATGTTATTAAAGCACCGGAACCGCAAGTTGAAGAACAGAAGACCGAGGGTGTTGCCGATGAAGCCGAGCCTCAAGCAGAGGAAGTCTTAAATGATTAAATACTTCTTTAAGCTTACTATCGTTTTTCTTTTGGCGGGACTATATTTTTATTTTGCGGACATTAAAAGTGTCAGTGTAAATATGTCCGGTAGTAAGCAGGTTATATCCGTTTATACGATTTTATGGATAGCTTTTGCAATTGTCCTCTTGGCGGAATTGGTGTTTCTTATGTTTAAGGGGCTTGTTCAAGCCTTGAAAAATGACGTATTGATTTCCAATCACATCTTTGAATCAGAAAAAGATGCCATGGCTGGTGCCAAAACAGCAAAAGAAACTAAGATGATTCTGAGCCACAGCCAGTTTGATGAAGCTGCAATTTTGATTGTTAAGGCGATGGGTTCTATTTCTTCCGACAGCTTGAACGAGGCACGGCGGCATTTGGTTAATCTGCGCAAAATTATCGGTAATGACGCTATTCTTGATATCTTAATGCTTAAAATCTATAAAGCGGAAAAAAATTTTGATAAAATGGAGCAAATATCACAAAAGCTTATGCAAAATGAAAATATCCAGCTTGTCGGTATGAAAGCGGCATTGGAAGCGCAAATCGGTAAAAAAGAATTTACGGAAGCGCTTAAGACGGTTAATCAGGCATTTGAAGTCCGGCAAGATTTATATTGGGTTATCAGCAGTGCCTTTTTATTACGTGCACAGAATAACGATTGGATGGGAGCGATGGAAGTGTTAGATGCCGGAATTGATAAAAATATTACTCCGGCCTCAAAAGCTTCACGCCTCAGAGCTGTTGCTCTTTATCAATTAGCCAAACAAGCGCAAAAAGACGGCGATAAAACAAAATTTTTCAAATTTATTACCCAGGCATTACAGGAAAATAATCGCCTTATTCCGGCTGCTTTGGATTTGGCTGATTATTACATGAAGAATGATAAGCAAGTACGCAAAGCGGAAGCCGTTTTATATGCTATTTGGAGTGAAAACCCGAGTTATGATGTGGCTAGGGCTTATTTAGCGCTGTTTCCTAAAGATACGAAGTTTGAAAAAATTCAACGCATGGAAAAACTTGCTTTAGCAAATACCAAACGGCCGTCGTTAAATAATCTTATTTTGGCTGAGCTTTATGTTGATGCTAAAAAGTATGCTAAGGCACGGACAGAGTGTAACCTCTTCTTATTGAAAAATCCGGCAACGGAAAAAGTGGCATTGTTATTGGACAAGTTGGAAGAAAGACCGAAAAAAGGCAAGGCTGGTGGGATTGTTGATTCCATCAAATCACGCATTTCAGCATTTAACAAAGAAGGAACGACCTATCCGAAAGATTTTCAGTGGGTTTGTGCCAACTGCGGGCATGTGTCAGATAAATGGGAGCCGATTTGCCCGGAATGTGGTGAAATCGGGCGTAATTATTGGCATTTATATGTTGATAAACATTCATCATTAACAGAAGAGATTTAAGGTTATTATGGGTAACAATCTAGAAAAACTTTGGGCTGAAAAGTATAAATGTGTGCCGACACAGTTAGAAAGAATAAAAGAAATTTCTGCGGCGGCAACTGCTTTTAATACCAATATTGATGCCATTGTTAAAATCAGCGGGAGCCGTTTAAAAACTATCCTTGAGAGCAGTAAGATGCCGGTTGAAATGCTGACAAATATCAAGCAGACGCAATTTGATAAGCCGACAGACGTTCTTTTAGGTATTGTCAAATGTTTCAGCCGCGGTATTGCCGAAGAATGGGTTACCGAAGATGAAAAAATATATAAATGGATAGAAAAAAATCTCGGTTATCATCATCTGCAAATGGGCGGACAAGGCGGTATTATTGCAAACACACTGGCTTTATTAGGCATAAAGAAAGTTATTGCGCATACAAATTCACACCCGAAATTACAAGCTGAGCAATTTTTAGATTTAGAAAATTTATTTGCCTTAGATGAGCGTGGTAATTTAAAAAAGGCAAGCACCATTTCCCGAAGCAAAGACACCCCGCTTATTCATTGGATTATTGAGTTTGATAAAGGGGATAGTTTCACTTATCAGGGAAAGAGTTTTACCTGCCCGAAATCAAACCGCTTTATTGCCACTTATGATCCGTTAAATATTAATCTTGTGATGAACGAGGGGTTTGATAAGTATATGCAAAATAATCCCGTTGAGTATCTGGTTTTATCGGGGTTTCATCCTCTTTTATCCAAAAATAACGGTGTTGAGCTATTAAAAAATGCCGTACCGGTTATTAAAAATTGGCAAAAAGCAAATCCGAAAATGATAACTCATCTAGAAATTGCCTCCACGCAGGACAAAGTTATCCGTAAAAATATTCTAAAGTTCATTGTTCCCTTAGCGCAGTCTATGGGGCTAAATGAGCGTGAGACCATAGATTTATTAAATGTTTCCGGGCAAAAAGAATTGGCAAAGAAGATAGAAAAAGAAACAACAAGTTGCCACTTATTTGAAGCTTTGGTATTTTTGAAAGAAACACTTAATATTGCACGCATTCAGCTACATATGTTCGGCTTATATATGACCATTCAAGATAAGAATTTTCCCTATTCTGCCGAACAAAACTTAAAGGGGATGATGACAGCCTCTGTTGTTTCATCTTCTAAAGCCTTTCATGGTGCATTGGAAAAATATGATGATATCAGCTTAACCAAAGATTATCCGCCTTCTGACACCGGTTTAAAAGAACTGACAGCCTTGGCAAAAATGCTTAAAAAACCGGAATTGGCAGAAATTGGTGTTGCCGAATATAAAGGGTATGTCATCAGTGCCATTCCAACCATTTTGATTGATAAGCCCAAGACCTTAGTCGGCATGGGCGATACGATTTCATCCGTATCATTACTGGCCGGAAGATAGTTTTTATACCCGTCATTGTGAGTGGTAATCCCCGTGTGGACAACACCGAAGCAATCTCTTACGAATACACCACAAAAAAACACCGCCGGTTTATACCGACGGTGCACATAGAAATAAGCCACTATATTTTTTTAGGGAGGGAGACTGATATTTGAGATTTAGGGTTAGCGGCTTATTTGTTGTTAAATAAACCGACTTTTGTTTTTTAGGGAGGGAGATGAGAAATTAGAACAGACAATTATCGGTTTATTTAGCGGACGGGATAACTACTTTTTTTGTTTTATGCGGCGTTTATTAGACAAATTATTATTTATTGCGTTATAAAGTGGGCTATCCCGATAGGTCAGAAACCTGAAATAATAGAGGTAAAATCTATTTATTTGATGAATTTTTTCTCTTTATGGACATAAATTACACAACTTTTTACTTTTTGTCAAGAAGTTTTTTAAATTTTTTTAAGTCTCACCATTTTTTCAGAAAAGTCTTGTTTTTCCTACACAAAAAAGGCGGATAAATACACCGCCTTTTTTGTGAGATTTAACAGACTATTCCGATTAGTAGTTACGATCCTCTATTGATATATCATAAGTTATCTCACCCCACTGATATTTGTCACCATTATGTATGATATGGCCATCAATCTTATACTGAGATGTATTCCAGTATGGAAATTGTGTTGAACTACCACAGTCCTGAATCTTGTGTGTTGTAGTATAACCATTAGATAAGTATTCTGGACCTCTATAATTACAGGTGTTTGAAGCATTGAGGTATCCACTCCATTCAACAGAAGGTGAACTAAGTATACCGGACGGATTTGTTACATTCATTGTCCACGTTACCGTCCAAATAGGGCAATAGCGACCTCCAGAATACGGATAGACCCATCCGTCGCATGTAATACGACCGACAATACTAATTTTTCCGACTTGGGTAATACAACAAGTGTATCCATTTAATGTCTTGATTGTTTTACCTGAGCAACTGGAAGATTCTTTGCAGCCGGTAGCAGCATAACAAATAAGGTTTCCCCCACTGCTTCCTGATGCAGCAGTGTAGCTACCAACCGTAAAGTATGCACTATCAATTGATGATGATGCAACATATGGGCTCTTACATTGTGCTGAAGTACAACTCATACCGCCAAATGATACAGATGTCATTGCATAGGCGTATGTTGTATTTACATTCTGATAGAAGCCACTCGTACAACCTGTCGGCTTATAACAATCACTATGGCTCGGATCTTGAGAAAGATTCATAAAGGCTTGAGTCATACTCCACCCTGTTGCATTGTCCAACTGCTTGTAGTAACCTGTTGAACAACTGGACTTACAATCCTTATAGCAAGTATATGAGCCATAAGAGAAGGAAGTACAGGTCTTACCGGATGGGATAGATGATTCATATCCACCCTCAGAACAAGAGCATGCCGTAGAGCTTGCGCCTGTATAACAGGTCTTGCCACCATAGCTCTTGGTCGTTGAGCCAGTTCCTTTATAACCACTTGAGCTACATCCGTAATTTTGGTTAGATGTGTAGTAACCGCCCTCAGAACAAGAGCATGCTGTATCAGAACCTGTATAGTAACATGTACTACCGCCATAGGTTAAACTTGTGGAGTTTGTTCTCTTGTAACCACT
>DEKL01000076.1 GCA_002353835.1 Alphaproteobacteria bacterium UBA2723
CGTTGTCTAAACTTTATGCCGAGCTTGGTGTTGATGATAGGCTTTATATGGTGATGGCTAAAGTTCAGGATTTTCTTTCTCCCGATGTTACAGATAAAAATGTTTCTTATAAAGAGGATCCGTATTTCGGGCTTTTTACCGGTGCGGTTTTGATGCGAAAGGCTTTATTTGATAAGGTCGGTCTGTTTGATGAAAGCGTGCATACCGGAGAGATTATTGAGTTACAGCATAAAATGACAGATGCCGGTCTGCTGGTAAAAAAGCTTGATTTTACGGCAACTATGCGACGGATTCATGATACCAATTTCGGACGTACGGCTTCTAAACAAGAATTTCAAAATTATGCGGCGATTTTGCGTAAAAGATTGATGAAGAAATAAACATTATCTTTATTGAGGAAATCGCTTGACCTCGCTTACGCTCGGAGCGATGACGGGGAAAGTGGGCATTTATGAAAAGTTATCCATAGCCGCGTGAGCCCCTCTTAAGCTCAAACGCGCGCTGTGGAGAACTTTTTTTTATCATGTTATGGTTCTTTGCTGATTTAAGTGCGAAATCTATGGGTAAGGCGCGGATAAAAATTTAAGGCGAAGTTTCTAACCTCGCCTTAAATTTTTATTCTTTCCTTCCGCGCCTTAAACGACCTTCGGTCGTCGGCTGCGCGCCGAGCGCCGCTACGCGCGGGGGTACTGCCCGTACGGGGCGGGTGCCTTGGGCACCGCTCACATTTCTATAAATTCATACTTCTCGTCGGCAATCTTTAATTCTTCGGCAATGGCTTCCTGCTCTGCCGCTATTTCTGCCTCAATCTCTGCCTTCAAATCTATCTTTTTTGTGCTCTCTCTTTGTATTCTCTTAACTTGCCCGTGATTGCGTTTGGCTAAATCAAAAACATTACATATCGGCTTAAACGGCTTAATCTCCGGTTTGGCACTTTCTTCTTCATCATCATTTTCTTCATTGGTGCTGTCTTCTTTGCTCGGAACACTTACCCACTCTATCACTTCCACCGTTTCTTTCGGTAACGGTTGCTCGTTAATAAACTCAAGCACTTCCTTTAAATTTGTTCCTTCATCAACTTCCATAAAGATTTCTTCCGCATTAGCACTAAATGGTGCGGCAAGTAATAATGCACTCAATACAACAATACTTTTTTTCATTGTCTTTCCTCCTTATGTTGGTGTGCCTCATACGCCTTAATAATATCATCACGGACTTTAGATACTTCCTGCGCCGCATTTATTACGATAAAACGCTCGGGCTCTTTCTTTGCCAGCTCTAAATAGCCGTTTCTTAACCGTTCATGGAAAGAGATATCCGCTTTTTCAAAACGTAATTCCTTGTTTTCCATACCTTGGGCTTTTTTGAAACTACGCTCTAAACCCTCTTTGACATCAATATCCAATAAGAATGTTATATCCGGTTTAAAATCTCCGGCAACAACTTTGTACAACGTATCCATAACTTCCGTGTTTTTAAATTTTGCCGCGCCGTAATATTGATAGGCAATGGTGGAATCGTTAAACCGGTCTGATAAGACAACCTTGCCTTCCTTTAATGCCGGAAAGACAATTTTGGTTAAGTTTATTCTTCTGTCTGCGTAAAAAAGTAATGTTTCGGTTATTTCATCAAATTTGTCTTTGTCACCTTCAACCAGTAATCTTCTGATTTCTTTGCCGACTTCGGTGGCACCAGGCTCTCTGGTTAATACCACTTCTTTGCCGCTATTTGCTAAATATTCGGCAAATAACTTTAATTGTGTGGATTTACCACTGCCTTCGCCGCCTTCAAATGTGATGAAATGACCTTCTTTCATGCTATTCTTTCTCAGCTTTTTTGTTACCGAATACAAAGTATTTTAAGTTTTCTATGAAACGGCTGACAAAACCGATTTGAGCAACATCTTCCTTGGCAACAATCGGTAATTTTTCTTTGACTTTGCCGTCATACATTAACTCTATTTCGCCTAACTTATCGCCTTTGGCAATCGGTGCTTTGACCGGTGTGTTGTAAACAATTTTGGCGCCGTATTTATTCTTTTTGCTCTTTTTTACCGTACGCACAATTTTTTCGGGAACAACGATATCTACCGTCGGCAAGGCGCCATACCATACCGGTACGGTGGCAACGATTTGATTTTTGTTGAAAAACTTGTAGTTTTCATAGTGCGAAAATCCCCAAGTCATCAATGCTTCACTTTCTTCAGAACGTTCTTTGTTGCTTGATAACCCTGCCACAACTTCTATCAAACGTCTGTCCCCTCTGACGGCGGAAGCGGTTAAGCAGAAGCCGGCTTCGTCGGTATGTCCGGTCTTTAAGCCGTCGGCACCTTTTAAGGTATAAAGTAACGGGTTACGGTTACCTTGCTTAATGCCGTTATAGGTAAATTCTTTTTGCTTGAATATCGGATAATATTCCGGAAATTCTTGGATGATGTGGCGGGCTAATATTGCCAAATCTTCTGCGGAAATTTTATGTTCCGGATGCGGTAAACCGGTCGCATTTTCAAAATGGGCATTTTTTAAGCCGATTTTTTCGGCTGTTTCGTTCATGATAGCAGCAAATTCTTCTTCAGAACCGGCAATGTTTTCGGCAACCACGATACAGGCATCATTACCGGACTGGATTAAGATACCTTTTAACAGGTCTTCAACTTTAACTTCTTGGTCTATCTTTAAAAACATGGTAGAACCACCGGAAGCCGCGCCACCCTTGCGCCATGCTTTTTCACTGACGGTAAAGGTATCTTCTAAAGAAACGTCACCTTCTTTGATTTTGTTTAACAACACATAAACCGTCATCAACTTACTCATGGATGCCGGTGCAATTTTTTCCTGATGATTTTTGGTAAACAAATAAGCACCGGTGTCAAAATCTATCAAAATCGCATTTTTGGCGGCAGTTTCAAAAGCGTTTGCACAATGCACAAAAGCCAGCATGGAAATGCCGGCCGTTAATGTTAATAATTTTCCGTTATTCATTGTTTTGAGGTCTCCTTTTTAACCTTCTATAATTGTCACATCGGCGTGACCATAGTCTAATACCTGGTCTAAAATCTGCAAGGCTTCGTTACGGCTTTGGTAGGCACCTAAGCGAACACGATAAACACCATTCGGATTTAAGTATGCTTCATCAATACTGACATTGCCGAAACGTTGCATACTGGCGGCCATTTCTTGGGCTTTGGATAAGTCTGAAAAAGCACCGACTTGCACAAAATATGTGCCGCTTGCTTGCGGGGCGGTATTTTGTGTCGGTTGCGGGGTCGCTGCGGCGGTCTTAACCGGTTCGGCTTTCTTGGTGGCAGCGCCGTATTGAACCGCTTTGTTGGTAGATTTTGACTTGTTATTGGCAGCAAGCATAGCCTCTTTTAAGGCTTTACTTTCTTTGGCCATAATTTCAACTTTAACACGAGCGGTTCCCTGCATCTTGTAGCCTAAGAGTTCTGCACCTTTTTGAGATAAGTCAATAATTCTGTTTTTAACATACGGTCCGCGATCATTCACACGGGCAATGATAGATTTGCCGTTTTCCAAATTGGTAACGCGAACGATAGACGGTAACGGTAACGTGCGGTGAGCGGCGGTAATGGCATGCATATTGTAGATTTCGCCGTTTGCCGTACGCTTATTATGAAAATCAGAGCCATACCAAGAGGCCATGCCGGTTTCAGAATAGTTATAATCTTCGCGCGGGGTGTATCGTTGACCTAATGCGGTGTATGTGTTGCCGACTTTATACACGCCACCTTCTTCTTTGATGGCTGTAACTTCTTCATCCAAACTTTCATATTGAATTTTTTTGGTAGAGGAGCAGGCGCTGAGTAACATCATCAGTGCGCAGCCTAATAAGAATTTTTTATTATAAGGTCTCATCATTTTTTATTCCTTTGCACGTTAATCTACTCTTTTTTTAAGAGTTGTAAAGCGCTATTGATAAGTTATCAGCCGCTCTTAGTTTCTCTTAAAAAAATTTTGACAATTACAAACTTTGTTTTATTATATTCACAAAATCCTTAACAAAAAGTAAGGGAATGGGAATTATGGGAAATAAAAATCTGATATTTTATGTTGTTTTTTCGGTTTTAGCGTTGTTATCAACAAAAGCTTCGGCTGTGGTCGCAACATTAAACGAAGAAGATGAGGCGATGTTTTATGATGACGGCAAAAGTGCTGAAATTGTTGCTAAACCTCCGGTTTTTGAAGTCATAGATGAAATTGTTGATGAAAACGGTGTGGTTGTTAAAGAAAGAACAATGAAAGTTCCTTCACGCGGGGTACCGCTTTACGGGGTTGCCGTGCCGGATGAAATTAACGCGCGCGCCGTGGAATATTTGGAAGACGAGGAGGAAGATGACCCATCGGTGATTTTATTGCATGCCGATACACCGCGCAGTACCATGTATCCTATCGGTTCCGAACGGGAGAGGATGGAAAAAGGAAGATATGAAGCGTATGACCCGTTTTTAAGAAAGAAAATGTTTAAATCACCGGAACAACTGGCACGCGAAGCACAGATTAAAGCTTACAGAGAGGCGGTTAATGAGTGTGTAGATAGTCGCAAAGACCAGCTTGATATGGAAATCGGTCTGTTAGACTATGAAGATTTATACAAGACCACGGCTTATCTTTCCGAAACAATGAGTGCTATTGAGCAATGTTATGACGGGCTCGGGATGGATATTATTGATGATTTGTATGACGGCGATAATGAGGTCTTGCGTGACTATAATCGCCATGCGGCAAATTATCGGGTTAAGAGCAGTGATGTTACCTTTGCGCCGAAATATTGCAAAGAAAATTGTTCGGTTTCAGCCGTTGCCGCATTGCAAATGGAAAAGTTCGGCGAATATAAGAATTATCTCTTAGAGCTTTTGGACAAGGCGCCGAAAATACCGCAAAAAGATTTGCCGATGGTTGAAGATGAGGTTGTTGTTAGTGATGATGTTGTTATATATGACAACAAGCCGGCAGAAGCGGTTTTAGCCGGTGATAACCGCGGGTATGTTTCAACGCCTAAAAACGGGGTAAGACCGGATGCTATTCGTATTCGTGATGAAAACGGTAAGGAAAGAATTGTGCGTTGGCACCCGACCGGTAATCAGAATACGACGGCAACACCGAACCGTGTTATCAGAGCGCAGAGGGCGGCTGAAAATATTGAAGAAGATGTCCCTTATATTGACGAATCGGAGTTTTAGATGACAACCGCTTTGTCGCCTGCCGAAAATGCTTATCTTATTGGGCATGATGAAGAAATTAAATTGTTTCTTTCCGCTTATAATGCGGGGGCGCTTCATCATGGTTGGCTGATATGCGGTGATGAGGGTATCGGCAAAGCGACACTGGCTTATAAAATTGCTCGTTTTTTACTTTCGGCTAAGGCTAATGAAACATATTCTTCTTTGGATATTGATACCAACAGTCCGGTCTTTGCCCAGGTGGCACAAAAATCGCATCCGGATTTTAAGGTTTTGGAGCGAGATTTCACCGATACCGATAAAAAGAAATTGATTAAAGCCATCAACCAAGGCGAAGAGATTGATGACGATATGTTGCAGGGCTTAAAGCGTTCCAGCGTGATTAAAGTTGATGATGTGCGCAACGTTGTTTCTTTTTTAACGAAAAAATCTTTTAATGACAGTTGGCGCGTGGTGATTGTGGATAGCACAGATGATTTGAATACCTCGTCGGCAAATGCCCTCTTAAAAGTTTTGGAAGAACCGCCGGCTAAAAGTATTTTATTGCTTATTTCGCATAATCCGGGGCGCTTACTCCCGACCATTCGTTCCCGTTGTGCCAAGCTTACCTTGAAAGGCTTAAAAGATGAAGAAGTTGCTTCGCTTTTAAGGCGCTATATGCCGGATTTGGCCGAGAAAAATGTTAAACAATTGGCACATCTTGCTGGTGGCAGTATCGGACGTGCGCTTCGTTATGCCGAAAATGATGCGCTTGATATGTACGAGCGGATTCAGAAAATTTGCTATGCCGGTACCAAATGTGACGGAGCTTTGATGGTGGAGTTGGCAAATGAAGCCGCGGCTGATGAAGATGTGTGGGATTTATTTGCTGAGCTTATCTGCCGGTTTGCGCGCGAAACATTGCCGGATTCTGCTCATCCTGATGATTTTTATGTTGCCTACGAGGAAACGCTTAAAATTTTAGATGAAACCGTGCGCCTTAATATGGATAAAAAGCAGGCGGCGTTGCAAATTCTTTCTTCTTTTACTTCTTGCTAAAAAATGCGTGTGGTATGGTGGTGTCGGTGGTATGTGCAGTACTTTCCGTAGAGGGCAGTTTTAAATGTCATACCTCATTCGGCAAAGTCCGAATGATAAGGTATCTTCCTTATTGTTCACTCTCCGCAAGCGGAGAGCCGGAGAGGTAAATAATGCTAATTAAAATATTGAAGATGCCTAACCTCACTCGCTACACTCGTTCAGGGCATGACGGTTTTAAATGGAGTTGCGTGTACAAAAATTGTGCATAGGGC
>DEKL01000105.1:0-11088 GCA_002353835.1 Alphaproteobacteria bacterium UBA2723
CGCATAAGCAATTTCAGCCGCACCCATGCCATCCTTAAAAAGTTCCTGTTGCACCCCTTGTGATGACATATATTTATAGAACTTTGTTGCCGTGATATTAGGTATTATGACAAGAATGAATTCCCCCGCTTGAACACTGAATTTATAAACAACTTTATCCGGTTTCTCGGATAAGGCTTCAAATTTAATATCTTTTCCGAATTTTTCATAAAATTGATTTAAGACACCATTTTTTGAAAAATCATTTATCGTTAATATTGCCATAACTCCCACCATATAAGAATCTGTTATATGGCAATATTTATAGCCGAGCTCCGGCATTTGTCAATGCATATCAAAAAACAAGGCATAAAAAAACCTCTCTTACACGAAGAGAGGTCTAAAATTGCA
Organism: Alphaproteobacteria bacterium UBA2723; assembly: GCA_002353835.1. Lineage (GTDB taxonomy): Bacteria > Pseudomonadota > Alphaproteobacteria > RF32 > CAG-239 > CAG-267. Next base: position 391 of record DEKL01000105.1, read on the forward strand.
GACAATTTTTCTAGCCGAGGGCTATTTTTTTCTTGAGCCACAACAAGATGCTAACAGCGCCGCACACGACACAGCCGACAAAGCCGATTTGTACGAAAGCTGTGGCAATGTGCCTAATGTCCATAAGTTGAACATCAAACAGGTGGATGCATAAGAACATCTCAACCCCGAAGAACATTACTGCGCCGCAGAAACGCATTTTTGCCTCCAGACTGTTCTCAGCAAGCGGGCTATGCAACCCCACAGCTATCATTGGCATCAGCCAAAGAGCAAAGGCTATTTCAGCAAGTGTCAAATTAAGACTGCCTGTGCTGTAAAGGATATAACCGCTCATGACTGACAGAGCAACCAGAGCAATTGTCATGCCCCAGAAGTACTGTTTACAGAGGGCATCAGCGAAGCTCTTGCAGTTCTCCAGCTTTCCGTTCACAGTCTCAAAGAAGATGATGCCCATGTCAATGACACCAAAAACCCCTAAGACCAAGATAGCCTTACAAATCAAATTGATTGGCAACCAAAAGCCGGCCACCAGAAGAGCCATCGGCACAAGGATAGATGCCACTGCCAGTAACACCTTTCCAATTTCTACTACTGTTTTCATACGCTAAAGTTTTAAATAATTAAACATAAAGATTAAACTTAGGGGAAAGGTACTCCATTTTGACAATTTTGTCAAATATTTTTTGTGACATTTTTAATTTCTAAAAGTTTTTAGCTTGACTTTATAGATTATTATATGTAAAAAGGTCAGAGCCAATGGCGGACGTAGCTCAGTTGGTAGAGCCCCGGTTTGTGGTACCGGTTGTCGTGAGTTCGAGCCTCATCGTCCGCCCCATTGCTAAAAAGCCTGTTTAGTAAAGCAGGCTTTTTTTGTTTTTCATCTCTCAATCATAAAAACCTATCAATGCCCTCCAAAATGTTTTGGTTTAGGATTAGTTTTCAGATTTTTAACATCAATCTTCTTAAAGTCATGATGTTCCATTGTTTTTTTATCACGTATTTTATCTTGTGGCAACTTTTTCGGTTGAACGGGTTTTGTTTTTTTATCCATATCTTTCTTTATATCATGGTGTCTATGCTCTTTTTCATGATGAACCTTATCCTTAACGGGCTCATGCTTTTTAATGGGCTCAGGTTTCTTAGCATGGTTATGGTCATGCTTATGTATATCTATACGAGGTTTCTTCGGCTCCGCATAATGTTTATGCGTATGATGCGAACCATAATATCTCGGCGGACGATGGTAATAATCTATTGTTGACTTATAGCTGTCGTAAGAATGGTGCACATATACCGGTTCATCATCATAAACGACACAGCCGCTTAAGCCAAATGTTAAACCAAGTAATGCAGCAAAAATTCTTAAGTGTCTCATCTTTTTCTCCTTTTGCTGATTTCATATATGATATGTATTAAAACGAAAGACAGCCAAAAAAGTTTTAAACAAAAGACAGCAATCAAAAAAATTTATATCTGAATAACAAAAATTAACAATTTATTTTCTTTTTATGTGTAGTATAGTTGCAAACAGTCAGAAAAAGGATAGAGATAAAATGAACGCAATAAGAACTTTTATCGTTGCTATGTTATGTTCTGCAATAACGTTTTCCGTTGCCGCCGCAGAAACGACATCATCTATTGTTATTGATGCCGAAAGCGGTAATGTATTATATGCCCGTAATGCAAATGAACTCCGTTACCCGGCATCTTTAACCAAATTGATGACCTTATATATTGCATTTAATGCCATAGAGCGTGGCAAATTAAAATTCAGCGACAAATTAAAAGTATCACAAACTGCTGCCTCACGTTCTCCTTCAAAATTGGGAATGCCCGCCGGCTCATACATAGATGTCAAAACGCTTATTGAAGCCTTAATTGTCAAATCCGCTAATGACTGCGCTACCGTTTTAGCCGAGGCCTTAAGTCCGAATGAAACCGAATTTGCAAAATTGATGACCAAAACCGCACACCGCTTGGGTATGCATAACACAACTTTTAAGAATGCCTCCGGCTTACCGAATACCGCTCAAAAAAGCACAGCCAGAGATTTTGCTATTTTAGGTGCGGCAATTTACCACCACTTCCCGCAATATTATCATATGTTTTCCATGAAAGAATTTACATACAACGGGATGACCTACAAAGGACATAATTACCTTTTAAACGATTCGCTTGGCACAGATGGTATGAAAACAGGTTACACCGTTGCTTCCGGCTTTAACATTGTAACATCAGCCCAACAAGGAAAATATCGTGTTATTGCCGTTACCATGGGGCATAAAAAGATGAAAGAGCGTGATGAAGAAGCCTCTAAGATGATGGAGTTATCACTAAATCACATGAAAAAAGGTTCACGCATTAACACCGCAAATCTTAAAAATGCCATCAACAGCTCCTTAAAGAGCACCAAAACCAGAACTGCATATAACCACAGCCAGCCGACACGTAACCGCCGCCGGTAATATTGGCTATGTTTACCCCCAAAGCACATATCATCAGTATAGACGGGCCTAAGGGCTCAGGCAGAAATACCTTGTGTTTTGAATTGGCATTAACCTTACTTTACAATGCCCAACGTACCGCTATTGTTTTAGATGCAGAGTCGCCTTTACGCGTGGCCATAAAAAACCGCCAGAAGAAAATGCCCGAACTGCTGACTCCGGTTATTTTAGATAAAAAAGATTTTTATTCCGAAGCAAATAAATACAGCGCCGTTATTATCCCGCACACAAGTACTGCAGATGAATTTGCCGTAGCCGCATCAACTTATATCACTATTTTGCCTAAAGAAAAAAATGTCACCCAAAACTTCATAAAAAATAAAACTTATTTAAACAATATGTTTGAACTAAAGAAAAAAATAGCTTCCCTTTACGGGCATAGTTTGAACTGGATTATCTGCGAAAACAACCTTAAACCGGATATTTCCGATACACCCTCCAAAGAATTGGAAAAAATATCACGTCTGCACGGCTTCAGATTAGCCCCGCCCCTCAACAAAAGATTATCTTACCAAAATAATATAACCGGCGTTTCTGCACAGGATAAATCTCTCCCTCTTTTTAAGAACGAATTGACGTATGAAGATATTTGCGCCAAAAGAGAGATTGTAAAACTTGCAGAATTCATTTTCAGCTAATAAATATTCTTTACAAGCCGAAGATTTTGTTATAAGCTCACCGCAAACACATATTTTTAAGGATTCATAATGATTAAGACAGTAAAAACAACACCCTATGCAGATCAAAAAATGGGGACGGCCGGTTTAAGAAAAAAAACACGTACAGCCAGCCAGGAAAATTATATAGAAAACTTTTTACAAAGTATTTTCAATACTATTCCGAACCTTAATGAAAAATCTTTTCTGGTCGGTGGTGACGGCAGATATTACAATAAGATAGCTATCCAAAAAATCATTAAAATCGCCGCCGCAAACGGTGTCAAAAAACTTTATGTCGGCAAAGATTGTCTTGTTTCCACACCCGCCGGCTCACACATTATCTTAGAAAATCATTTAGACGGCGGATTCGTTCTTTCCGCATCACATAACCCCGGCGGTATAGACGGTGACTTTGGTATTAAATATGCCACATCTTCAGGCGGACAATGCCAGCCCTCAGAGAGCGCCGCCATTTTTGAGCAGACACAAAATATCACAGAATACAGAATATCAGATTGTCCGGATTTTGATTTAACAAAACTTGGTACATTTTACTGCGAAAATACGGAAATTGAAGTCATAGACCCTTATGTTGACTACATTAAATTGATGGAAAGCATTTTTGATTTTAAGAAAATAAAAAAATTACTCACTTCCGACTTTCGCTTTATTTTTGACGCCATGAACGGTGTTACAGGACCTTATGCCAAAAAGATTTTTGAAGAAATTTTAGGCGCCCCGAAAGGAACCGTTGCCCATGGCACACCTTTAGAAGATTTCGGCGGTTTACATCCTGACCCGAATTTAATCTATGCCAAACATTTGGTGGATATAATGTATTCCGATACCGCACCGGATTTTGCCGCCGCCAATGACGGTGATGGTGACCGTAATATGATTTTGGGCAAAAAATTCTTTGTTTCCCCGAGTGATTGCTTGGCTGTCTTAACGGATAACTATAAATTGATACCTGCTTATAAAAACGGCATATACGGAGTCGCAAAATCTGCTGCCACCTCACTTGCTGTTAAACACGTTGCCGAAAAGTTAGGTATCGGCTATTATGAAGTGCCGACCGGATGGAAGTATTTTATCAATTTAATGAATTCTAATCGCATTACTTTTTGTGGCGAAGAAAGTTTCGGTGCCGGTGCATCTTATATCCGTGAAAAAGACGGTATCTGGGCAACACTGTTTTGGCTCAGCATTATCGCCGAAACCGGCAAGTCTGTTAAAGAGATTGTTTTACACCATTGGCAAAAATACGGCAGAAATTACTACTTGAGAAATGACTTTGAGGGTATTCCGCAAGATATTGCCGATAAATTAATGGCAGATTTGGAGAACAGCCTCCCTTCTTTGGTCGGTAAAACATTTGACGGCTACACTGTTTCAGAAGCTTATCCGTTCATATACCACGATCCGGTTGATAAAACTTCCACTAAAAACGGTTTAATCATTCATTTTTCGGACGGCTCACGTATTGTTTATCGTCTTTCAGGAACCGGAACTAACGGTGCTACATTAAGAACATATATTGAGCGTTATGTAACTGATAAACTTGACGAAGAACCGGATGAAATGCTAAAAGATTTAAGTCATATATCACGTATTATTTCTGATGTAACGGCGCGTACCGGTAAAGAACAACCGGATATCATAACTTAAGATAAGAGGCTGTAAATGTTCAATAAAGACCACGACATCCGCCCGGATAAAGTTCTTGAAACACGTCTGATGTTGCTCGTGTTCATGCTGACGGCAACAATTGTCAGCATCGGCTTTTTATTTGCCTACCCGAACTATTTACGCCCCATTATTTTATCAGTCTTTGCATCCGTTATTTTAAGCATTTATATTGCCATAACCATCCTACAATCCGGCGAAACGGCAATTTTATACGGCGGTTTAGCCAATGAAATCCTGAAAAACCGCAAAATATGTTATCTTATTACTAATACAGCGGGAAAAATCGTTTTACAAAACGAGTTAGCACAAAACTTTTTAGAAAAAACACCGGTTCTTGAGTTTATTGACCGGCATATGATTAAAGACGAGCTTAATTTACAAATACTGAAGCAATTACAGTCTTCTGCTGTTCATCTTAAGGCAGATACCGTGGAAATAGCCTTAAAGTTTGATAACACGACGGTTTTTTCCGGCACGGAGTGGTATAGAATAACTTTACGCCCCATCAGCTTAAAACCTGGAGATAAAGAACTTGAAGAAAGCTCTAAGTTTGACCGTAAATATAACATCTATCTGCTCTGGAGTTTGGAAAATATCACTTCCGAAAAAACAATGAATACCATTTTCCAGGAAGAGCGTCGTGCATATTATAACTTCTTAAACTTCATGCCGATAGGCTTATATTTATTAAATTCCAAAGGCAAGGTAGAATACGTCAACAAAACCTTATGTTTAATGCTTAACAAAGCCGAAGAAGATATTTTAGGCAAAGATATCTCTTTACTTTTACCGATGACCGCTGCCGGAGAACAACGCTTAAACTATGCCGTCACCCAATACACAACCTACATTAAGACCTCAACCGGAGATTTAAAAGAGTATTTGGTAAAAATTGATAAATATAAAGAGGGCAACGGTTTTCAAACCCGTGGTGCGGTTATCGGTCAAATTCCGACCAACACTACCTTAAAGCACGAATACGAAAAAGCAGCCTCAGAGGTAAACAGTATTTTTGACTTATCGCCTTTCGGCATGATGTTGTTGGATTCCGATCTGGTTATTAAACGCACCAACCAACGCTTTATGGATATTTTGGGCATTCCTTCGGCTTCACAATTATTGAATAATTACCTCACAAATTATTTAGATGAAGAAAGTATCTCCAAAATTAAAAATCAACTTCAAATTTTTAAAGACGAAAATGAAAAACTACAACCTGTCTATTTTGACCTAAATATCAAAAACAGGAAGAAATCTAAAATTTTAAGACTTTACATTTGCCCGCTGTTTTCTTCTACCATTCCTCTTAAGGAAAATATTACCGGTATTGTGCTGTTCTGCTTAGATACAACCGAACAAAAGAATTTGGAAACCCAGTTTGCGCAAGCCCAAAAGATGCAAGCTTTAGGGCAACTTGCCGGCGGTATAGCGCATGACTTTAATAACTTATTGACGGCCATGATTGGTTTTTGCGACCTTTTACAACAGCGCCACAATGAGAAAGATTCTTCTTATGCCGATATTATTCAAATCAAGCAAAATGCCATCTGCGCCGCAGAATTAGTTAAGCAACTCCTGCAATTTTCACGTAAACAACCGTTACTTCCGAAACTAAACGACATAACGGATATTTTGGTAACCTTTACCCCGCTCTTAAAGAGAACAGTCGGAGAGCAGATAGAATTAAAGTTCAAACATGGTGAAAACCTTGATTTAATTAAGGTGGACAGTGTTCAATTCTTACAAGTTGTCTTAAATTTGTGCGTTAATGCCAAAGACGCCATGAACAAAAAAGGCATCTTAACCATTTCAACCCAGAAAGAAACCTTATTAGAACCTTATCATTTCGGCGCTGAAGTTATAGAAAGCGGCACATTTATTCGCATGGATATTACTGATACCGGCTGTGGTATTCCTCTAGAAAACATGTCCCGTATCTTTGAACCGTTCTTTTCCACCAAGCAAAACGTTGTCGGCTCGGGAACGGGTTTGGGTTTAGCAACCGTTTACGGTATTGTTCGCCAAATGGAAGGCTTTATAAAGGTTAAAAGCACGGTTAATGTCGGCACCACTTTCTCAATTTATTTACCGGCATATCCGGCAGAAACCTTAAATAAAAAAGAGGAAAATGCAGAAATAACCCGCAAATTACACGATAAGCGCGGCCGTGTTGTTCTAACGCCGGATGCCTTAAAATCGCCACAAAAAAGCGAAGATAAAGTTGTTTTGGGTTTAAGCCTTTCCGCACCGGATGATTTGGCTCAAACCCCGGAAAACGTTGCAAATACCCGCATACTCTTTGTTGATGATGAAAATTCGGTACGCACTTTTGCCTTGCGGGCTTTACGTAAAAAAGGTTATGATGTAACCGGCGCTTCTTCTGCCGAAAATGCTTTGGAAATATTAGAAAATGATAAAAATTTCCAACTTTTGGTAACCGATATGGTTATGCCCGGTCAAAACGGTATAGAACTATCCAAACAAGTCCTTGAAATGATTCCAAACATAAAAATTATCTTAGCTTCCGGTTACTCCGAAGATATCTTAAAAGGCGAATTTGATGACATAGATGGTCTGTCTTTCATACCCAAACCATTCAGTTTGCTGGATTTAACGCAAAAAGTCTATGAGGTTTTAAACAGCTGATGCAGTTTTTTAACGATAAAACCAAACAGTATATGATGAAATTTGCCCCCCAAGCTTATTTGGGAGAGGATGATTTTTTGGTAACTTCATGCAACGAATTAGCCTATAAAACCATAAAACTTTGGCCGCAATGGCAGCATTTTGCCTTATGTCTGTTCGGGCCTAAAAGCTCAGGCAAATCACACTTGGCGCATATTTGGATAAATCATGTGCAAAAGAGCCTGTCACAACCGGTAGATATTCCGATATTGCAAGCCCAGCAGATCAATATGAAAAATGTTAACAAATTCATTAACAACCACAACTTTTTGGTCATTGAAAATATGGATGGCGATATTAACGAAGAAGCGCTGTTTCACCTGTATAATGCTTATAATACACCGAATCGTTCCGTTTTATTTACATCAGAATTGCCGTTAGCAAAATTACCGTTAAAACTGCCTGACTTGCGCTCGAGATTAAACACTATCCCGACCGCAGAAATTTATATGCCGGATGATGAGATGTTAACCGCCCTGATTGCCAAGCTTTTTAACGATAGGCAGATTATAATTTCACAAGAGATATTAAATTATATCTTAGCCAATGCCGAACGTTCTTTTGATTACATTGCCAAACTTGTTGCCGAAATTGATGATATTTCATGGGTATACAGCCGTGCTGTTTCCATTCCCATTGTTAAAGAAGCCATCAAAAACATAGAAAAAAACCAACAATTGGATTTATTCGTATGAGTTCACACTACAATCAAGATATTAACGGCTGGATTATTTTAGATAAGCCCAAAGACATAAGCTCCAACCAAGCGTTACGTAAAATTCAATATCTCTTACATGCCAAAAAAGCCGGACATATCGGCACTTTAGATCCTTTTGCAACCGGAGTCTTGCCATTGGCTTTTGGCGAAGCAACAAAGCTTATTCCCTATCTGGAGGGGACTGAGAAAACTTATGAATTTACCTTAAAGTTTGGTATAGCCACTTCAACGGATGATACCGAGGGAGAAATTATAAAAACTTCCGATATTATCCCGACAGAAGATGATATTAAAAAGATTTTACCCCGTTTTTTAGGTGAAATAAGCCAAATTCCCCCCAAATATTCCGCTATTCATATTGACGGCAAAAGAGCTTACGAGCTTGCAAGAAACGGTACTGATTTTGATATCCCTGCCCGCAAAGTTGCCATTAAAGAGTTGATAATGACTGCCTTTAGTAAGAAAGATAATTCGGCGGATTTTAAGGTAACCTGCTCTAAAGGAACGTATGTCCGCACCCTGGGGCATGATATTGCTGAATCCCTAAATACCTGTGGTCATTTAACCGCTCTCCGACGTACCAAAAACGGCTTTTTTGACCTCTCGCATACGATTTTACTGGATAATTTAAAAAATATGATGTATAAGGACGGCGGAGTTTCTCCCCTCTTACCGGTTGAAACATTTCTGTGCGACATCACGGTTATCGCTTTAACCAAAGAGGAAATGCTTAAGCTAAAAAGCGGACAAGCTATTGATTCTGAAAGATTTAATCTGAGAGAAGAAATTGCCGCCGCCTGCTTTGAAGGTAAGCTTATCGCCCTTGTCGGAAACAAAGATAATACTTTAAAACCGATTCGGGTATTTAATCTGTAATTTATAAAAAAAGGAAAATGAGATGTCGATTACAAATGAAAAAAAGCAAGAAATTATTGCTCAATACGGTAATAAAAAAGGTGACACAGGTTCACCGGAAGTTCAAATTGCTATCTGGACATACAGAATTAACGGCTTAATTGAACACTTTAACACACATAAGAAGGACCTTCACTCTCGTTTAGGTCTGATGAAGATGGTTAGCCGCCGTCGTCACTTGTTAGACCACTTAAAGGCTACAAGCGAAGAGCGGTATCAAACATTAATTAAGAAATTAGATTTACGTAAGTAATGTTTGAAACAAATAGCGGGGCAATGGGGCTCCGCTATTTGCAAAATCCTAATCTGTTCCGATTAGGTGAGGTTTATTAGAAGGAAAGGTAAAAAATATGGTCAATTGGAACGTGTGCCGCAAAGAGATAGAATGGGGCGGCAGAAAATTAGTTTTAGAAACAGGTAAAATCGCAAAACAGGCAACAGGTGCCGTTTATGCAAGTTACGGAGATACCGTTGTTATTGCAACGGTTGTTGCCGCAAAAGAAGTCAAAGCTGACCAGGATTTTTTCCCTTTAACTGTTAACTATCAGGAAAAATACTATGCCACCGGTAAAATTCCGGGCGGTTTTATGAAGCGTGAAGGTAAGCCTTCCGAACACGAAGTATTGGTTTCTCGTTTAATAGACAGACCAATTCGTCCGCTATTCCCTGATGCTTTCAAAAACGAAGTACAAGTTGTCTGCACAACTTTAGCCCACGATAAGAAAACAGATTCCGATATTTTGGCGATGATAGCCGCATCTGCAGCCTTAGCCGTATCCGGAATTCCGTTCTTAGGCCCGATTGGCGCTGCTAAGGTTGGCTATATCAATGGCGAATACGTTTTGAACCCGACAGTTGAAGAGATTAAAAATTCTGAATTGGAATTAACCGTCGCCGGAACCAAAGAAGGCGTTTTAATGGTTGAATCTGAAGCCAATGAGCTTTCGGAAGAAACAATGTTAAACGCTGTTATGTTCGGTTTTGACAGTTTCCAAAAAGTTATTGATTTAATCAACGAATTAAAGAAAGAAGCCGGCAAAGAAGCATGGGAAACCCCTGCTTTTCCGCCTGAGTTTGATACTCTTTACAACCGCATTGAAAAAGACTTTAGAGCTAAATATGAAGAAGCCTTCAATGAGGTTGATAAGCAAAAGCGTTCTACCCGTTTAGGTGAATTAGCCGCTGAAGTTAACGCAACAATTGATCCGGAAAATGAACTTGAAGTTCGCTATTCCTTAGATGCAATTGAAAAATTGATGCATTCGGTTATGCGTGAAAAGGTATTAACCACCGGTAAGCGTATTGACGGACGTGATACCAAGACCGTTCGCCCGATTACCTGTGAAGTTGACGTATTGCCGACCACACATGGTTCTGCCTTGTTTACCAGAGGTGAAACACAAGCTTTGGTTGTAACCACCTTAGGTACCGCTGACGATGCTCAAATTATTGACGGTTTAATGGATGAAAGTCGCCAAGACTTTATGTTAAACTACAATTTCCCGCCGTTCTCGGTTGGTGAATGTGG
>DEKL01000105.1:11116-11262 GCA_002353835.1 Alphaproteobacteria bacterium UBA2723
CGTGGCGTAGGCCGTCGTGAAATTGGTCACGGTAAATTAGCATGGCGTGCTATTCACCCGATGATGCCGAAAGACAAAGCCGAATTTCCGTACACCGTACGTGTTGTTTCTGATATTATGGAATCTAACGGTTCTTCTTCTATGGC
>DEKL01000068.1 GCA_002353835.1 Alphaproteobacteria bacterium UBA2723
CTACATCTCCGCCAATAAAAAAGAGGTACCTTTATGGTGCCTCTTTTTTATTGTTTGTGCGGAATGTCGGATTTGAGTGCTGCCCGCACGGGGATCACTTTAAACAGTGTACCATCTGTCGCTAATAATTTCTTGTCTACACTATGAAATGTAGTAAAGTCAATCCCTACATCTCCGCCAATAAAAAAGCCTACCCTTGCGGTAGGCTTTTTCTTTTTTAACTCAACAAATATCACGGGATTCTCACCCTACGGGTTCGGTCTTGCTACGTAACGTTTGCCTCATGCAAACGTACTTCGCTTCGGTCAAGCCAGTTGTAACATTCGCTTAGTTGTCGTTTCCGACAAGTCGCTCATTAACAACTGCTACTGTTCTCGGTAAAAAATGTCCGCTGGACGTTTTTTACTCTGCGAACCCCTACATCTCCGCCAATAAAAAAGAGGTACCTTTATGGTGCCTCTTTTTTATTGTTTGTGCGGAATGTCGGATTAAATAAGGGTACGAAAAAAGCGCATTGCTGATAATTTTTGTTCCACAAAAATTATCTTTTATAGCTTCGCAATGCGCTTAACGGCTTTGCCGTCGGCTACACGCCGTGTGCCACTACGCGTGGTGCGGCAGGACTTGTCCTGCACCTACACTATGCCGCTTTCTTTACCTCTTTGGCACGAATGTTGCGTACTTTGTTTATCAACTTCTCGGTGGAACAGTCATGCTTAGCACTGACACCGCTCTCTAATTCCGGCAATATCTTTAATGCTAACTGCTTGCCTAACTCAACACCCCATTGGTCAAACGAATCAATTTCCCAAATCACGCCTTGCGTATAGACCTTGTGCTCGTACATCGCTATCAACATACCCAAAGCAAACGGGGTTAACTTATCAATGATAAACATATTGCTCGGACGATTGCCGTCAAAACTCTTGTTTAACTTTAATTTCTCTATTTCTTCTTCGCTCTTGCCTTTTTCTCTTAATTCAGCGGCGGCTTCTTCTATGCTTTTACCTTTCATCAAAGCTTCTGCCTGCGCTAAAATATTCGCGAGCAAAATCTCATGATGCTTTCCTATCTCATTCTGTGATACCGCCGGAATAATGAAATCTACCGGAACCGGCTCTGTTCCCTGGTGTAATAACTGGAAGAAGGAATGTTGAACATCCGTTCCTGCCCCACCAAACAATGCCGGTCCTGTTGCATAATCGGTTATCTTTCTGTTATCTAACCTTACCGATTTACCGTTGCTCTCCATATCCAACTGTTGTAAATATGACGGTAAAAACTTCAAATATTGGTCATAGGGAATAACCGCATAACGATGAATGTTGTAATAGTCATTGTACCATATTCCCAACAATGCCATAATTACCGGAATATTCTTTTCAAACGGCGCGGTTCTGAAATGATTATCCATCGCTTCCGCACCTTTTAACAATGCTTCAAAATTATCGTACCCTATTGCCAAAGCAATGGATAAACCTATCGCAGACCATAATGAATATCTGCCGCCGACAAAATCCCAAAATTCAAACATATTGTTGGTATCTATACCAAATTCCGCCACAGCTTTGGCATTGGTTGATAAGGCAACAAAGTGATTGGCGACCGCCTTATCTCCCAAAGCCTTAACCAACCACTCACGGCAAGTCTTGGCATTGGTTAATGTTTCAATGGTGGTAAATGTTTTAGAAGCAACAATAAATAATGTTTCTTCCGGATTGATTTGCCCTAATACTTCCGCACAAGCCGTGCCATCAATATTAGAAATAAAGTAGCAATTTATATCCTTTGCCCAATATTTCTTTAAGGCGGCCGTTACCATATACGGACCTAAATCCGAACCGCCGATACCGATATTGACAATGTTTTTAAGTTTCTTTCCGGTATAGCCTTTAAAACTGCCGTTTCTGACACTTTCTGAAAATTCTTTCATCTTAGCCAATACACGGCGAATCTCCGGCATAACATCATTACCGTCCACACATACGGACTTGCCGGAAAAATTACGCAATGCCGTATGTAAAACCGCACGGTTTTCGGTAACATTTATCTTTTTACCGGAAAACATATCCTCAATACGCTCTTTTAGGTGATGTTCCTCGGCTAGTGCCAATAAGGCTTGCAATACACCGTCATCAAAGCGGTTTTTGGAATAATCAAAAGTTAAATTTTCAAATTCTATGGTATATTTATCCGCTCTTTGGTGGTCTTTGTTAAATAAATCATTCATCTTTATATCGGCAAAGCGCTTATATTCATCCATAAGCTTTGCGACGGCAGGTGATACAGCCATTTTTATCTCCTTAAAAATCGTTTCTGTTAATGGCAGAAGATTAGGACTTTTGCCTTATTCTGTCAACGGGATTTTATGAAATATTCTCTTGTACGATTTTGTTTGACACAATGGACAAAATGTGGTATTTTATATCTCGTGAGAAAAATATTATTAATCATTTAATACTTTACATTATGACTTATTATTTCCTTTTGAGCTTGGCCGAGGCCGTGCTCTTCTTCGCCATTGTGGCAAGTAAAAAAACTTTCGTTTTTCATGATATCAAGGAGTTTCCTTGGTGGACTTTAGGCGGCACAACAGCTGTCTTACTCTTAACTTGGGGTATCAATTACTTCAATATGCCCACCCTTGCCCCTTGGGGATTTGAGGGGGTCTGGATTGAGACCTTCTTTGTATCCCTAATTGCTTTCGGCTTTGCCTATCTGGACTATATCGCCGATCCTGATGACTACGATAAGGAGCGGGCTCGC
>DEKL01000008.1:0-3032 GCA_002353835.1 Alphaproteobacteria bacterium UBA2723
TATCTTGTATATGCTCGGTGGCACGGCATACGATAGTCGGTCTTTTCAAACCCAGAGCCGCGGTATGACGGAAGAAGGCATCTTCATACATACGAGCAATATCTAAAACGCTTTTTTTCTCACGTTCGGCGGCAACCTGCATTTTATCTTCACCTTCATCACCGTCACTGGTTAAGTGCCCGACATCGGTGATATTCATAACATGCTTAACCTTATAACCGGCTAAACGCAAAGTGTTTGCCAATAAATCCTCAAAAATATAGGTACGGAGATTACCGATATGCGCATAGTTATAAACCGTCGGTCCGCAACAATACATGCTCACATTCGGGGCATTTAAGGGAATAAATTCGTCTTTATGTCTGGTCTTTGTGTTATATAAATATACGCTCATGGTATTTTCCTTAATTGTTAATGAAAAAGGCAGTTGTTACACTGCCTTTTTAGATTTCTCATAGATGAAAACAGCTCCGGCAGCTTCGCTTTAAGAGTTCTCGCAACAACAGCAACAGATGTTTTCAAATTTTTTCATATTTTTCCTCTGAGTGGGAATTTTGACTTGTTTTATTTGTGTTGTCAAGAAAATATATCCGCTCGTGCAAAAAAATCCCCATTCTTTTAAGGTGGGGACTTTTATCTTAAGCGCTTAGGTGCTGTATCAATACCGTCACGTTGGTAATGAATAATTTTACCGAGATTGCCAACAAAATGATACCGAAAAATTTCTTTAACAAATACAGCATACCTTGGCTTAAATGTTTTTTGAAAAAGCGAGACAGCTTAATCGTCAAATATACACAGATGCTATCTGCCAAAACAGCTAACATGATATTGGCATCATTATATTGGGAACGGATGGATAACAAAGTTGTCAACACACCTGCGCCGATAAACAGCGGAAAAACGACCGGTACAAATGTGGCATCACCGGAAGAATGTTCGGTACTTTCAGTAAATACGTTGATATCTAATATCATCTCAACGCTGATTAAAAATACGACCAGAGAACCTGCAATAGCAAACGAATGAACATCTAAGCCAAACAAGTGCAAAAACGCCTCACCGGCATAAAAGAAAATTACCAGTAACGACAATGAATACCAAAATGAGCGATGCGCACTGATACGAACGCCTTTGTTTTGCATACTTATCACGATTGGGATATTACCGGGGATATCGGTTACTGCAAACAAAACAATAAATGCGCTTAAAAACTGGCGTAAGCTGAAATCTGATAATAACTCCATTTTATTTTCCTCTCATAAACCCGCATTATAGCGCGAAGTATAGGCGCGTTTTTTTGCTTGTAAAGAGATTTTTTTGATATTTTTCATACCGATTTTGCTTGAATACCCTTTAAAATTGTGGTATATTGCCCCTGTACGAAATAATAATTATTATCCCTTCTGACCTTTAAAGGAGCGTGGTCGGAAGTTAAACAATAGCTCCATTTTTTAAGAATTATGAGTATTACATTAAATCAGCTCCCGCTGGTATCCACCGGTAAGGGAGTAAAAGTGATGGGCCAGGATGGTGCCATCTACACAAGGGTTCTTGGTAAGAAAAGGCTTTCCACCAAGGGAAATTACATTGTCACCCTGCAGGATAAACTAATGGGTAATGTAATTGAAACCGTTACGACCATTAAGAATGGCCATATCGGTATTGAGCCTATCATTGTTCCGAACAAGGTGTTTATGGATGCCGAAACCGGTATCTACTACATCCTTGCAAGGGAGGACAATAAAAAAGAGATTAAGCAACTTTCTGCCAAAGCCGGTTGTGGCTATCTCTATCCTGCTAAGCAACCTAACGGTAAGTTCCTGCCCGTAGCATACTTTAAGGGCAAGGAAGTAAAAATGCCACGTGTACTTCTCAATGAGTGCGGCATTCCATTCCACGTTGTGGACGATTTGGTTGCCTATGGTGCTGTGTGTGACCGTGCAAAGGGACACCTCAAGGCGCAAAAGATTGCCTGCGTGTATTTATTGCCATCTAAGCCCGGTGATGTAATTGCAACCGTTGTTAACGGTGTGCAGGAGCATACAACTGTAATAGAAAACGGGGAAGTCAAAGTACAGAACCCTGGGGGCGAGAGCTATAAGATGAAGGAGAAGAAACTCCGCAAATCTTACGAGTATGCCGAGACCACTGCAGAAGGTTACGAGCTCTGGAAACCGAAAAATGAGCTCAAGACATGGGTGAAGTCTGAAGTGAACATCATATGCATCCTCTGGGGTGGATTTGAAGTTCTCGTTACTCCCCTCATCTGTATTGATGACCCCGATGACACTTATGGTTGTAACTACCAAGTATTTTATGGCTCTGACACCATGGAGCCGACTTACCAGGTTCGCCAAGTCTTCCTGCCGGTGAACGCAATTACATTGCAACCGGAAATTCGGTCGGTATTGGAAGACGGCCATGTCCGTTCACTGGAGAGTATTCCCAAACCAGATTACGTTGAGGCACCGGATCTCATCCTCCTCAGCAGTCTCTTGAGAAGTGCTTAGCCATTAAAAAGAAAGGTACCCGTGAGGGTGCCTTTTCTTATTTTAAATGCATTTTTACTGCTGATGACTATTTACCTTTACCACTGTTTAGGGTATCTTGTAATTGCTTTAATTCTATTTGCTCTTTTTGTTTATCTTGCGTAAAATCTGCTAAACCTTTACTGAACATCTCTTTTAATTTTGGCGCTATGGCACTATATTCCGGATTTTTAGCATATTCTACATAATCTGCAATTTTGTTCAGATAATGAAAATCAAGCTCTTGCATAGATACTTTATGCTCGGAATGCTTATTATAGGAAGCGACAACATCTCGCATAAACTCCCTGCCGCTGTTTGCATATAAGCTCATAAAATCACGATAGCGATTGTTTATGCCCATCTCCCCTAAATCAAACGCACCGCTGAAACGGTTATTCTTGTCCACCGCAAAATTGCCGCTGTGAAAATCATTATGAGATAATACCAAATCCGTCTTATCAACCTTGACTTCATGATAGTCTATACCCATGGCTTGAT
>DEKL01000008.1:3123-4307 GCA_002353835.1 Alphaproteobacteria bacterium UBA2723
CCGCCTCAATTCCCATTTGTTTGGATTTAAGCATTGCTTTGTCGGCTTTTGCAAGCGGTACACTATGCAACTTGGCTAAAAATGCCCCTAAATCTAAGGCTAATTGCTTCTTTTCTTTGGCTGATAAGCTTTCCATGTGTATGTTATCGGCATCTTCCGGCAGGCGACCAATCAGCGTTTTGCCTTTTATCTCCTGATGGGAAGAAAAGGTTATTCCGTCTTTTTCCTTAAGCTCAACCTTTGGCACCGGTAAGTCACCTATTTCATCGCGGATATATTTAGAAATATAGGCTTCTTTGGCATAATCTTGCACGGCAATATCTTTTCTTTTCTCACGCGGAAAACGAATGCGATAAGCGCCATATTTAAATGAAACGGAATTTTCCCCAGCCTTCATATTTTCCGGTTTATAGCCGAAGTGCTTTTCAAAAAACTGCTGACAGCGTTCAATATCATCTTGAAGCGCTTTCTCTTTTTCTTCTTTTGTCTCTACTTCTGCCATCAGCTTTCTCCGATTTATAGGGATAATATACCATATCCTGACTTTTATTGCAACATTTTTGATATGAATAAAAAATCTGCATGCCCCCAATTCTTCCTTGCGAAATATTTTATTTTTGTTAGACTATCTTTGGCTTGGACTATGAAACGAGGACTGTTATGGAAACGAGAAAACATATCGCTGCCGAAAAGAAACGTTGCGGAAAATATAATTGTGCACAAGCAGTTATTTGTACTTATTGCGATAAGGCCGGTATCAGCGAGGAAACGGGATGCCAAATCGGCAATGCATTCGGTACGGGTATGGGAAATATGGAAGGAACATGCGGCGCGCTGATTGGTGCCGGTGTGATTTTAGGGTTGGTTCATAAAGAAAGAGCAAAGTCTATCAAAGATATGCGGCAAATTATGGCAAAATTTCAAGAACGAAACGGCGCAACACAGTGCAAACGTTTAAAAGGTGTGGAAACCGGCGTGGTGTTAAGGGATTGTCCGGACTGCGTGGCTGATGCTTCAGAATTTTTGGAAGAAGCGCTAAATCAAGACTAAAACAAAGTGTTTTACCGTTGACGACAGATTAAATGCAGAATTTTTAACAAAAACGAAAAAAAGTCTTGCAATTATATTTTTTTTGGCTTAATAAGATTTTGCTTGTGATGAACAGCACTTGCCACATTATAATG
>DEKL01000083.1 GCA_002353835.1 Alphaproteobacteria bacterium UBA2723
TTATAAACATATAACAAAAATACTATTATGAATTTACTCATCTTCGCGAGTATCGCCGTGGTGTTTCTTGCCAGAGAATTATATGTCGCTTATCACATTTTTAAGATACGCCGAGAATATCGCCGGTATCATGAAATAAGCGCCATATCGGTTCCCACGCTGCCATACCGCATGATTAAGCGCATGATAGATATAATCATATCATTGTTGCTATGTTTGAGTATATTGCCGATAATGTTCATTTTGTTAGGTATCATCATCAAGCTGACTTCCAAAGGTCCGGTGATATTCAAGCAAAAAAGAGTAGGGATGTTTACCACCGAGTTTACATGCTATAAGTTTCGTTCTATGTATGTAAATGCTGATGACAAGATTGTTATAAAGTCATCAGACAAGCGCATAACCCCGATAGGTCGTTTCTTAAGAAAGACTCATCTGGATGAATTTCCGCAATTTTTCAATGTCTTAATAGGTAATATGAGTGTGGTTGGTCCGCGTCCGTTACTGAAAAAGGAATTTGAACAATTTAGGAATAAGAAAGAAGCTTATACACGTTTAATTGTGCGCCCCGGTATAACCGGCTTGGCACAAATGAAATCGGGAAGATTTCTCCCTAAAGAAGATTATCTGCAGTATGACATGGATTATCTTACAAAACCGTCGCTGATAAGGGATATAAAGCTGATATGCCAAACCCTGAAATTTAACGACGTTACTTGTTAAACTCCGCCTTAAGCCAACAACTTAAAGCGGAGTTTTTTATAAAAAGAAAAGCTTGCAATTTATAAAGTTTCTGATAAACTTTCCGCAATTTCAAATTATCAATATATAGATAGGAAAAGGTCTTTGCCCCAAAGCAAAGAGCGTATTAGTATAAACAATTTAATGTCGCCGGAGAGAACCTACCGCTCGTTAAAGCCGAGAAAAAAATGTGTTATGAGACACAAAATTTATGACATTTACAAAGCTCTGCGCCATTTTGGCGTCTCTGAAACAGAAATTGATGAGATTGCGCCAGCCTACAAAACGTGGCTGAAAAATCCCATTGAAACTGTAAGCCCTTACGGCACTGTGTATTACCATGACGGTATGCTGTACTCTATGCCTTATCCGGTATCAGGTTTGTCTGCCAAAGTGGTCGGTATAGAGATTAACGGGGTGATTTACCTCAACGGTTACGTCCACAACGTCTTAAAAGATGAGGTGGCAAATTCTCTGATGTGGCTGCAAGGTCAAGTCTTTAACAATTTGTCCTATAAGCGCAACGGTATTGAAATGCCCAACACGTTTAAATTGGAATTGCCGACCGCCAAAGAGGCAAAACTTCTTTACGACAAAGTGTATGCTGACCGTAACACCAAAGTCTGCAACAAGATGGGCGATTTTTGGATTACCCCGGACGAAGCAAAGCCGGAAAAGTCCGTTATTTCCATCCAGTTGCTTAAGACAACCACGCACAAACCCAAGAGCGAGGATACGAAAGCAACGGTTTACGCGGTGATTCATAAGAATTCCCATGTTTTTATCGGTAAACTGGATAATTACGGCATGCTCAGCAAATCAACCGCCAAAGTATACAAATTGCTCCAAGAGGTAGTAAAGTAAAATGTACCAATAATCCGTAAAACTGCCTGATATCAAGGTCATGTTTTGCGGATTATATTTTTTACGATAACAGGTAAGAAGAGGTCAAGGCATCTCCATGACAACAATAAGGCTATGTAAATCTCATGAAGATTGCTTAACCTCATCATGTTTGGAGCGATGACAATTAATATTCTCTCGGGTGTAGAGTACACCTTTGCCCAAAAGGAAAGTCCAAATCGTTGGAGGTGGCACTGCCACTTAAATATGTACATCTTGTCGCATAATGTATATTATGTCAACTAATATATAAGAAAAGACGAGAAAACACTTATTTTACAATATCTTATCTAATAATTATAATAATCAAAATGCGCTCTCAGAACGAGCTCAGCAATAAAAAACGATAATTTATACGCTCACTGCGCTCAAAATCATCATAAAAATAGCGCCGATATCAACCACCGGCGCCATAAACTTAAGCTGCCAAATATTCTTTCGGTTTCACGCCCCAAGAAGCCACCGTCCAGTGCTTGTCGCCATCTTCCTTTTCCAAGATGCAAACCCCGCCGGTACCAACCTTAATATCAAAACTTTCGGCAAATTTCTTAAAATTACCGGTCAAATGCGGTGCAAAACGAATAATTCCGTTAGAGCTGACCACCAGAACGTTTTTACCATGGTAATCACGTTCAACTTCTTCCGCAAAATCTTTCCAAGCTTTGATAATACCGTTAACCGAAACATTCCAACCGTCCGGCACAACAGCGCTACTGTTCCAGTCATCCATAGCTTTCTGACCGATACGCGCAATAACTTCATCTTCGGTTTTAGCCTCATCCGGACCATAATCAATCTCGGTAAAGCGTTTATCTTCAATAAGCGGAATATCACGATCAAGCGCTGCAATAGCAAGCCGTGCCGTTTCCATCGTCCGGTGTAACGGTGCCGCAAACACTGCAGACGGATACAAAACAAGCTTTTTCAAATATTTACCGACATTTGTTCCACGTTCGGTTTCAACCAGCGGTAAATCTGTCCTAGCCCCTACCCGTAAAGGTGTTTGCCCCTTAGCAAAAGTATTTCCGTGCCGTGCAATAATAATGCGAGTTGTCATTGATTTATACTCCTAAAATTCCCCATATTTAGCAAACAAAGCCTCTGCGCGTTGGACATCTTCCGGAGAATCCACCCCGCTCATTCCCTCAAACGCGCCGTAATCCACCAGAGCGACCTTAATTTTCATCCCGTTTTCCAAAAATCTGAGTTGTTCCAAACCCTCAAGCTTTTCATAAGATGATTCTTCTAACTCTTTGAATTTGAATAACGAATCATATTTATATCCATAGAGGCCGATATGTCTTAAAACAGGGCTCATCTTATCTTTTTCTCTTAAATCATTTTCTTTGCGCACCGCTGGTATAATATTTTTGGAAAACCACAGCGCATAGCCGTTCTTATCAACCACACAAGTTGTACCCGAAAACGGCGTGGATTTTTTGCTTTCTCTTAACTTATCCAATGCCTCCCAGGAAAGTCTGGTACAAGGGGTAACCAAATCAACGGATTTATCGCTCTCAAAAGCCTTAATCAGTTCCTCCACAAACCACGGCGGACAAACCGGATTATCGCCCTGCAGATTGATAATCAACTCCGGCTTAATACCGAGTGTTTTAACCGCTTCACACACCCTATCCGAGCCGGTTTTACAGGCATCTGAGGTCATCAAACATTCCACCCCGTTAGCGTTGCAAAAGTTCAATATCCGCTCATCTTCGGTAGCCACCACGATTCTGGCATCCGTATTTTTCGTTCCTTTACGCGCAATATCAACCACTCTTAACAACATCTCTTTACCGGCAATCTTTGCCAACGGTTTCCCCGGAAAACGTGACGAACCGTAACGCGCCGGAATAACCACCAATGTTTTAACCATCTGAAACACTCCTAAAAAAACATCACAGAATACTATAGATATTGCCGAGATAATCGCTAAACGGCAAGCCCCGGCCTTTAGTTTTACACAATTTTGCCCATATCTGATTAAAATAAAGTTACTTTTCGCCTTTTTCTTTTTTGAAGCGATACGCCTGCGCCATAAACATCTTGCTGTTTTCAAAGTCCAGCTTAAAATCCGGCTTACTTTTTTCAATACTGTCCACCATATCTTCCGGCATAAAATCACGCACAAGTTTATAATGTGCCTTCCCCCGCTTCGCCACAGCAATAATCTTATTGTTTAAAATCTGTTTATCGTCGTCATTATAGAATTTAACGCAATAATCGTCTTTGGCAATCTTAGGTAGATAATTTCCCCGCGCATCTTGGATATAATTTC
>DEKL01000081.1:0-1799 GCA_002353835.1 Alphaproteobacteria bacterium UBA2723
CATCACCGATTCTCAAGCGGTTAAAACCGTTGCCGAGATTGTCCCCGAAAAGATACCCTTAACCACATTTTCCATGCTTTTTGCCCGCGCCAAATGGAATATGTACCAAATGTTTGAAGGTGTTAAAGCCATTAAAGGCTTAAAAGATAATTCCAAAGTTTTAATTGCCGAGGGTTGCTCCCACCATGTTACTTGTGATGATATCGGCAGAGTAAAAATCCCCGCTTTATTACAAAAATTTACCGGCAAATCGCTTGCTATCACTTTCGTTTCCGGCTCGGATTTTCCGGAAAACATAGATGACTATGAGCTGATTATTCATTGCGGCGGCTGTATGTTAAATCGTGCCGAAATCAAGCGCCGCTTAGCGGAATGTACCTCAAAGCACATACCGATAGCCAACTACGGCATGGTCATTTCTTTGGCACAAGGCGTATTGGAAAGAGTTTCATCACCGCTGTTGTAGATTAAATTCCGCTTTACAATTCAAAACTTCTTGTTGTATAGTAAAAAAAATAATCATAACAACGGAGCGTCAAATGAGTAAAATTACATGGAAAGCCGGCACAATGATATCCCCTGTCCCGCCGGCGCTAATCAGCTCGGGAACAATTAAAAAACACAATGTTATGACCGCCGCTTGGACGGGTATTATATGTTCTGAACCGGTAATCACCTATGTATCAATTCGCCCCTCGCGTTACAGTTATGAAATCATCAAAAAGCATAAAGAATTTGTCATCAATCTGCCGACTGTTAAAATTGCCCACGCGGTAGATACCATCGGGGTTAAGAGCGGCAGAGATATTGATAAATTTGCTCTAACCGGTTTAACTGCCGAACCCTCATCACAAGTTAAAGCACCACAAGTTGCCGAATGTCCGGTTTCGTTAGAATGTAAAGTTATAGATATCCGTCCTTACGGCACCCATGATATGTTTGTTGCCGAAGTCGTTGCCGTTAACGTGGATGAAAAATACGTCAATGAAGACGGCGCGCTTGATTTGGAAAAAGCCGGCTTGCTGGCTTATGCTCACGGTTTTTATTATGCACTGGGCAAAAAAATCGGCAAATACGGTTTCTCGGTAGAAAAGAAGAAAAAAACCACCGAGGTTGCCGCCACCATATTAAAGGCAGACAATAAATTCGGCAAAGAAAAACGCTTAAAAGAAAAGAAGTTTTTGGAAAACGGTGTGGAAGTCGTTATCGCTAAACCGCACTTTAAGAAAACCAACAAACTGGAAAAAGCCGAAACAGAGAAAAAGCCGTTTAAGAAATCGGCAAAAATGAGTAATAAGTTTAGCAAAAAAGAAAATAAAAAGACCAACTACGAGCCCTATTCTTTTAAGAAAAAATCAGACGGCAGTTTTAAGAAAAAACTGAAAAGAAGCGCTTAAAACATTTGTTGTCAAATCTTCAATTCCTTAAAAAAATGCATAGATATAAGGCATTATGTGGATAGCCTTAAGCCTGATATATGCTTTTTCTAACGCCTTTTATCAAAACTATAACGACAAGCGCCGTTATAACGGTTACATATTAGGTATCTGGCGCGGATACGGTGTGAGTTTATGTGCAGCACCGTTATTATATTTCACCCCGTTAAAGATAAGCGGTGCTTATTTATACATACTAACCATCCAAGGGATATTGATAGGCTTTTATGACAGCCGTGTTTTCTTTGCCTCGGCCAAATACGGCGGACACAGCGGTTCCGGTTTTATGGCAACATCAGTATTGATAACGGTTTTATTATGGTGGGCAATAGAAGAGCCGGAATTAGAACAGTTAATGCAAAG
>DEKL01000081.1:1836-2377 GCA_002353835.1 Alphaproteobacteria bacterium UBA2723
ATTCGGCAAGTTATTGGCAGATGATGAACGTTAAGTTAAATAAAGCCGCCGAGCAATACATGTATCCGGCGGTGTTTGCCTTAGCTTTAATGAGTATTTTGACCAGATATATTGCCATGCACGGCAAAGACATGATAAGCGGTATCATATATTATCTGACAGTTTCCTGTTTCATCAGCGGTATCTGCAACAGCCTGATGTATATAAAGAGTAACAGGCCCAAAGACATCAGAAAACCCAAGTTAAAAGACGGAATTTGGCTAATTATTTTAAGCATGATATTGATTGCTGCCAAGACTTCCGCCATGCGAGTATGTGCCAATCCGGGGTATGTGGTTGCCATGTTATTATTATCGCCGATAATTGCCGAGGTCATCAAGCAAAGATTAAAGATAACCCCGTTATTAGTCTTAAGTCTTGTCTTTTTACTGTTATTGCTATTACTTGTTGCCTAAAATCATTGGCTGTGCGCCTCGCACCGCACCACGAACAGCGTCATGCTGAATTTGTTTGAGCTACGCTGCACTTCGTATTCAGCATC
>DEKL01000081.1:2425-2679 GCA_002353835.1 Alphaproteobacteria bacterium UBA2723
CTGAACTTGTTTCAGCATCTTACCACAATCAGGAGAAAATCTTGCTCCAAAAACCTTTTTCTTCAGCGGAAGCACACTCATCAAATTTTTTCAAACATTCCTTTTGTTCGCCGGTTAACTTTGTCGGCACGATGACTTTAAACTGCACATAGAGGTCACCGCGTTTATCGGAATTCATATAACGCATACCTTTACCTTTTAAGCGCAATCTATCCATCGGCTGGGTACCGGCTTTAACCTCAATATCAAGCTCC
>DEKL01000135.1 GCA_002353835.1 Alphaproteobacteria bacterium UBA2723
TATGAACGTGAGGTTAAAACGTTTATGACACGCCCTAAAATGTTTAGCTCTTCTAATGAACAACGAACATCTTGATAACGCGGGTTTTCTGATTTTAATATGTACTGCTCGTTGCTCGTTCTTTGTACACGCTTTAAGGTTATCCGGTCATCATAACGGATAATGTATATGCCGTCACCGGAATATTCCAATACACTCGTATCATACATAATTAAACTGCCGGATAATATCGTCGGCTCCATGTTATCTCCGCTTAAGCGCATAATCTTTAAATTCTCGGGATTGCCGTTGCACCAGCCGAAAAATTCTTTGTAATTTATCGCTAACTGCCCGATAACATTCTCTTCAGGCCTTTCTGATGATTTCATGTCATAAATATCTATTCTTAAAAAATCTGTCGGGTTTACGTCCTTTTCCGTTAATTTAATCAAATTAACGTCCTTAACCCCGCTTTTTAACAACTCATCATCTATTAATTCAGCCTCGTCTAATTCTAAAAGCTGACATACTTTCTTGCGATCTACCTCGTTTAACCGCTTCGGAAAACCATATTTGATGTATTGCTGGATGTAGGAATCCTTGCGCCCGATTTTTAAGGATACTTCCCGAAACGTGTGTCCGCTTGCTAATATCTTCTTTTCCAACTTCTTTCTGATGCCGTTTAAATCTGCCATCTCTATTGCTCCCTTGTGCTAAAAAGCTATCCCAATAATTTTTCTTTGTAAAATTGCTTTGATATCTTGACAATGTATGAAATTTCATATAACAGTTTATCTGTATTGTCAAGCCGTACACTTATTTTTTATTGTAAACGGCTTTCTTTCGGACTTCTTTTGAACTATCGGACTATTTTAGGACTATTGGACTACTGTTGATAACTTGTTTTATCTTAGGAGGGACAATGGATAAAATTGTTTTGGACGTTAATTTAAAATTTGTCTTGGCACAACTTAGCCTTGTTGAACGCGGTGAATTGCTTTCCGCTTTGTTTGAAGGCGCTTATGACGGGAGTGATGCTGCCGTTGCCAATGTCTTTTATTATATAAACGATTTGCAACAAAAATATGCCGTCAAAAAGCAAAAAATGCATGATTTAAGCGTTAAATCAGCTATTGCACGAAAGTCACGTTCAGCAAACGCCGAGCTTATGCTTGAGCAACCGCTTGTTAAAAGAAAAGAAGCAAAAGAAAATGATATTATAAATAAAAATAATTTATTATTTTCCGCTGATGATTTTAAAAAGAAAAAGCCTAAATCCTCTTTTGTGCCACCGAGTGTGGCAGAGGTTAAAAATTATATTGCCGAAAATCATCTTTTGGCTGATGCCGAAACTTTTATCAATTTTTACGAATCGCACGGCTGGATGGTCGGTACCACCCCGATTAAAAGTTGGCAGGCTACGCTTAAACTTTGGCATGCCAGAAACAGCGATAAAAAGCAAAAACAAAATGATGATGAGGCTTATTGGAACGAGCTTTCGGGCAGAGTTCTTGACAGGCAAAATAAAGTAACGGAGAATAACCATGAGTGAAAACAGCGACTTTTTCTTTTTGAACCTAAAGCAACTTTACCCGAATTTTTTAAAACCGGCACCGTTGGATATGGAAATCTGGTCGGAAATGCTTGAAAAACATACCACGGAATCCATCCGTAAAGCCTTAAAATCTTACCGTCAGGGCGAAAAAGGAAATTTTATTCCGACACCGGCAAACTTTAAAGAATATCTTGATTGCTTTTTACCACGCTTAAAAAAGACGGAAGATGATGATTTGCCGGAATTTCCCGTTTCGCACCTGATGGAGCAAGACCGTATCAATAACCGACAGAAATATTTTTATCCGACTTATAATGACGGGGTGAAATATGTTTTAGGAACGGTGCTGATGAATACCATCGGGGAGGCGGAATTTCGCTCTCTTACCTACAAACAACGCTATCGTCGCGCCGTTGACCTCGGCTTGTTCGGTAATTTTGAGGAAATTTTGGATTATGTTAATGAAAACGGGGTGTGCTGATGAAAAATAATAATATATTTCTTTTGGAACGTTACTTTAATGCGGGTAAATTAAAACAACGTTATTATGACGGAAAATCTTATTGTCAACCGTATAGCGCGGAGGGTAGACTGCTTGCCGGCAAAATGTTTTATGAGGATTTTTTATCTTGGCAGAAAACTGCGCGCCTTATTCGTAATTATGAAGCGATTAAGGTTGATGTTTCACTCAATACCGCCGGCGGATTTTCTAAAAACACAGAGCGTTTCAGGAGAGCATTGAAACGTTTACCGAAAGCCAGTCTTGAAGTTGTTTATCAAATCGTTTTGTGCGAAAATGATATTATGGCACCGCCAAATTTTAACGAGCGCGAACGGGCCTTTTTTTATGATGATATTAAAGGACTTCTTTGTCGCGGGCTTGATGAACTCTGCCGTTTTTACGCGCGGTTTACATGAACAGAGTCTGTTTATCTGTTATGTGTTTATCCAAATTTATTTAAAAAATTGGGAAAAAAACTTGAATTTTGAAAAAAATAAGTTATATTTAACGAAAATATGTTGAAAATGGAGTAGTTTTATGTTTTTGAATTTTAAAATTAGTAATTTTTTATCTATAAAAGATGATTTAGAAGTCTCTTTTTCTATTACAAAAGCACAAAAAATTGATAATACGTCAGTGTGCGTTGGTAATTCTTTTGTAAATAAATTGGGTTGTATTGTGGGACCAAATGCTTCAGGTAAAACAAATTTGTTTAGGGCTTTGGTTTCTTTTTTCATTTTCATTGAGGGTTCTTATTTGGGAAAAAAAGTTTATATTGAACCTCACTTTTTTAAAACAAAAGATGATACAATGTTCAGTACAGAATTTACAGAAGGTGAAAATCAATATAAGTATGAGATTGTGCTCAACGAGCAAGTTGTAAGGCGTGAAAATTTGAGAAAATTAAATAAGAAAACGAACAGATATAATGACGTTTTTTTGAGAGAAAATAATAAAGCTAAAATAGCAGAGGGGTTAAAAATTAATGAGGAAGATTTAAAACGGTTATCATCAGATATTTCTTTGTTTTCTCTACTTAAACATTTAAATTATTTTAAGATTTGGGGAGAAAATATTAATTCTTTTTCTCTTTTTTTATCTAATGTAAGTC
Source organism: Alphaproteobacteria bacterium UBA2723 (assembly GCA_002353835.1). Taxonomy (GTDB): domain Bacteria; phylum Pseudomonadota; class Alphaproteobacteria; order RF32; family CAG-239; genus CAG-267. The sequence continues at coordinate 3,148 of DEKL01000135.1, forward strand.
CAAAACGTATGACTCGTTCTGGAAGACCTATGTTTCGTGTCTTTGAAGAGCTAACTGATAAGATGGCTGAAGATGAAACTTTAAAGCGAGATATTCTTAATGAAGTTAAAAAAATTGATTTAGGAATTAGTGATATGCTTTTGGTTGATACAAAAAAACAAGTGTCTAATTCCGAGGGCGAAACAGAACAGAAAGGTATTTTGCCAGAAGAAAAAAATAAATTATTGATAACAGTTCATAAAGATGGTAATGAAATAGCGTTTTTAAGCTTGTTTGATGCTTCGGAAGGAACAATAAATTATATTTCTTTGTTTTCAAAAATTCGTAATATACTAAACACGGGCGGGATTATGCTTGCGGATGAGTTGGAAAATAGTTTGCATGTAGATTTGGTGGAGAGAATATTGAATTTGTTTATTCATGAAAAAACGAATCCACTTCATGCTCAAATTTTGTTTTCTACTCACAATCCATGGTTTCTTCAATATCTGACAAAGACCCAAATTTTTATTGCTGAAAAGGAACATCAATCGACGGATATTTTTAGATTAGATGATATCCCCGATGTTCGTAATGATGAAAATTATTTTATGAAATATATAGCGGGAGAATATGATGGTAAACCCAAAATTAAAGGAGAAGCAGTTTTGAATGTATCGGAGGTTGAATAAATGGGAAAACAACGCAGGAGAAAGGTTACAGTTAGATATATTTATGAAGGGGAATTGACAGAATTTGTTTTTATGGAATATTTAAAGTCGTTGTATCCATCATCTATTGCTGTAGCGGATGAGAGTTTTTGTGGTAGAGGTGGAACTGCTGATTCTCAAGTAACGAATGTATTAAAACGATTGTTCTTCTCTCGTATATATTTAATTTTAGATGAAGATTTTTATAGTAAAGGGCCAATAAGTGATGAAAATTTGAGGAATTTAGAAAATGAATGGGGACAGCCATTAAATAGTTTAAATGGTATATCCTATAGTAGTTTTTTAAATATGAACGTATCTCGTAGAAATCCAATTATAGTTTTTTCTAATCCCTCATCAATAGAAGGAATTATTCTTCAGATTTTAGGAAAAGAAAAAACAAGTTTGATGGGTAAATCAACAAAGATGTTAAAAAATATGTTGCAAAGTTATATCGGGGAATATTTTAGAGTTCAGAAAAAAGATAGACCTAAGGA
>DEKL01000086.1:0-2763 GCA_002353835.1 Alphaproteobacteria bacterium UBA2723
CCCATCAACTGCGCCCTCATCCTCAAGCCAAAGACATTTTATGGGAAACATATAATCCTCAAAAAGTGGAACAGGCATTAGATAACAACGAAGCGGTATTTATTGATTTTACCGCCAAATGGTGTTTAGTTTGCTTATTAAATGATAAAACGGCACTTGCCACCGAAACATTTGAGAATCTTGCCAAAGAAAAGCATATCCGCCTTTATAAAGCCGACTGGACCAACCACAGCAAAGAAATTGCTGATGCTTTAAAGAGCTATGGACGTAACAGTATTCCGCTTTATATTTATTACAAAAAAGGAGAAAGCGAGCCGACCTATCTCCCGCAAATCCTAACCACGGATATTTTAAAAGAAACACTGAATTAGAATAAAAAAAGCCCCACACCCGAAGGTATGAGGCTTTTTTAATTAAAGCAGATGTCAGTATTTATAAAACACTCCGGTTGTCAGATTATAAAAGCTCGGAGCATTCTTTCCGCCATAGAAGTCTTCAGCACGGTATGTCGTCTTCTGCGTAACATTCATAACGGCATCTGTTTCATCAATGAGGTAATCTTCGGCATGCCAGAAGATACTCCAGATAATCGGCACATACTGCAGATAAGCCCTAAACAGCTTAAAACCGCTCTGCCGTTGCTTGATGAGGAACTTGTCACGAAGCAACGCATCAGCTTTTTTAACCTCGTCACTCGGCTCAAACGGCTTGGTTAAGAACTGACCGTCATAGACTTCAAACCGCCTGACCAGCGAGGAAAACAGGTGCATTGCCACACGTCCGTCACCGGCTGTCTGGAAGTTATACCAGCGAAGTGTCTCCTTAACCGTCTGCGGAATAACCAGCAAATCATACTTAAACTGCCGACAGCCGAACTCCTCGGGGTGCTGATTGCACTGAAACTCCGCCGACTGCTTAAACACCATTGCCAACCTTTGGGTTGAAACCACCAAAGCTCTCGTGCCATGTGCAATCTTAGACATGGCACGCAGGTTTTCCGTGGTGTTATGTCCGTCATCAGAAACGATAATATCATCTTCTTTAACACCAAGCTCCATAGCCACCCTTTTCAGACGTTCGGCTTCCGTTTCCGGCTTTAACATCCGCTCGGCAACTGACTTACCGCGCACTTTAAGAGAAAATCGCATGACCTTAAAAGCCACAGCGAGCAGACCTTCGCCGCCAACGACGACATACTTCATCAACGGATTACTCCGCTTCATGTACTTATAGACATGAATACTTTTTAAGACCGCCGTAATATCGTCATCATAAACGATAAAATAGGCGTACTTCCGGTTTAAGTCATAGTCAGACTGAACCGCATAGGCTTGGTTGATAACCTCAGCCGCATCAAGGTACTTCTTTTTCATCTTTTTGCTAATTTAAAATTATAAGACATACATATAAAATTTGCGCACACTATACAAAAATATTAACATTTTGTCAAGGTTTATCTGTTTTAATATTTGCACACCCTTGTTGCTGAAGTTGACAACAAGCACAATCGCTTTTATGCTTCTGCTTAAAGGAAAAGAAATGATAATCAAAGACGAAGGCTACGTTCTAAGTGCCAGAAAATATGGCGAAAAAGCGCTGATTGTGACCCTGTTTACCCTAAATGAAGGTAAAATTACAGGCTTTGTTTCTGACGGCCTGATGCCTAAAAATCGCGGGCTTTTCCAACCCGGTAACAAGCTCTTTTTTGAAGCCTCGGCACGGCTTGAAGAAAATATGCGCCGCCTGTTCAGAATAGAACTTACAGAGCCGAATGCCGTTATGATGATGACCGATTTTAAGCGTTTAGAGTTAATGACCGCGGTTATGCCGATGATAACAAGAATCTTAAACGAAAACGAAACAGTTGATATGCTTTATGAGATTATCGGCAAATTTTTCAAAGCCCAAAACCTAAAAGAAATGCTGACCTGGTACGCCTATTTTGAATTTTACGCATTAGAGTATTTGGGTTTGGGTTTATCTTTAGATTGCTGTGCCGTTACCGGACAGACCGAAGATTTAGCTTATGTTTCTCCCAAAACCGGCAAGGCCGTTTGCAAAGAAATCGGCGCACCCTACCATGACCGGCTGTTCTTGTACCCGCATTTTGTTGTGGATAAAAGTGATACTCCGTCTTATGCTGAAATTTTTAATGTGCTAAAAATGACTGAATTTTTCTTGAGCCAAAACTTTTTCAAGTTTCATAATCTGCCGATGCCAAAGACCAGAGAAACCTTATGGCAGTTTTATGAAACCGAGGAAACAGAGCAACAAGAAGAAAAAATCGCTGTCGGCTTTTAAGCAGTAATGAGGGTTAAATGGAAGAACAAGACGAAAATTTAGAACAAAAAATACATGACGTCAAACTTAAAGAAGAACTAAGCAAGCGCTACCTTTCTTACGCCATGTCCACCATTGTTGCCCGCTCGTTACCGGATGTTCGTGACGGCCTAAAACCGGTGCACCGCCGTTTGCTTTATGCCATGCGCCAATTAAAGTTAGACCCGAAATCAGGCTTTAAGAAATGCGCACGCGTGGTCGGTGATGTTATCGGTAAATACCACCCGCACGGCGATTCGGCGGTTTATGGCGCCATGGTACGCTTAGCGCAGGATTTTTCGGTCAGATACCCCTTAGTAGATGGACAGGGAAACTTTGGTAATATTGATGGTGACGGTGCCGCCGCCATGCGTTATACCGAAGCCCGCTTAACCGAATTCGCCATAGCCTTAATGGAAGGCTTAAACGAAAATGCGGTTGATT
>DEKL01000086.1:2788-9525 GCA_002353835.1 Alphaproteobacteria bacterium UBA2723
TATGACGGCGAAGAGCAAGAGCCGATGGTTATGCCTGCCGCCGTACCGAATTTACTCTGCAACGGCTCAGCCGGTATTGCCGTCGGTATGGCCACCAACATTCCGCCGCATAACTTAGGCGAAGTGGCAGACGCCTTGCAATATATGATAAAAAATCCCGAATGTGAAATAAAAGACCTGATTAAATATGTTAAAGGACCGGATTTTCCGACCGGTGGTTTAATTATTGCTGATAATCAGGCGATTTTAGATGCTTATACACACGGCAAAGGTTATTTCCGCATTCGCGCCAAGTGGGAAAAGGAAGACTTGGGCAAAGGGCAATATCAAATTGTGGTTACCGAGATTCCGTATCAGGTTATCAAATCTAAGTTAATAGAAAAAATCGCTCAGCTTTTGGAAGACAAGAAATTACCGCTATTGGCTGATGTCAGAGATGAATCCGCACATGATGTGCGCATTGTTTTAGAGCCGAAAAACCGCACGGTTGATGCCAATTTATTGATGGAACACCTATTTAAGCAGACAGAACTGGAGGTTCGTTTTGCCATGAACATGAACGTTTTGTCATCAGACGGTGTGCCGAAGGTGATGAGCTTAAAAGAAGTTTTAAGAGAATATCTTGACCACCGCCATCTTGTGCTTATCAGAAAGAGCAAATATCGCTTAGATAAGATTATGGCAAGGCTTGAGATATTATCCGGCTATTTGGTTGCTTATTTGAACTTAGATGAAGTTATCCGCATTATCAGAGAAGAAGATGATGCCAAACAAGCTTTGATGAAAAAGTTTAAGCTGACCGAAAATCAGACTGAAGCCATACTAAACATGAAACTGCGTAATCTGCGTAAACTGGAAGAAGAAGAAATCCGCGCCGAGTTTGATGAGCTGACCGAAGAAAAGAACGGTTTGGAAGCCTTGCTCGGAGATGAAAGTTTACGCATGCAAAAGCTCTCCGAAGAAATTACTTTGATGAAAGAAAAATTCGGTAAGAAAACTGTTTTAGGCAGACGCAAGAGTCAGTTTATGGACCAACCGGAAGATGTGGAAATTACCACCGAAGTCTTTGTTGAAAAAGAGCCCATTACTGTTATTCTTTCCGAAAAAGGGTGGATTAGGAGTATGAAAGGCTATATTCCGTTAAATGAAGACTTTAAGTTTAAGGAAGATGACGGTTTACAATGTGCGATCCATGCCTTTACCACCGATAAGATTGTTTTATTGGATACCACCGGTAAATTCTTTAACATTAACGCCCATGAGATACCATCGGGCAGAGGTTTCGGACAACCGGTCAGGTTAATGGCGGAATTAGGGGTAAATGATAATATCTGCGCCATGTTTGTCTTTGAAAAAGGCGCCAAATATATTATTGCCTCAGACTTAGGTTATGGCTTTATCATTGACGAAGGTCACATTATAACCCAAACCAGAAACGGCAGAAAGATATTTAACTTAGCGGAAAAAGAAACCGCCGCCTTTTGTAAAAAGATAGTGGGTGACATGGTTGCGGTTGTCGGTGAAAACAGAAAGTTATTGGTGTTCCCGCTAGAAGAAATTCCGACCATGGCCAGAGGACACGGTGTCCGTTTACAGAAGTATCAGGGTAATGGTAAGATGACAGACATTCAGACCTTCAAGAAGGAAGATGGTTTTCAATATAACCGTTCCGGCGGTGTTGCCAATGAAAAAGAATTGCTGACATGGTTAGGACACAGAGCGCAAGTTGGCAGATTAGTCCCGTTCGGTTTCCCGAAGAGCAACAAGTTTTTCAAGGAATAACGGCAACAAGTTGCCCGCCCCGCGCGTAGCGGCACCCGCTGTGCAAGCGACAGCCGCAAGGCTGTTCAGGCGCATATGGCAAAAATAAAAATTTAAGGCGAGGTTAAAAACTTCGCCTTAAATTTTTATACGCGCCTTTTAAACAAATAAAAAAACGTCTTATTTCCTTAACGGGTAAGACGTTTTTTTAATCACTAAAAATTGTCAAATACAGTAGAAGATACCGGCACCGATGCCAAAGGTTGCTACGACAAACATAACGATTGCCCCCAAACAACCATCTCCGCTACCATTGTCATTAGAACGGTTTTGCCAACCTTCATCCCGACGACCGTAAAACTTCTCATACTTCTCCAGGGCAAGCGCAGCTCTCTCGCTATCGCTCAATAAATCTTTACTCATACACACAATGATTTAGATTACATAAATGTTGTTAAAATTCGCAACAGGTAGTTTAGACAAAAATAATCAAAAGTCAACTTTTTTTTAAATCCTTTTGCTAATTTCTTGACAAGCTCTTCCCTGCCCCTTATACTCCACCGCAGTTTATTTAAGAAAAGGAATAAAAAATGCAGAAAATCACATTTCAGGGTGCCTTAGGGGCATACTCACATATCGCCTGTACAGAGCTTTTTCCGAATGCCGAATATATCGCCTCTGATACCTTTGAGCAAGCTATGGAACTCGTTGATAACGGCGAGGCGGATTATGCCGTCATACCGGTAGAAAACTCCAATGCCGGCAGGGTTTCCGATGTGCATTTTTTATTGCCGCAGACGGATTTAACCATTTTAGGCGAACATTTTTTGCGTGTGGAACATCAGCTCTTAGCTTTACCGGAAGCCAAACTTGAAGATATTGAAGCCGCAGCATCGCACCCGCAGGCCTTAGCCCAATGTTCCGAATTCTTAAAAAAACATCAGATTAAGGCTCTGTCCCGCATTGATACCGCAAAATCATGCGAGCGCATTGTTGAAATGCAGGATAAAACGCGTGCCGCCATCGCTTCAAAATTGGCCGCCAAAATCTATGGCTTAAATATTCTGGCTTCAAACATAGAAAACGAAAATAACAATACTACCCGTTTTCTGATTATGGGCAAAGAAAAACAAATGCCTAAAGACGACGGCTCCAAATTTATTACCTCGCTTGTTTTTAAGGTAAAAAACATTCCTGCCGCTTTGTATAAAACTTTAGGCGGTTTTGCCACTAACGGGGTTAACATTACCAAGCTTGAAAGCTATGTTATCGGCGGTAATTTTGTTTCCGCACAGTTTTATATTGAAATTGAAGCACATCCGGAATCAAAAGAATTTAAGCTTGCTTTTGAGGAATTGAAGTTTTATTCCGAAAGTATTCACTTCTTAGGCACCTATAAAGCGCACCCCAGAAGATATTTATAATTAAGCGTTCCAAACAACCGGCAAATAAACCGTAAAAGTGGTTACGCCGTCAACCGAGGTTATAACCATATTACCTCTGTGACGCTTAATAATCTGCGAGGCAATGGAAAGCCCCAGGCCGGTACCCTTGATATTTTTGTTTTTATGTTCTTGCAAGCGATAGAAACGCTCGGTTAAGCGAGCAAGTTCATCTTCACTGACTTTAACCCCGATATTGGTAACGGCAATCTCCACCGCTTCGCCTTTGGCAACCTCATAAAAGCGGTGCGACGGTATGCTTTGAGCTTTTTGCGTCGTTACGCTGATTTCTGTATCCGGCGTGGCATATTTCACGGCATTGCCGATTAAATTTTGTAAAACTTGCGTTATTTGGTGTTCGTCGGCAACAATATGCGGCAAGCGTGCCAAAGAGGTATTAAGTTTCAGATTGCTCTCTTTCATCTTAAGCGCCATTGCGGTTTTAATTTCACGAATTATCGTATTAACATTGACTTTATCTTCCGGCGGAGTATCAACCGTTAATTCAATCTTTGAAAGAGATAATAAATCCTCTATCAAAGCCGACATATATGCCGTTTGCTCGCCAATAACTTTCAAGAATTTTTCTCTGGCACGTTCATCATCCTTGGCCGTTGTCTGCAATGTCTCAATAAAACCGGAAATAATGGATAACGGCGTTCTTAACTCATGGCTGGCATTGGCCACAAAATCTTGCTGCATCTGCTCAAGCTGCAACATTTTTTTCATATCATAAAAAGAGATAACAACCACCACTTCCCCTTTAGCGAACCATGGTAACGTTGTCATATTGATGTAAAACTTCGGCTTTCCCTTAACAGAATTAAGAGTTAAACGCATATCTTCGCGCCTGCTTTCCAAACTTAACACCTTTTGCAGTGAAGTCTTAAAACCCGCCTCGTTGATAATCTCAAAAACATCACGATTAGAAAGATTTACTTCAAAAAGCTGTCTCACGGCACGGTTAGCACCGATAATATGCCCTTCTTTATCTACCATTAACAATGGCTCAGGCAAAGTATCCAACACCGCCGCATCAGAAAGCGTACGGTTTTCAAGCATTTCTATTTTATCCCCCCAAAACTTATGCATGGAGTTAATCGCCTCGGTCAAAGCGCGTGTTTCTTTTTCCGTCATATTTTTAAGTAACGCTTCTTCCGAAACACCGGACGAGAGATTTTGAATATACTTTTTAATCTGTTGCAATTCCGCCGACATCGGTAACAGAAAAACCGTATTAAAAAATAAGATACACATATAGCACCCTAATGCCAACGGGATGGATAGTAAATCAAACATACCTAAAATCAAAAAGATTAACCCGGCAGGAACGGAAAGCACTAACACGCGCAACGCAAAGCCGGAATTTTTATCAACGCCTAAAATTTCATCATCTTGATTTATCATTAGTATATCTCAAAAATTATCGTGGACTAACAAATATATTGTAAGTATAATCCGCTCATACTTTAGATTTGGTTAATGAAGACAGACAATGGACGAGAACATAAATAACGAAAACATAACGGAAAGCACCAACGAAACCGGTACGGCTCTTTGCTTAAAAGACATTGAAAATATGAAACTAACCCCGGCAATGAGCCAATATTTGGAAATAAAAAAACAACATCAGGAATATTTGTTGTTCTATCGCATGGGCGATTTTTACGAACTTTTTTTTGAAGATGCGGTAACCGTTTCTAACGCTTTAGGGTTAACCTTAACCAGTCGTTCCAAGCTGGAAGACAAAGTTATTCCGATGTGCGGTGTGCCCTACCATGCATACGAACTTTATCTGGCACGCTTGATAAAAATGGGGTATAAAGTAGCCATTTGCGAACAGATGGAAAACCCGGAAGATGCTAAAAAGAGAGGCTATAAAGCCGTTGTCCGCCGTGATGTGGTAAGGCTTGTTACCCCGGGAACGCTAACCGAAGATACCTTACTTGAAGCCAAACACCATAATTTTATTGCCTCGGTTTATCTTCATGCATCAGAAATCGGGTTAGCTTGGCTTGACATTTCCACCGGCGCTTTTTATACCGAACTCTTAAAAATCGGCAAAGTACCGACAGAAGTTGTACTTTCAACCGCTTTATCACGCCTTAATCCGGTTGAGTTGATTATTGCCGATAAGCTGTTGGATTTTCCAAACTTGTTTAATCTCTTCAGCGAATATCGGGACAAACTTTCCGTTCTTTCTGCCACATTGTTTAACCAAACCAGCGCCAATGAGATTTTAGTAAAAGCTTATCATGTCCAAACCATGCAGTCTTTCGGAGATTACGCCAAAGCCGAAATTATCGCCGCCGGTGTTTTGCTGGAATATGTAGAAAATACACAAAAGGGACATTTACCGCGCTTAGCCGCACCGGTAAGAGTGTTAAGTGATGACATTATAGAAATAGATGCCCCCACCCGTCGCAGTTTGGAATTAACAACCACCAACACCGCCAACGGTATCAGCCTCTTAAAAACCATAGATAAAACCGTAACCGGTATCGGCGGCAGGTTGTTGGAACAAAGATTAACTGCGCCGATTATGAACATTAAAAAGATAAATGATCGTTTGGATGCCGTTTCCTTCTTTTTAGACAACCCCGGTGTACGCCGTGAACTACGCAGCACTTTGCGCCAGTGTTTGGATATGGAGCGTGCCGTACAGAGGTTAAGTATCGGTCGCGGCGGTCCGAAAGATTTGTATGATTTGGCTGTTACCTTAAAACTGTTACCGCAAATCAAAAACACCATTAACAGTTTTGCCAATTTTCAGCCGGACAGCGTTTATTCCGAACCGCCGTTGGCTATCAGAGAGCTTATCAAAAATTTTTATGACCACTCAAACTTACAAAACAGCATAGAAACAACCCTTCTTAAAAACAGAGAAGATTTACCGACATTAACCCGCAACGGCGGTTTTGTCCGTGAGGGAATTTATCCGGATTTAGACTATCTCCGCCATATCCGCGCCAACAGCGAAGAAAAATGCAACGCCCTGCGTGATAAGTATGCCGCCGAAACGGATATTCCGGCATTAAAGATTAAAAATAATTCGGTTATCGGCTATTTTGTGGAAGTGCCGATAAAATTTGCCGATAAGATATTAAATAACCCGACTTTCATCCACCGCCAATCCGTATTAAATGCCGTGCGTTTCACCACCATAGAACTTTCCGAATTGGAAAATGAAGTCAATAACTCGGAAGAAAAAGCCTTAGAGATGGAGCTGCAAATTTTCAACGAGTTGGTTGACCACGTTTTAGCACAAGCTGATGTTATTTACCGCTCGGCAGAAATTATCGCCGCGCTTGACGTTGCCTCTGCGTTAGCTGAACTTGCCGCCGAAAGAGGCTATGTTCGTCCGATTGTTGATGACAGTTTAGACTTTGAAGTGATAGACGGCAGACACCCGGTTGTTGAAGCGGTGATTAAAAGAGAGGGTTCAGGTTCGTTTGTCGGCAACACCTGTAAATTAAATGCCGAAGATGACAGAATTTGGCTTTTAACCGGTCCGAACATGGCCGGTAAATCGGC
>DEKL01000115.1:0-3563 GCA_002353835.1 Alphaproteobacteria bacterium UBA2723
GCTAGCGGATTGGGGGTATTTGATACACTAAAAAAGTTTATATGAAAATATTATACACTTATTTTAGAAAAATGTTGAAGTTTTTAAAAAATATGTTACCCTGTATATGTTTTATGTTAATACTACAACTAATTATAGAAATTAAATTTTAGGAGACGTGAAAATGCGGCGGAAAACAAATGATTGCGGTGTTAGAAATTCTTTCGGCTATTATGATGCAAAAGCCAGAGAAATTGTCTTGAAACGCCCTTGCCTGAAAAAGGCTGATATTGATGAGGTTTATTCTTGGATTGAAGAAGCTGATGACTTAAAGAAATTTTCTATCGGTATCGGTATGGTGGAAAATGTGGTTGTTGATGATACCGGTGATAATCTTTACAGTACGGCTCGCGGGGTTATTCGCCAAAATGTTACCCCCTCTGCCGCTATGGATAATGAAATCTTGAAAAATATGCTGGCTCGCGTGAAATATAAAACAAAAGTGCGCAATCTGGCTCTTAAATGCTACATCTTTTCTGATGATGCCGTGCTCTTTGATGCCCTTATTCAAGCTATTCGCTCTTTGAAAAATCTGGTCTATTTGGATTTAAGCGGCAGCTATTTCTCTGACGAACAGTTGATTGATTTGGCTGAAGTTATTTCTAAAAGCCATATCGCTCACCTTATCTGGCCGGAACCTCGGATGTCTGATATGGTTATGAAACAAGTGGCGGAAAAAATGCTTGAAACACGCGCTTTGGTGGTTATGCGCGGCGTACCGCTTGATTTCCAGAAAATTGCTCAAGATAATAGAAATTGGCTCTTTAGTTTCGGACGCAGACCGACAATGATCGGTGATAAAGAAGCAGCTATCATCCATGAATATGCCGACTCTTTAAGAATTGCTATTGCTTTTGAAAAACAACGCTTGTTTGATTTGGAAAAAGCCGTGGAAGCTATTTTGGCTTAAAATTATCTGAGTTATTCATATAAAAAGAGCGCTTATTTAAGCGCTCTTTTTCTTTAGTCTTGGTCTTTAACACATTCTTGCTTGTATTTTATGTATTCGGCACTGTTTGGCTCTAACGATCCGTCTGTTAATGCCGGACAACGACAGGATATGAAATATTTTAAAATCTCTTTGCGGTGCTCCTGACGCCATTCCTGATTGCATGCCGGATTACTGCCTATCGCTATCGCCGGACATGCCGAACATTTCAATGACTGTTGCCATACCAAACAATGCTCGTTTACCGCTTCAACAATCAATTCCGGTATCTCTTCTTCAACAATTTTGTTTTTATTGCATTTTAATCCGTCTTTCTCATAGTGATAATATGTGCCGGAAAGAATTGTATCTTGCGCCATCTTTAAATTATATATCTTTTGTGTGCTATCTTCGTTCCATATCTGATAATCTCCGTTCATCTCATCATCTATGTATATCATTTTCAGATTCATACCCTGCATCTTATAAGTGGCAACACCTTCCTTTTTGCCATCTACATACGGAACACTCTCGGTTATCTTCCCGTTTCTTTCATACGAATTTACCGAGCCGTTTAATACCCCCTCTTTATATTCCAAGGTCTTCTTTACCCGACCGCTGTCATAATAGACAATCCCTACTCCGTCTAAATAACCGTTTTTCATGGGATATCTTCTGACAACAATGCCTTCTTTATATTTTACCATATCTCCGGTCAGCGGTTTGCCCTTCTTATCCGTACAGAAAGTTTTTCCATTTTGTTTTTTACATATCGTATCGGTTTTAACATTATATGTGCCGCCGCTTTGTTCCGTAGCACTCTCTTCTTCGGCAATACTGTATTCTGCCGCTAATGTCAGCGCTAATGCCGAAATGACCGATAATATGAGAAATTTGTTTTGTATATGCATGGATACCTCCTTTGATATTCGCGTTTATTATATTGAGGAATATTTAAGTAAACGTTAACCAAGAGGGATAAAATAAGGGAATGGGAGAATAAAGGGGTGATAATAAAGGGCGCGTATAAAAATATAAGGCAAAGGTCTTCAACCCTTGCCTTATATTTTTATTTTGCTCCTACGCGCCTGAACAGCCTTTGGCTGTGTGCTCATGCCGCACAGGCACCGCTACGCGCGGCGCGGTGACAGCGTCACCTGCTTATTCGTATTTGTGAGGCATCTCCGCTTCTTTGGTCAACGCCTTCACGGCATCAGCTAAACTGATAACCTCTTGCTTCTCAGAACCTAAACGACGTATCGTTACACTCTTGTCAGCTTCCTCTTTGGCGCCAACCACCATGATAACCGGAACTTTCTCCACAGAATGTTCCCTTATCTTGTAACTGATTTTCTCGTTTCTGGTGTCCGTTTCCGCTGTCAAACCGGCATTTCTTAATGTCTTGGCAACTTCTTCGGCATAACCGTCAAATTGTGATGTTACCGGTGCAACCACAACTTGTAACGGTGATAACCATAACGGCAAATGACCGGCATGATGCTCTATCAATATACCTAAGAATCTTTCAATAGAACCAAACAACGCGCGGTGTAACATAACCGGTTGATGCTTCTCACCGTCTTCGCCGATATAAGATATATCAAAACGTTGTGGTAAGTTCATATCTACCTGTATCGTACCGCATTGCCATTCACGTCCGATAGCATCTCTTAAAATAAATTCCAGCTTCGGGCCGTAAAACGCACCCTCGCCTTCATTGATTTCATATTCATATCCGTGCTTTTCCAAGGCTTGTGCTAATGACTTTTCACACAAATCCCATATCTCATCGGAACCAATTCTCTTTTCCGGTCTGGTGGATAAATATATCTTTATCTTCTCAAAGCCAAAGTCTTTATAAATATCAAATATCAGCTTCATCGTGGAGATACATTCTTCTTCCATCTGTTCCGGTGTGCAGAATATATGCGCATCATCTTGCGTAAATTCTCTCACACGCATTAAACCCATCAACGCACCTGATGCCTCATAACGGTTTACCTTACCAAACTCAGCCATTCTTAACGGTAAATCACGGTAACTCTTAATGCCTTGCTTGTAAACCAATAATCCGCCTGGGCAGTTCATCGGCTTAATGCAAAACCACTTCTTATCTTCAGTCTGACCGGAATAGTTATGTGCACCATACTTTTCCCAGTGACCGGAAGTTTCCCACAAGATTCTGTCCATTACCCGCGGTGTTGATATTTCTACATAACCGTTATGCTCTTGGCGGTTACGCATATACTCTATCAATTTGCGATATACCTTATAGCCTTTGTCATGCCAGAATACGGCACCCGGCGCATATTCCGGTTCAAAATGGAATAAATCCATCTCTTTGCCGAGCTTTCTGTGGTCACGCTTGGCAGCTTCTTCAATGCGATCCAGATACTCTTTCAAGTCTTTCTTATCTGCCCATGCGGTTGCATAAATTCTTTGCAACATCTCATTGTTGGAATCTCCGCGCCAATATGCACCGGCTACCTTCATTAACTTAAAGGCCGTGCCGATTTTGGCCGTACTCGGAACGTGCGGACCGCGACACAAGTCAACATAATCACCTTGGCGATACAAGGAAATCTCGGCATCTTCC
>DEKL01000115.1:3591-13269 GCA_002353835.1 Alphaproteobacteria bacterium UBA2723
TAATCTCAACCTTATAGTGTTCGCCACGGCTCTTAAACAAAGCAACTGCTTCACTACGGCTGACAACTTCACGGGTTATCTTTTCATCCCGTTTAACAATCTCTGCCATTTTTTCTTCTATCTTGGCAAAATCTTCAGTGGTAAACGGTTCTTTTCTGGCGAAATCATAATAAAATCCGTCTTCAATGAACGGTCCTATGGTTACCTGTACGGCCGGCCATAACTCTTTAACGGCTTCAGCCATAACGTGAGAACATGAGTGACGTAATACCTCAAGACCTGCTTTGTCTTTTGCTGTGATAATCTTAACTTTGGAATCTGTAGTTATCGGGGTAGTGAGATCCTTTAATGTGTTATTGATTTCCACAACTAATGCGGCATTTGCCAGATTATGACTTATACTTTCTGCTAATGCTAAGCCCGTAATACCTGCTTCGCACTCTTTTATACTGCCGTCCGGCAGCTCAATCTTAATCATATTTTACCCCTTAACTTAAATTCATTATTGTTCATTGTTTACCAAATCGCGATAAACGGCTAGTGTTTTATCACACATAATTTGTTTTGTAAAGTTTTCTTTTACAAAATTTTCAGCGGCTTGGGACATCTTTTTGCGCTCGCTTTCCGGCATATCCAATGCCCATGCCAATTTATTTGCCAAATCATCAGCATCACCGGACTTAAAATGTTTGCCGGTAATGCCGTCTTTGATATTATCCAAAGAACCGCCGATATTGGAAGCAAGCACAATCTTGCCCATTGCCTCCCCTTCGGCAGCAATACGCCCGAACGCCTCCGGCTCTATGGAGGCGGAAACGACAATATCGCATGCTTTCATTAAGGCCGGAACATCATCGGTATGGCGGNNCGGCGGATAAAAGTGTAACAGCCGGTCATTGAGTATTGTTTGATTCTTTCTTTTAACCCATCGGTATATTTACTGCGGCCTTGGTCATCTCCGGTTAATACACAATGAAAATCATGACGATCTTTAAGCTTTGCCAAAGCATCTATCAATAGTTCCTGACCTTTCCATCGGGTTAAGCGCCCGATTAACAATATCAGCTTCTTATCGCTCGGTAATTCATATTGTTCCATTATGTTCTTGACACGTTCGTTGCTGACGGCTAACGGATTAAACTTTTCCACATCCACGCATCTGTGGATAAAAACGAGCCTTTCTTCCGGGGTGTGATAATTTTCCATAACATGACGTTTAATATGTGAAGATATAACAATAACTTTTTCTCCCATCGCCATGATTTTATTATATATTTTTTTAATACCGTGCGGGCCTAAACCGTATGTGCCGTGAAATGTGGTCATATAGTGAACGCCGGCTTTTTTGGCGGCAAGATAGGCACTCCATGCCGGTGCGCGTGAACGGGCATGGACGATATTTATGCCTTTTTCTTTGATGATATCAGCTAAAATGCGGGCATTTTTTAGTATCACAAACGGATTTTTGCTTTTTAACGGCAATTTTATGTGCTCAACCCCTAAATTTTCCAGCTGATATTCCTTAGCACCGCCGGATGAGGCAACGTAATTTTCAATCCCTGCCTGCTGTAAAGCTTCGGCTATTTGAATTGTACCTAATTCAACCCCGCCTTGCCCTAATTCGGGTAAAACTTGCAAAACTATCGGCTTTTTTACTTTATCTTTACTCATTTCAGATATAAGTCCCTATAAATGTATTTTTTGATGAGGCCACAATGACAGAATTTTTACATACTTTTCAATGCGGACACACCGTAAAGTGTGAATATATTAAGCCCGAGGCGAAAAAAACTCAAAGCTTTACACTGGTTTATGCACATGGATTTTGCTCAGACCCATACGGCAGAAAGCCCGAAGAAATAAAAAAATGGTGCATAGAGCACGGTATGGGATTCTTTCGCTATGAGATTGCCGGACACGGAGCTGATATTGCCCGCTTTGAAGAAACGACCATGAACGTTTATAAAAGCCAAATTTTTGAAATTATGGATATGGTTGAAGGAAAAGTCATTGTTGCCGGTTCTTCTTTGGGCGGGTGGCTTTCTTTATTGGCGGCAATTCATTTCCCTGATAAAGTTATCGGTTTTTTGGGTTTGGCTGCCGCACCGGATTTTCTCAAAACTTATTTTATCAATTATCTTAAGCCGGAACATAAGGTTATTCTTGATAAATACGGCAAAATTGAATTTCCGACCAATGATTTTACTTATGTTATTACCAAAAAGATGATTGACTCGGCCGAGGATAATTTGTTGCTTGAACGAGAAGTTATTCCGTTTAAGGGGAAAGTTATTTTGTTACAAGGGATGAAAGATGCCTCGCTTGAGTGGCATACGGCGCTTAAAATTGCCGAAAAGCTTGAAAGTGATGATGTTGAAGTGCGCTTATTAAAGAATTCAAATCACAGACTCGGTTCTGACGGGGATATTTCAGCTATCCGTCAAGCTATGGATGAATTCTTAACAATAGGTTAATATTAACCTTTATTTTAATGAGGTAACTTGTTGATATGTCTTATGATTTAATGTTTCAAAAAGCCATTGAACTGCAAAATGCCGGTGCCCTTAACCAGGCGGAAGACATCTATCTTAAAATTTTACAAGTTATGCCGGAAAACTCTGATGTTTGGAACCTTTTGGGCTTGATTGCCCAGAGCAAAGGAAATCTGACACGGGCGGAAGATTGTTTCTTAAATGCGATAAAATATGCGCCTACCCCGTTTTTTGCGCATTTTTTTAATTTAGCGTTGGTCTATAAATCATTGAATAAACTTAATGAAGCGAGAGAAGCAGTCATGCGTTCGGTACAATTAAAGCCTGATTTTAAGGAGGGTTTTAATTTGCTCGGTGTTTTAGAGGTAAATCTCGGTTTACATAATGATGCGGTTAAAAGTTTTTGCAAAGCGTTGGAAGTAGATGAAAACTATCAAGAAGCGCGCGCTAATCTTTGTTTTTACAGTAAAGATTTTGATGCACTGTATCGTTTGGCAACCGAACATCCGGATGATTTTAATGTACAACTTATGACGGCACAAGCCAGTGATGACCTTTCTTATAAAGAGAAATATCTGCGTCGGGCGGTTGATTTGGTGCCGGACAGGACTGATGCATTATTGCTTTTGGCTGATACTTTAAGAGAGCAAAACAATTTTAACGAAGCTTTAACTTTTTATCATAAAGTGTTGAATATTGATGAAAATAACATTTTTGCCTGTTTGGGTTTGGCGGATATTTATCTGGCTGAAAAGAACTTTGATAAGGCTGAAAAATATTATCTTCAAAGTTTTAATATCTCTCGCGATATTGCTGAGGCGCATATCAATTACGGCACCCTTTTATTTGAAGAAAGGCGCTTAAACGAGGCTTTGGAAGAATATAGACAGGCTTTGCAGTTGGCCCCGAACAGTCCGGAAATACGTTATAATTTGGCGCTTATTTTAAAGGAAACCGGAGATATTGAAGAAGCACTCGGTTTGATGTTTGATGCGCACTTAAAAGAGCCTGAAAATGATGTTTTTGCCATCAATATTATGGAAACGTTGGCGATTTTATTTGAAAATAATGCCGAAGCGGCGTTAAAAATTGCCGAGAATTGGCAGAAAACAGCGCCCGATAATATCTTTTCCAAGCGTATTTTGGCAGCATTGAGCGGAAGTGATGATGAAAAAGATAATGTTATTTTTGCCGAAAAATTATTTGATAATTTTGCACCGAGTTATGAAAACACGTTACAACAACTGGAACCGAACATTATTAAAGAGTTTATGAAACGAAATAAAAAACTGGTCGGGCATATTTTGGATCTCGGTTGCGGCACGGGGCTTGCGGCGGTTAATCTTAAAACAAAAGATAATTCTTTTACGGGTGTTGATGTTTCGGAAGAAATGCTTAAATTGGCCAAGCAAAAGAATCTTTATGATGAGCTTTATAACGCGGATATTGTCAGTTTTTTAGATAAGCACCCTGCCCGTGATTATGATGTTGTGTTGGCGTTTGATGTCTTTTGCTATTTGGGAGATTTGGAACCGGTCTTAAAGGCGCTTAAAGGTACGGAAGTTTGGTTTAGCGTGGAATCCGGTGATGAGGATATGAATAAAGATTATTACCTTTCTTCACGCGGGCGTTACAAACATAAAAAAAGTGCGGTTTTGAGCTTGTTAAAAAAGCTTAAATTTAAATCGGTTAATGATTTTGATATTGTTTTAAGAAAAGAAAACGGAAATGATGTCAACGGGGTTTTGTTTCACCTTTCTTAAAGGCTAAATATTTGTTTTTGTTTAAAGAACATAGGCTTAAAAATAATCCTGTGAACAAACATAAAATTATATTGTGCGAATCATTTTCTCATCCTACCTTTTAATTGGTTTGTTATCGTTTTATATATATATATGTCGCAAAGATTATTGAAGTTTTTTTAAAAATTACATATTTCGCGGATATTTATGCTTTGTTTCTTTTGTTAGCATAAATAAGGTGAGAGCGTTTTATGATGTAAGCGGTGAACTTTTGGGCCGAAAGTTTCAACCCGACACGAAATGACAATCACGGATTGCCCGATGTCTTATAGATATTATTGGAAAAACTTTCTTCGGAGAAATTGCGCAATGAAAACAAGCGCCTTTGGGGTGATTGAATTCCCTGCTCATTCTCAAGGGCGCTTATTATTTTAGTTTTCTTTCAATATGTTATTTTGTTAAATTGGTTTTAAACCTTATTTAATCTGCTGTTTTGCGGACGTTTTTTGGTGTCTTAATTTAATATTTAAGCTGATTATTTCCCCTATTCTCTTTACGTCATTTTAACTATTCCCTGATATTATGCTTTTAGTTTAGTTATTGGGAGGTTTGCTATGATTGGCGGTATTTTGATAGGTTTGGGCGTTTTGGTGGCGCTGTTTTATGCAATCTATGTTTCGCTTATCAAGAAAAAGAATAATTTGAAAGAAGCAGCATCCGGAATTGATGTGCAACTGAAAAAACGTTATGACCTTATCCCGAATATGCTTAAGGCAGCGGCTAAATTTATGGAGCATGAAAAAGAGCTGTTTACACAGTTAACCGCACTTCGTGAACAAGCAATGACGGCCAAAAATTATGCCGATAAATTTAAGGCTGACGGCGAACTTTCTACGGCTTTACGGGCTTTTAATATTCGCGCCGAGAAGCATCCGCAATTAAAATCTGATGCAACAATGGTTAATGCACAAGAAGCAATGGCTGAAACAGAAGAACATATTGCGGCGGCAAGACGTTTCTATAATTCCGCGGTTAAGGATTATAAGAACGCGTTGGAAATCTTCCCTTCTTCATTGGTTGCTTCCATGATCGGCTTAAAAGATGAATATCCGTTCTTTGAGGCTGAAGAAGCGGCTAAACAAACTATTGATGTGAACGATTATTTTGCTAAATAAGGAATTTAACCGCATCATCTGTGGGAGAATAATATGTCACGTGCTGAAGATATTTTTGAAAAGTTAGTTTATTTCGGCGAAGACGCCATAGATGAATTTTTGCAAGAACGGCAGACCGAGGAGCTTTTCTTGGATTTTAAACAGGCGGCTTCAGACGGAAAGTCTATGCGGACTCTTCATCCGAGTGACAGACGTAATTTGGGGAAAGCAATTTCTGCTTTCGGTAATTCCGAAGGTGGCGTTTTGGTTTGGGGTGTGGAATGTTCGCGTGACTTGGAAATCGGTGATGTGGCTAAGGCAAAAGTTAAAGTGCAAAACGTACACCGGTTCTTAAGTTGGCTTGAAAATGCCATATCCGGTTGTACAATTCCTTCGCATAACAAAGTGCGCAACCATATTATCAGCGTTGATAAAGACGGAAACGGCTATTTGGCAACATATATTCCAAAGTCTGATATTGCGCCGTTAATGACAACTTCGGGAAATCAAATTTATATTCGCTCGGGTTCTAATAATGTGCCGGCGCCATACGCGGTGATTGCCGGTATGTTTGGAAAACGTCCGCAACCGAATATTGAGTTAGTCATAGATGACGAATCTATTGTGGTGGCTGATGAAAGTGATGATGATATTTTTACCCCGAAGAAGAAAACCAAGAAAAAAGAAAAAGTTGTTAAAGTGCGTTTTTCCCTAATGGCGGAAAATACATCCAATGCCGTGGCGAAAGAAGTTTATCTCTCTTGTAACACAGTTTGTTGCGGCGGCGATAATAACAAAGTTAATTTTTATTATGACAGCCAGTTGGAGAATCTTTCGGCGGCGAATAATTCTATCAACCTTATTACGCCGATAGAAATGCGGGTACCGCCGCGCGCCCTCTTCTCTTGTGCAAAAGCGGAAATCCGTCTTTTGGAAAATGTAACGGAAGATTTTTTAATGGACGGCGTTATCGGAGCGGATGGTGCTATACCGAGAAGTTTTCGTTTTTATGTTTCTAAAAATGATTTGCGTTCTTTTGTGGCGCAGGCACTTCGTAAAAATGCGGATTTAAGTTATTTAACCAATGAGTTTTTCTCTTGTTACTTAAAGACGGAGTGAGAAATTGAAACGTATAGAAATTTTTACAGATGGTGCGTGTTTGGGGAATCCCGGTCCGGGCGGATGGGGAGTCATTTTACGTTATAATGATGTGGAAAAAGAACTTTTTGGAAATGAGGCTAACACCACAAATAACAAAATGGAATTGACGGCGGTCATCTCTGCACTTTCGGCATTAAAGGAACCTTGCAATATTACACTTTATACTGATAGCCGTTATGTGATGGACGGAATTGAAAAGTGGATTTTTAATTGGAAACAAAACGGTTGGAAAACCGCAAACAAAAAAGCACCGGTTAAAAATTTAGAGCTTTGGCAAAAACTTGATGAGCTTAAATCTAAACATGATATTCGTTGGGTGTGGGTAAAGGGACACGCCGGTCATAAAGAAAATGAACGTTGTGATGAGCTGGCACGTACGGCAGCAGAGCAACTTAAAAATGAATCTTGATTTTTTACTTTAACTTTACACAAAAAAAAGCAACTCATTTTGAGTTGCTTTTTTTGTTTGGTTGTAAATGTCACATCCACATCATCACAACTTCTAAATGTTGTGAATAAATCTGCCATTGTTTCCGTTGAATTTCTTCCTCTCTGGGCGTGGCGTGTTCCGAAAAGTTTTCATGCCAATACTTTGTTTGAGAAGCAAGCCATGTTCTGAGAGCTACACGATCAGACTGCGGAAGTTCTTCCACCATTTTCTTAAACATCTTTAAGCGGACGCGATCTTTACTGGTTACACCTTCGGCTTTCGGTAATTTCCAATCCAGCTTTTCCCAGAGTTGTTTACCTTTTTCCAAAGTTTCCTGTTCTCTGTACTTTGCTGATGTTTGCATTTTCCAGAGGTGTTTCAATTCATTAAAAAAGTTAATTATGTTCATAAGCTTAGAAATAAAAATTGGTTATTGCCTTTAATCTAGCTGATTTATTTTTATTGTCAAGAATCTGTTTTGACAAAAAAATAAGGCGCTCTTGCGAACGCCCTACTCTCTCTCCTATTTTCTAGAACCGATATTTAAATTCTACAATACCGGCGTGAGATCTGTAATTGCCGCGGAAGTTTCCTTGATATTCCAAGCTGACTTCTATCATATCAACAAAACTGATATCGGCACCGGCTCTGGTTTCAACTGATAATCTGTCTAACTGATTACCGTGAACAACATAGTGTGAGCCGTTGGTCAAAGTAACTAAAGCGTTATCTTTATCAGATACCATGTCATAACCGAGACCGAAGTAAACATAAGGTTTAACTTTACCGGAGCGTGTCAACTGATTCTCATCAAAGTCAAATTCGGTGGAAACTTTGGCACCGGCGACGGCGGTTAAGATATTCATGTGATCACCATGGATGGTTTGAACAGCACCGTCTTCGTATTCATCACGTTTGATGTAGGTGTAACGTAAACCGAATTCAGGAGTAACGGTCATCTTTTCATCAAGGTGATAATCATAACCGGTGATAGCTTGCAGATGATAATCATCAACATCATATTTTGCACCGAGATTTCTTAATAAAGCATATTTGTCTTCATTATATTTGCCACGGCTGTATGAAGCTAACCAATCAACAAACCAATCATTCGGTTTGTATTGACCGTATGTAAAGATGCTGTGAGTCTTAACTTTGTCTTTTCTGTTACGAGCATCAGCATCTGTTGAGTCTGTTGCGTAACCGGCACCGATAACGATGTCATCAACTTTCTTATCAACACCAAAGACGGCACCATGGCTATCTATATCAAATGATGTGATGTTGCCTTTGCCGGAACTTAATCTTGATTTCGCGGCATAAGTCTTTACCCATACGGATGCATCTAAGATTGCGGTCTTAACCGGATCATCACCTGAGGCAAGACCTGCGGCTTCTTGATCTGCGGCACGATTGTAAATATGATTAATCAACATATCATGCAAGCGGTCATTCAAACTTAAGGTTATAGCTTTAACCATCGGTGCGGCGGTCGGGGCAATTGCATCTAAGGCTGAAACAAAACCTTTACCGTCATTTTGTGCTAACTCAGCTAAACCATCTGAAATATTTTGACTGCGGGTATCCGGGAAACCGCCGTCATCTACCCATGCACCGGCAGAATCTTGAAGATCCGGATTGGCACCGTTTTCTTTGGCAACTTCGCGAGCCGTCTTAACCAAAGATACTTTGTATTTACCGTTTAATCCTTCTTTTTCAAAGAGATACATATTGTTATCAAAGATATCCTTGAACTTATTAAAGTCTTGATTATTGGCTGTCAACAACTGGAAGTATGTCGGTCTGCCAACCTCGGCTAAGGCATTACCTACCAATGTGGCACTTAATGTGGCTCCATCGGCAACCGTAATCTCATCAGCCGTTAAGGTGCCAAATGAGGTCTTGCTGTCGATTCTCAATTTCAACGTGGAGTTGCTGTCAAAGTTGGCTTTCTTCACTTTCATATTCTTGTCGGCAACTTCAATGGTTGAGCCGTTGGCGTTTAAGGTTACACCGTTACCAAGAGCAGAACTGTCGGCAAAGCTTAATGTACCGCTGTTGGCGTTGACGGTGTTGGTGCCGGTGATGGCTTTAACCAAATTCATGGAGCTATTGATATTAACCGTACCCGAACCGGTAATCTCATTATTGCTTTCATTACCGATTATGTTCAAGATAGCGGCCTCACTGTTGGTAATTGTGCCTAACAGGTCTGACGTATCTGATGTTAATGTACCGTTGTTAGCGATATCGCCTTTTATCAAAGCGTGGTTATCAATATCGCCGTTATTTTCAAGAGCAGCAACAATCTGTGCGTTATTGGTCAGGTTACCGTTATTGATAACATTGTCTTGAGTAATTGCACCATTGTTTTCTACATCATTACTAAAGGTGGTGGTACCGTTACCGGTGATTTCATTATTATTAACACCGCCGGTCAAGTTTAATTGATTTTCATTATCAATATCGCCGTCTAAGTCAGAAGCATTACTGGTTAAAGTACCGCTGTTTTCAATATCACCCGTAATCAATGCGTTATTGTCTAAAGTTCCGGTATTTTCTAAAGATGCGGTAATTCGTGCATTGTTAGTTAAGTTGCAGTTATTGATAACGTTATCCTGCGTAATTGTACCGTTGTTTTCTACATCATTGCTAAAGGTAGTGGTACCGTTGCCGGTGATTTCATTATTATTAACACC
>DEKL01000078.1:0-10909 GCA_002353835.1 Alphaproteobacteria bacterium UBA2723
TTTATTAATTATTTAATTTATTTCAAAATGAAAAACATTTTTGTATTAGGTTTGGCAGACCAAACCGCAGGCTTAAACCTTAGCCTAGATTCAGCTGTTGCTGAAAATCCGAAGAAAGATGTTCTCTATTTCTATTTAATCGGAAGAAAAGGGAACGCAGTTGAAAACCTCAGTTTTTCTGAGCTATTGCAAAAGGCGGACATTCCGTTGCTTAAGAAGTATCTCAAAAATCATCATCTGAGCGCAAGCGACGAATATCAGATGGTGGTCACTTTGGGGATGGAATTTGAGGATGAACACCTTGCCGAACAAATTATCTGTAGCTATATTCGTCGCTACGGGTTGAGTTTGAAAGCAAGAGAGGCGCTTAATGATTTAGGATTAGAGCAGGCTTTGAAAACACTTAGGTCTCAACATGTGGAGACGGAAGAAATTTCAGATTTGTGTAGTGGAAAGATTTCCCTTCATCAAAGGCTGACAGATGGCTTTGAGATGTTAAGAGATGATGAAATTCTTTCCATTTAAGCTTAAAAAAAACATCGGTTAGAGAACCGATGTTTTTTTGTTTTCAGACTTTCCCTTTATTAAAAATCAGCAAGAACTTCGGCTAATTCGTGAGTCTTGTGAATGTTTAACATAGCAATTTTGTTATAGCCGTTATCAACGTGTAAGACTTCGCCGGTAATGGCTTCACCTAAAGGTGAAAGCAGGGCCAAAGCGGCACGACCGACTTGTTCCTGGGTAACGTTGGTTCCTAACGGTGCATTTAATTCGTTCCAGTGTAAAATCTTTCTGAAGTCACCGATACCGGAAGCGGCCAATGTCTTAATCGGACCGGCAGAAATAGCGTTAACGCGAACTTTCTGTTGTCCCATATCAACGGCGGCATAACGAACGGAAGCTTCAAGAGCGGCTTTAGCAACACCCATAATATTGTAGTTTGGCAATACACGCTCGGCGCCTAAATAAGTTAATGTTAAAATAGAGCCGTTTTCGTTCATATACGGAGAAGCACAGCGGCAAGCTTCAATAAACGAATAGCAAGAAATATGCATGGTGTTGGTGAAGTTTGCCAAAGTGGTATCAATGGTGCGGCCTTTTAATTGGTCTTTATCGGAAAAGGCAATAGCGTGAACAACAAAGTCTATCTTGCCCCATTTTTTGCCCAGCTCGGCAAAGCAAGCTTCAACAGATGCGGAATCGGTTACGTCACACTTTATCAATGTCGGCTCAAAAGAAAGCTGTTGCGCCAAAGGAACAACTCTTTTTTCTAATGTTTCGTTTTGGTATGAAAACGCGATTTGTGCTCCTTGAGCATCAAGCGCTTGAGCAATCCCCCAAGCAATGGATTTATCATTGGCAAGCCCCATAATCAGGCCTTTTTTACCGGACATAAGCAATTCTGCTGTCATCTTTTCCCTCATATTCATATTTGTTTTTTTAATAGTATCGTTAAAGATACCAACTGAGATATCCTCTTAACAAACAAAAATTTGTTTGTAAACACTTATTTTTGCGCTATTGTATATGTGAACAATGAGAAAAGCTCTGTTTTTGCTTCTAAGTGTATGAAAATATTTGATTTTTTAAAATAGTTACAAAAATGTGAAAAAAATACTTGCAAATAGAACAAAAAAAGAACATAATCGGTTTGAAATTAAAATTTGAAGACTTTTAGAGAGGTTAAATATGGAAAAAGATAAGGCGTTGGAAGCGGCGTTGAGCCAAATTGAAAGAGCTTTCGGTAAAGGTTCTATCATGCGCTATGGGCAGGATACGAAAATTGATATTGAGGCGATTTCTACCGGTTCTTTGGGAACGGATATTGCACTCGGTATCGGTGGTTTACCGAAGGGTAGAATTGTTGAAATTTACGGGCCGGAAAGTTCCGGTAAGACAACTTTGGCTTTAAGCGTTATTGCGCAAGCGCAGAAAAAGGGCGGCACCTGTGCATTTATTGATGCCGAACACGCACTTGATCCGTCTTATGCCAAAAAAATCGGTGTTGATATCAATAACCTGTTAATCTCTCAGCCGGATGCCGGTGAGCAGGCGCTTGAAATTGCTGATACATTGGTGCGTTCCGGCGCTATTGATGTTTTAGTCGTTGACTCGGTTGCAGCTTTGGTTCCGAAGGCTGAGCTTGAGGGCGAAATGGGCGACTCGCACATGGGCTTACAGGCACGTTTGATGAGCCAGGCTTTGCGTAAATTGACCGCAACGGTTTCCCGCTCTAATACACTTATTATCTTTATTAACCAAATCCGCATGAAAATCGGTGTGATGTTCGGTAATCCGGAAACAACGACCGGTGGTAATGCCTTGAAGTTTTATGCCTCTATCCGTATGGATATTCGTCGTATCGGCGCTATTAAAGATAAAGATGACGTTATCGGTAGCCAAACTCGCGTTAAAATCGTTAAAAACAAGGTTGCTCCTCCGTTTAAGACTGTTGATTTTGATATTATGTACGGCGAAGGCATCTCTAAGACCGGCGAGCTTATTGACTTAGGTGTTAAGGCAGGCATTGTTGAAAAGGCCGGCGCATGGTTCTCTTATAAAGGCGAAAAGCTCGGACAAGGGCGCGAAAACGCTAAACAAGCGCTTAGAGATAATCCGGCTTTAGCTGAAGAAATTGAGAATAAAATCCGTGCTGATGCAGGACATCTGACGACCGAGATGTTGGGTGGCGATGACGAGGACGCTTCCGCTGCTGAGTAGGGGCGTGCTAAATCACGGTCAAATCGCTGTGAGGAAGCCACTCGTCGGCGCGTCACGTACGTTTTAGTACGCTCGTGCGCCTTGGTGGGCTCACAGCGATAGCACCGCAATTTATCCCACCCATGGCTATATAATTTTATCCTGCCTCTTCGTGAAAAGCGTTCCGTTTGAGAACGCTTTTTTAAGTTTTTATTGGTTGTGTGCCTTTTTCTTTAGTGTGGTTTATTTTCCTGTTGACTCACTGATGTTTATTTGCTAGGGTTTTCCTCAATTTATTATCATTATTTGTCTTATTTTAAAATCAAATCATTATGGAAGAAGAAAAACAAAATCAACTGCTTCAGGCGGTGCGTGATGCGTGTCCGAAGGCAGAAGTTTCATTGCTTACCACAATGCAGCGCGGGGATAAGATGTTGCTGGTGGTTCAAGGATCATTAGGTACTCTTGACGCATGGGGCTTTAGTACCGGTTCTGATTTGTGGTGGAGTGTTATTCACCCTGCAACGGAAAAGCTTAAAATCAGCGGAGCTATCAGAACGTTGTTTATCCTTTCTGATACGGATTTTATCCTCTATGCGCCGGCACTCGGTATTTATGGCGGGGTGTTCGGGGATATGAAAAAGCCTATCGGTTTTGAGGTCTATGGTGACGAGTGGCACCGTTACTATGCCGGCAGATGTGAGAGTGTAGATGATGTTATTGATTATCTGCAGAAGAAAAAAGGGACTTTTTAGAAAATGCGTCGGATTATTCCGGCGCTTTTCTTTTATGCGCCTATTTGTTTTGACAAGAGAGGCATTTTGTGATATACTCCTTATATAATATTACTTATGGGAGACATAAGATGACTGATAAGAACGAAAGCACCATTATTGAAGCAGGCGTTACTTTGACAGATGCCCAAAAGCAAAGCATTAACGACGGGGTTGATTGGGTTAAAAACTGGTATCAAAAACGCCATAAAGCAGGAATGTTTTTAGATGGCGCGGATATCGGTGCAGACGTGGAAGAATATAAAACAGCCATGGAAAATCTTGGTAATCTTCAAATTGTTGCCACAAAAGATATGTACGGCACCTTGGAAAAGATGATTTTAGAGGAAAAAATTCACCTAAAAGACGAGGTTATTGCACAGTTTGGTGGTGATGAAAAGCAAGCTATTGCCGCTATGTTGCTGGTTAATGAAAAGAAAAAGAATGACCCGCGTTATGAGAAAGCGGCCGGATTATCATTTTCTTATGTTAAAGAGAAAGTTTTGTTCTTAAATGTTCCGTTGATAGATAAAGAAGCGCAAAATGTGTACGCGCCTAGTTTGAGCAGTGCGGTGGCGCATGAGGTAACGCATACGCTTGGATTACAAATAAATGAAATGATGACTGCTCAGCTTTTAGAAAACGGAGGTTTGCGCGAGGGGGTTGCTCCGCATGCTTATTTGGATAACCCGAAAGAAGTATATGCGCGTATTAAAGAACTTTGTAAAAATTTTGATATTGACCCGACCAAAGAGATTACATTGGACGAAGTGAAAAAAATTCGTGAAGAATGTGAGAAAAAACGCACTGATTATGAGAAAAACGGTGGAAATGCTCCAAAGAAATTAGATAACCATTTGTTTGATCGTTATACGGATGATAAAATTGTTGAGTTGATAAATTATACCGCTTTAAATGATGCTGTCTTTTTTGATGATTATAATGCATTCAGAAGTGCGGCCAAGGCTGATTTGGCATTAAGCCAGCATAAGATTTCCGCTGCCGAGAAAGCGGCAAATAAAGGTGTTGCTAAAGAAGAAAAGGTTGCCCAAAAAGAAAAGACAGATGACCGTCTTATGCAGGCTATGCGTGATGATAGGGGGTTAGCTTAGTTAGCTTTTATTTTGCCTCATACTGTCTTTTTATCCAGCTCATGATGATATTGACGAGGTATTCCTGTTCAGCGATGGTCAATTCTCGGCCTTTGGGAAAATGGTGCCATTTTTCTATACAACCGCGACAACAACAAGCGGTGGCGTGTTGAGCGATAAATACCGGATGGCCTTTCATCGGTGTTTGTTTGCCGTCGTTTATTATCTCTGCCGGGGCTATTCTGTTTTTGATAAAATCCGAGGCGTGTGACTTAATTTTATCTAATCCTTTTTCACGGATATATTCAATATCTGTTTGTTTTAATTTGAATTTGCTTCTGAATTCGGATTTGGCCAGTCTTTCAAATAAATCTTGCATGGGCTTAAATCGGCTTTCTCAGCATATCTAAAGTGAAACGATTGGTGTAATGAAGGTCTGCTAAAAGCTTTTCCGCTTCATCAAAGTGTTGCCCTAAGCGTTCGGTAAAATGGGCATCATCACTTAACACTATCGGCACAATGCCACCGTCTTTGGCAAGTTCTTTTATCATCCAAATATCAGGATAGGGGCGGTTTAACTGTTCATAACCGTTGGTGTTTACCTCTATCGGAATTTTCGCCTCTTTAACCGCTTCCAAGACTTCCATTTTGCACTCATCATAAATTTTATCAACGCCTAAATCCAAGCGGGTGGTATAATCCAAATGGGCGATAAAGCTGAAATATCCGCTTTTGATGGCGGCAATGATATTTTTATAGTGGTTTAATATCATTTTATGCAAGGTTTCGGCATCCGGTTGCGGGTTTAGGTGTTTTAAGTGAAAAATGTTGCAGACAAAACTTTCATCATCATTTTTTAGGAAATGGCTGCCGCTGATGAGGTAATCCACGGGCAGGCGGGTGACCATTTTATCAAAATAATTGCGCCAGTCTTTATCTTGGAAAAAGTCCACTTCAAAACCGATTTTAATGTTTATCTTAAATTCGGATTTTAGGTTGTTTAAGATTTCTATATGCTTCATGTAAGCCTTTTCAGCCTTATTGAAATCATCAAAAAACACAGGCTCATATTGCAGATACGGGGTTAGGCTTTTATGAAAAATCATGTGGTTTGAAACGCCGATGGTTTCAAAACCTAGATTTTGCGCTGTTTCAATCATCTCGCGCGCGGAGTANNNNTGCCGTCAAAATGAAGCTCGTTATTATGGGTATGAAGTGTAAATTTTTGCTTTGGCATATTTGTTCCTTTCCATATCTTTCCAGTATAGCACGCAATGTTTAACGAGGGGTAAAGAGAGGGGGGAGTCTTATGGAATATTTAAGAGAAAAGGGCGTTAAACGGCGCGCATAAAAATTTAAGGCAAGGTTTTTACCCTGCCTTAAATTTTTATTTTAGTCTGTACGCGCCGGAACAGCCTCACGGCTGTGTGCTATGCGCACGGCACCGCTTACGCCGCGGGGGCGGGGCATTTATGCCCGTTTAAGCGAAATATTCGCGCAAATATGCCGGTAAATCGGCCGTGTTGACACGGATTTGCTCCATGGTATCTCTGTCACGCAGGGTAACGCTCTCCGGCTGTTGCTCCAAGGTCTCAAAATCAACCGTTAAACACAACGGCGTTCCGATTTCATCATGTCTTCTGTATGCTTTACCGATATTGCCGGTGTTTTCCAAAGCAACCCTGCCGATACCTAACTTCATCAGCTTTTGCTTTAATTCATGACACTTCGCCATAATTTCCGGACTGTTCTTTTTTAACGGTACAATCGCAACCTTAATCGGGGCTAAATGCTTCTTTATCTTCATTACAATGCGCGAGTTGCCGTTGCCTAAATCTTCTTCATTATAGGCTTCTACCAATATCGCTAACATACCTCTGTCTATACCCATAGACGGCTCAATAACAAACGGGATAACCCACTTGTTTTCATCATCATCTCTGATGCACAACTTTGTTGTGGAATCGTGATTTTCATGACACTTGGCTTCCAGATTAAACTCTTCCTGGCTCTTGGTGTGATTACCTAAGTCATAATCACGACGGTTGGCAACGCCCTCTAACTCATCAAAACCCCACGGGAATTTATACTCAATATCCGTACAGGCTTTGGCATAGTGAGCCAATTCATCCGGCTGTTGGTCATAAATCTTCAAATTATCTGACTCAATACCTTGGTCACGCCACCATTGAATGCGGTTTTGTTTCCATATCTCGTGCCATTTTTCATCTTCACCCGGCTTAACGAAAAATTCCAATTCCGCTTGCTCAAACTCTCTAACGCGGAAGATAAAATTCTTCGGGGTAATTTCGTTTCTGAAACTCTTACCAATCTGGGCAATACCAAACGGCAACTTTCTTGAAGTGGCATCTACCACGTTCTTAAATTGGGTAAAAATAGCTTGTGCGGTTTCCGGTCTTAAATAAGCAACGGCATCTTCATTAACCACCGGACCTAATTGTGTTCTTAACATCAAATTAAACGGACGCGGTTCGGTTAATTCCGTAGAGCCGCAATTCGGACATTTGCCGTCTATATGGTCGGCTCTGAAACGACCTTTGCACTTCTTGCAATCTACCATCGGGTCAGAAAAGGTATCTTCATGGCCGGAATAATGCAACACTTTGCGATTGGTAATAATGGCGGCATCCAAACCCTCAACATCATCACGTTCATAAACCATGGCACGCCACCATGCGGCTTTGATGTTATTCTTTAATTCCACACCTAACGGACCGTAATCGTATAAGCCTTGCAGACCACCGTATATATCCGAATTCTGAAAAATAAAGCCTCTTCTTTTGCATAAGGAAACAAGTTGTTCCATCTGTGTTGCTGCCATTTTTTACCTCTTTAAATCTCTTAATATTAACGAAAAACTAACCGTTGTTTTATATCATATTATTATAAATTGCAAGCAACTAATTGAGGTTTACATGAAAAATACCGTTGTCGCACTCGTTTATGACTTTGATCAAACGCTTTCTACTACGTATATGCAAGATTATGTACTCATTCCCGAACTCGGTATGAGCCCGAAAACTTTTTGGAAAAAAGCAAATGCTTGGTCGGTTGATAATTGTGCTGACCAAATTACCGGCAGTATGTATTATTTTATGAAAATAGCCAAAGAAAAAGATGTACGTTTAACGCGTGAAAATTTTGAGTATTGCGGGACATTGGTTAAATACTATAAGGGTGTGGAAGAGTGGTTTGAGCGCATCAATAAATACGGTAAATTTTTAGGGCTTAAAGTTGAGCATTATATCATATCTTCCGGCTATGAAGAAATTTTATGCGGTACTTCCATCTGTAAGTATATTAAGGGAATGTACGGTTGTGCATACGCATTCGGCGAAGACGGTACACCGGTTTGGCCGGCGCGCGTGGTTAACTACTCTACCAAAGTGCCTTATCTTTCCAAAATCAATAAAGGTTTGGGTAAACTTGATGATCGCTTGGTTAATGAATATATGCCTGATGCAAAGCGGCGGATACCTTATTCCAGAATTATCTATTTCGGTGACGGAATGACCGATATCCCGTGTATGAAGCTGGTTAAAAGCCGCGGCGGTAATGCTATTGCGGTTTATAAACCTAAGAGTGTGCATAAAGAAAAAGCGATTAAACTCTTAAAAGATGACCGCGTTAACTTTGCTTTGCCGGCAGATTATTCCGAAGGAACCGCTATTGATACGGTGGTTAAAACTATTTTGGACAGAATCGCTACCGAGCGCAACTTGGAAGAACTGAAAAGAAAAGAAGACTTAAAGAAGAAATAGTTTTTCTTCTTACCACGCATTCAAAACACGATCTCGGTTGCGTCTTTTCATGGTTTCATCATAGTATTGATTGCTTTGCAAAATATCATAGATGGTATAACCGTTTTTATCGGCAGCGTTCGGGTTGGCGCCTTTGCTTAACAACAGTTTGACAATGTTTGCCGGATAATCGTTCTTAACGGCATAAAGCAACGGGGTATCACCGTTTTCATTTTTGATATTTAAATTGGTTTGGTGGGCGATAATTGTTTCTAAGAGCTTTTCATCCACATTACGATTAAAGGCATACCACAACGGTAAATCACCGGCGGCATTCGGCTTTTCCACATCTGCACCGCCACGAATGAGAACACAAGCTAATTCCGTATCGCCATCTGTGCGCAACAGATACCATAACGGCATTTCACCGCGGGCATCCGGTTGATTCGGGTTTGCGCCGTGTTCTATTAACATTTTAACGGTTTCTGCCGGTTCATTGTTTAATATGGCAACCCAGAGAGGTGTTTGTTCTTCGTTGTTAGCCAGGTTTATATCGGCACCGGCACTGACAAGACTGCTGATAAGGGCTTTATCGGCATGATTTTTAACGGCATATATCAAAGCGGTATCACCGTTTTTATCTTTTATATCCGGATTTGCCTTATGGCTTAAAAGATATTGCACTTTTTTAAGTTGTTCATCCGGATTATAGCGGTGATCCGTTTGTTCGGCCAGTATCATTAACGGGGTCCTGTCTCCCATGCAGGAAGCATTGACATCAGCTTTGGCCGTTACCAGTTTTTCTATAACAGAGAGAGTGTTATTATTGATAACGGCGGCCAAAAGCGGTGTGCAACCGTTATCATCTTTGACATCCACATCTGCCAGATTTTCCAACGCCATTTCTCCTTCCGCGTCAGGATTTTCGGAATAAAGGCTGTTTTTTAAGGCATTGTTATAGCGGTAGTGGTTCTCGGCGACAAATTCAAATTGTTTTTCCAAACGCTGTGAGGGTGTCATCAGATTAGCATCATCAAAATTAAGCGTTTTTAGATAATGGCGTTTGTTGTAATAGTCTAAAACACTAACCCCGTTATTGTCTTTGGCATTAAAATCTGCACCGCGCTTAATTAAATACTGCATGGCTTCATCTCTGCCGCGCAAGGCTGCTGCCATTAACGGGGTATGCCCTTCTTTATCTTTGAAATTAACATCAGAACCGTTATCTATTAAGGTTTCCAATATCGGAATACGTCCGTTTTCATAAGCGGCCAACATTAAAGCATCATAGCCGTATTTGTTAACCGTGTTGGTTTTAAGACCGTAATCTATCAGCATATCCAAAACTTTTGAAGAACGGTTAAAGGTGGCGGCAAGCATGAGGGCTGTATTTTGCTCAATATCTCGTTCTATCAGGTTGGCGCCGTTATTAAGCAATGTTTCGGTAACGGCGGCAGAGGGGTTGTTAATGGCGGCAATAAACAATGCTTCATAGCGTGGGTTACAGTGTGTTTGCAAGTCTGCCCCGTTTTCAATCAGCATACGGATAGACTGGACATCCGTATAGCGGGCAACAACGTAAAGCAACATGGTTTGCCCGTTTTCATAACAGTTGTTAATATCTTTGGTATTAACTATCCATGACTCCATTTCATCCGGAGAAAAGGGCAAGCCTTTTTTTACCTTGCTTAAAAGATTGGCGGCTGCGGAACGATTTTGTGGGGAGGGTTGTTTGTTGCTAAAATCTAAGGTCGGTGCTTCTTGTGATGAGGTATCTTGAGATTTTTGCTGTTTCTTTTTTTCTTTTTCCTTTTGTAAATTCCCCTTTAAATTTTATTTTACCATTTTCAAAATATTCAATTCCTTTACCATTTCTTTTCCCTTTTAAATATTCTCCTTCAAAAAATAATTCACCTTTATCGTTATATTCTTTTCCTTTNNTCTTTTTTTCTTTTTCCTTTTGTGCATCTTTAGCTTCTTTTGCAAGCTTTTTTTCGGATTTGAAACCATCTCCTAAAATAAGGCTTAAATCTATATCATCATCAAAACCGACGCCGGCATTAACCGGTGTATTGAAGAGAAAGCATGAGCCTAAAAAAGTCAACAAAACAAACTTAAAACGCATAATAACCTCCGCATATATTTATGGCTATTATAGCTGTTTTTGCTTTATTTTCAAGCAATCAGGCGATTAAATCCACATTATATTTTGACTTCATAAAGGCGGGCGTTCGGCAGCGGTGTTTTGACCTCAGTTAAAAATGGCGGAACGTTTTGGCGTTTGATTAAACGATAATACAGCTTGTTCTGGTTTTCGGTGTTTTCAGAATAGTAGTTTTTATCGTAGTCCTCAAAAAGTAAAATCTGTGTTACCTGATGTTTTAAGAGTAACGGAATCATTTTGCTGGGGAATTCTTCATTTAACAAGGCATGATTATCTAGAATACCCTGCACATTGTGATGGTATGGGGTGCCGACGGTGTTAACATCACATGACCACACATACTGCGGTGAAAGGAAAATATCCGTTACAAGCGTACCGCTGATATTTTTAATCTGTTGGCAAAGCTCATGAGAAAAAGTC